>DASUEN010000023.1:0-59275 GCA_036275055.1 Thermoanaerobaculia bacterium
GGGCGGGCGGCGCTCCCCCGGAAAGTTAGCGCCTAGGCCCGGGGAGGGGGCGTACCCGCCGGGTCCAGGGGGGTACCCACGTGGGGAGGGGGGTGTACCGGACAGGTACGGGGGTGTACCCGCGTGGGGAAGGGGGCGTACCCGCCGGGTACAGGGGTATACCCGTCTGGGGAGGGGGGTATACCCGCCGGGTACGGGGGTGTACCTGTTCGTTTAGGCGACTCCCGAGAGGTGGGCGGGAGAAGAGGGCCGGGATGCTGAGGGTCTTGGACGGGGGACAGCAAGCCCGCCCCCGCCCAGGTTCCCTCTTTCCGGCTACTTCTTGACCTCGAACTCCTTAGTCCCGGCCGAGGTGCCGTCCGCCAGGATCTCCACCTTGTATTTGCCCACGGGCCAACCCTTGGGCTTGGAGACGTGGAACTCGGTGGCGCCGGCGCTGCCGTTGGGAGTGACCGTCTGGTCCTCGTCCTTGACGGACTGGTTCTTGTCGCCGAAGGTCCACTTCGCCGTCAGCTTGACGGCCGGGCCCGCGTCCCCCTCGCTGCTCACGACGGCATAGATGGTGTCCTTCGGTCCGAAGGTGGTGGTGGCGTCGGTGACCTTCTTGTCCGCGCCGATCGCCTTGCCGAGGTCGATCGAGGTGACCTTGAAGGGAACGGGGGTGGGAGTCGGTGCCGGAGCGGGGGTCTCGGCCGCTGCCGGAGTCACGGTCTCGGGTGGCGGCGCCTCTTCCTTCTTCTTGCAGCCGAACAGGGCGATGCAGCCTACCAGGATCAGGGTCGTCGTACGCTTAAAGCTCATGGTCTCTCTCTCCTGTCTCTCACGCAGAGGGAATCTTGATCGTCTGCCCGGGGTAGATCATGTCCGGGTCCTTGATGACGTCGCTGTTGGCGTCGAAGATCTCGCGCCATCGGCTGGCATCGCCGTAGAAGTGCTTGGCGATCTTCGACAGGCTGTCGCCGGAAGCGATGGTGTACGTCTGCTCCTCAGGCTCCGGCGAGGGCAGGGTCGAAGAGCTGCCACCCTCCACGTCCGAGAAATCGGGCTTCTCCTCATCAGCCATTACAGTCCTCCTTTCAAGCGCACAGCAAAGTTGTCCAAGGGGTTTGTGGACAGAGCGGGGGGTACGGGCAGGGACGCGCGGTCCACGGAAGCAGTCAAGAGAGTACACCATTTCGATTACGAAACACCTTACGGGACCCTGCTCCTGTGTCACAATCCCATCGCAAGGAGCCTAAGCCATGACAGGGAAAGCAGCGTCGCGGAGCCTCAAGTCCCTCTCCCTCGTCCTCCCCATCGTCCTCTCCCTCCTGGGGCCGCGTGCCGCGATGGCGCACGTGGCGGCCCTCAACGGGGAGGAGCTGGTCGCCGCGTCTCCGAACGTCGTCGTAGCCGTGGTGGAGTCCAAATCGAGCCGGTGGAACGCCCGGCATACCCTCATCGTCACCGACTACGCCCTGCGCGTCGCGGACCGCCTGCGGGGCAACGCCCCGGAGCGGCTCACGATCACCGTCCCGGGCGGCACGCTGGGGGAGATCACGGACGAGACCTGCGTCTCCGTTCACCTCCAGGCGGGAGAGCGCTACCTGCTCTTCCTCGGCCCCCTGGCTGAGCCTACCCTGACGCCCATCACCGGCGCCTGGCAGGGGATGTACCGCGAGATCCCGGACTCGGCCGGCAGCCGGGTGGCGGGCGGGGAGAGCCGTTCCCCCATGTCCCTCGATGGGCGCGACGTCCGCTTCGAGGACCTCGTGGGAGCGGTGCGTTCCCTCGTCGCCAAGGTGGAAGCGGCGCCGGTGAAGGCGCTCCGCCCGGCGCCAAGAGGGATGGTGCCCCTCCCGGCCAAGACCTACGATCCCACGCCGGTGCTCCTCGCCTCCCCCCTGGCGTTCCCGCCCCTGGCGGCGCCGCCCCGGGTGCTGCCGCCGGTCGCCGCTACTGAAGGGGAGGAGAAGGGCGTGGCTCCCACCGTCGCCGCGGACCTCCCGCGGCCGCTCTACGCTCCCTTCGTCTACCTCGATCCGGCGCGGCTCCCCATCGTCTTCAACCCGCTGCCGGACGATTCACCCTTCTCGCCTTTCGATCAGCATCAGATGGCCTACTGGAACGTCTACGGCGGCGACGTCTTCGAGGTCATGCCGGCGTCTTCGACCTGGTCGTTCGGCAACGGCGTCTTCGACATCGCGGGCTTTCCGGACGACGGGCAGATGTTGCAGCAGTTCGGTGACACCTGGGGAGGGATCGGCGCCGGCACGCTGGGCGTCACCGTCGCCCGCCGGCGCAACGGGGTCCTCATGGAAGCCGATGTGGCCTTGAACCCCCATTACTCCTGGTCGACGGACGACTGGGAGGCGACGGAAGCCGACGGGCCCCGCTCCTTCAACCACTCCATGCTGCACGAGCTGGGGCACTCCTGGGGGCTCAAGCACCCATGGGAGACCCAGGACGTCTGGTGGGATTCGGTGATGAACTACCGCTTCCAGGTCTTCGGCTCGAACGCCCTCTTCGCCGACGACACCATGGCGCTGCGCGACGCCTTCCCGGACCATGCCAAGAGCCTGCGCGACGGCCTCATCAGCTCCTACCACACGGAGTGGATTCCCTTCAGCCGCACCGTCGAGTACGTCTCCACCCAGCCCTCGCCGGCGACGGTGCGGGCGGGAGGGAGCTTCACGGCGAGCGGCCCCATCAAGCTCGAAAACCCGGGCACGGTGCCGCTGGCCAATCCCACGGTCGAGGTCTACCTCGCTCCCCGGCGCCTCAGCCTGGCGGGGGCGGTGCGCGTGAAGTCGTTCCGCGCCGGCGGCACCCTGCAGCCGGGAGCCACCCAGTGGGTGAACGTGGGCAGGGTCACCGTGCCCAAGAACATCAAGGCCGGCACCTACTCTCTCGCCTTCCTGCTGCGCGATGCGAAGGACGCTTATCAGGCCAACAACGTGGATTGGACCGTGGACGGCGTCACCCTCACGGTGACGAAGCGGTAAAACCCCTGGCGGGCGTCAACGTACAATCCTGGGAGGGAAAGTCTCGCAGCAGGCCGGGCGATCCCTCCCGCGATTCGAAAGGATGTTCAAACATGAATAACCCTGCCGGTTGGGTCTGGGTTTTTATTCCCGTCGCGGCGATCCTCGCCAGAGTCGTCCGCCAGTGGCTGCGCGTCCAGGCCACGCAGCGCCAGCTCGGCGCCTCCACGGGCGAGCTGGAGCGCGAGGTGGCGCAATTGCGCCAGACCAACGAGACCTTCCTCGAGCGGCTGCAGAACCTGGAGGCCATCGTGGTGAGCCAGACGTGGGACGCCCTCCACGCCCCCGGGCTCAGCCCGGTGGAGCGTGACCTCAAGGTGGCCTCCGCGGCCCGCCGCGAGATCAAGGCGGATCCGGCGGCGGCCAATCAGCAGCGGGCGGAGCAACTCGCGCAGCGGCTGCAAGGTTGAGCTACAATCCTCGCAAATACGAAGCAAGTAGCTCGAAGGAGGATACCCATGGGACGCATCTCGCAGTTCAAGTTCGATCTCGCGGGCTGCCCGCCACAGGTGGTGGCCAAGGGCGGCACGATCCAGGAGGCCAATCAGAGCACCTTCCCGTCACTCTCCGGCAACGGGCTCGCGATCTATCTGCTCACCCTTCAGCCGGGAGCTGTGCGCATCCCCCACTGGCACCCGGACGCCTCCGAGCTCGACTACGTCCTCGCCGGCAAGGCCCGCATCGGCCTCGGCTTTCCGGACGGCCAGTGGGAACGCTTCGACCTCGAAAGCGGCCAGATCGCCGTCCTTCCCCAGGGGTGGTTCCACTACATCCAGAACGTGGGAGACGACGTGCTGCGCATGCTCGTCATCTTCAGCAACAGCGCTCCCAACGACCTCGGGATCTCCGAAGGCTTCCAGGCCATTCCCAAGGAAGTCCTCGGCCTGACCTTCGGAGTGCCCGCCGACCATTTCGAGAAGCTCGACCTGAACGTCGCGTTCATCGCGCCGCAGTAGGGGGAGGCAGGCGCAGGATTCGAAAAGAAGGGAAAAGCGGGGGGGCACCGGCAGGCACCCCCCGGGGAGGATCCACTAGGGACAGGGGATCGAGTTGGGGATGCACCTCGCCTGGTTGTGGATCACGCAGCAGTGGTCGCCGATGATACAGAGAAGGTTGCAAACGGCTTGGGCGCGAGCCGGCTGGACGCTCGCGAAAGCCGCGATGGTCAAGGGAAGTGCAAGGAGAAGCGGTCTTAGTTTCTTCATGGAGTACCTTTCGTTTCTCTTAGTCCCCCAACAGCGGGGGCTAACCCCTTATTGTGCAAGGCCCATGCCGTACCCGCCCCGGGGCGCAGCGGCCCCGCGGTGCCGGAATGGCACAGACCCCAGGATTCAAGACAGAAGACATCTTGGAGTGGGAGGAGGATGTCTCTCCCGCGCCCTTCTCCTGCACTCCAAGGGAAAGGAGACGTCACTCCAGGTCTTTTCCCGGTCTCGCGGGTCCTGGTGTACAGTCGTCGATCATCATGACCCTTGCTACTGACTGGACCACCGCGACCTGGTCCCCGACTTCCTGGCAGACGAAGCCCGCGCTGCAGCAGCCCAATTATCCGGATGCCCAGCGGGTGGAGGAGGCCGTGCGCGAGCTTTCGTGCCTGCCGCCGCTCGTCACTTCGTGGGAGATCGAGCGGCTCAAGAGCCAGCTCGCCGAGGCGGCGCGGGGCGAGCGCTTCCTCCTCCAGGGGGGCGACTGCGCCGAGAGCTTCGAGGAGTGCACCTCGCCGGCGATCACCAGCAAGCTCAAGATCCTGCTCCAGATGAGCCTGGTGCTGGTGCACGGTGCCCGCCGCCGGGTCACCCGGGTGGGGCGCTTCGCGGGGCAGTACGCCAAGCCGAGGAGCGAGGACTTGGAGACGCGCGACGGCGTCACCCTCCCCTCCTACCGGGGGGACCTGATCAACCGCGCCCCTTTCACCGCCGCCGACCGCACGCCGGATCCCCGGCTCATGCTCCGCGGCTACGAACGGGCGGCGCTCACCATCAACTTCATCCGCGCCCTGATCGACGGCGGTTTCGCCGACCTCCACCACCCGGAATACTGGGACCTCGACTGGGTGCAGCACTCGCCCCACGCCGCCGAGTACCACCGGCGGGTGGCCGCCATCCGCGACTCGCTCCACTTCCTGGAGTCGCTGGCCGGTCCGCAATCGGGAGAGATCAACCGGGTGGACTACTTCACCAGCCACGAGGCCCTGCAGCTCCTCTACGAGCAGGCGCAGACCCGGCAGGTGCCACGCCGGGCCGGCTGGTACAACCTCTCCACCCACTTCCCCTGGCTGGGGATGCGCACGGCGCAGATCGGCGGCGCTCACGTCGAATATTTCCGCGGCATCGCCAACCCGGTCGCCGTCAAGGTGGGGCCGTCGATGACGCCCGAAGCGCTGCTGGAGCTGGCGGACGCGCTCGATCCCCGCCGCGAGCCCGGCCGCCTGACCTTCATCCACCGGTTCGGCCACGCCAAGATCGCGGAGAAGCTCCCTCCGCTCCTCGCCGCCGTGCGGCGGGCGGGGCGGACGGTGCTGTGGGTCTGCGATCCCATGCATGGCAACACCGAAACCCTTGCGAACGGCTACAAGACGCGGCGTTTCGAGAACGTCTTGACCGAGCTCGAAGCGGCCTTCGACCTCCACGAGCAGGCAGGAGGGCAACTGGGCGGCGTCCACTTCGAGCTCACCGGCGAAAACGTCACCGAATGCATCGGCGGCGCCCGCGGCATCCAGGAAGACGATCTGCGGCGCGCCTACCGCTCGCAGGTCGATCCGCGGCTCAACTACGAGCAGGCTCTGGAGATGGCGTTGCGGATCGCGGGGCGGATGGGGCGGGGGGTAATCTGAAACTTAGAGAGCCGTTTAGAAAGATGGAGTGGGTACATTCACCTCCGAAAGTGAGGCCGTACCGTTCTCCTGAAGATAGTTTCTCACCTTTTCGACCAAGCGATTAGCATTCAGCAGCCGGTCCTGGGGGAGTTCGGAATGGGCAGGTTGGTTGTGCATCAAGTAATCAGGGGAGGGAGGGGATCCGGGCCATTCTTTTCTTGTGTCGAAAACCAGAAAGACATCCCAAGCTGGCGTCCCTTGAATTCCGATGGTTTTTTGGAAAATCTTACCAACAATCCGCTCACTGGACCAGAAGAAATTCACTCGAGGATCGGGCAGTAGCGCCGTAGCCTGGAGAGCAGTCTCCAAGGAGTCCTTGGAGCCAATCTTCTCCCAAACGACGTAGACTGCAAGCCGGGGGTCGTTTAGCGCCGCAAGGACGTACCTCTGCACGAGCCGGGCGCTCATCCGGCAGTTACTGCAGGTGGGAGAAAGGATCAGTAGAAGCCGGACTTTGCCGCGGTCCTGATTGAAGGTCTCTCTCAACTCCGATCCGCTTTCGGAAAGCGTCTTAACAGACGCCCTCACTGTCGAAGCTTGCTCAGCGCGAGCCAGCGTAAAGGGCGCCTGCCGTTCTTTCTCGAAAATGACACCTTCGATGGATTGGCCGTCGGAAGAGAAAGTACCTTTGAACTCCGAGTCCACACCCTCCGCATCCCGGGTTCGGAAGGAGAGGACAGCCCCCTGAACCTCAATAGAAAGTACATCGAGAGGGCTCGAATTCTCTGTGGGAAGGACAAGATGGCCGCACCAGCCGCGCTCCCCGCATCGTTCGAGGGTAAGATCGAGATCGATCTCATATTCTCCGGGACGTACGAGAATCGCGCCCTGCCAGTGCCCTGCCGGGTCGAAGGGAAGAGCTCCAGCCGGACGAGCAACCCCACTCGCCAGCAACAAGACCAGGACCGAGAGAAAGGGCTGGACGAGGTGCTTCATAATGGCCTCCATATTTGTGAGGTGGACCATCGATCATTCGCGGCGAAGCGCCGATATCGGATCGATATGGGCGGCCCGGCGCGCCGGGACCAACGTGGCAACCAAAGCGACGCCCAACTCCACGAAGATGCAAATGATAAGGATCTTGGGGTCGGCCGGGCTCACCTGGTACAACAAGCTGCGGACAAGGCGGGTCGCTACGAAAGCGAGAAAGATACCGATGCCGATCCCGAGGATCACCACTCGCCCAGCTCGCCATAGCGCGAGCCCGAGGATTTTCCATTCCGAGGCGCCGATAGCCATTCGGATGCCGAACTCCCGCGTTCGTTGGCTTACAGCAGTGCTGAGCACGCCATACAAACCGGCGGCCATGAGCAGTGTCGCTGTCAGCGCTAGCAAGGCGAGAACCAATGCCCTCCCGCGCTCGTTGGCCAGCGAATCGCGAATGGCTCCCGCCACGGACTGCACATTGGCGACGGCGATATCCGGGTCCGCCTGGGCGATGGTCTTGCGCAACGAAGGCGCGAGAGCCTCTGGTTCACCCTGCGTGGCCCGAACCATCAAGGACATGAAGCTTTGGGGCGCCTGAGCGTACGGTCGGTAGATCGTGGGTTTGGGCTCCTTACCCAGGCCGGAGCCGAGAACGTTCGCAACCACGCCGACGACAAGGAGCCAGTGACCTTGGGTTGGATCGTCGAGAGTAAGCCGCTCGCCAACGGCACGTCCACCCGGCCAGTAGCGTTCCGCGAGAGCCCGGTTGACGATCACCACACCGGGAGCTCCCTCACGGTCGACGCGGGAGAAGGGCCGGCCCTGTAAGAGCTTCAAGCCCATCCCCTGACAAAAATCAGCGCTCACTACACGGTACTCCGCATCGGGCGGCGGCGTAGGTGCAGGAGCGCTCCAGCCCTCAGGTCTAAAGTAGTTTGCGGTATTCCACGTAGTGAACGGGGCATTACTGATCAAGGTAGCGGAAGCCACACCCGGTAAGGCTTTGACGCGGGCCTCGAGCTCGCCTAAGAACGCGGTAAGACTTGCGGGGTTCGCGTATTTGGATTTCCGGAGACTGAGCTCGAGCATGAGCATCCGCTCAGAGCGAAAACCCGGATCAACTCTCCATAAGGCACGGAAGCTTTGTAGAAGCATACCTCCTGCCACCAAGAGCGCTAGGGTCAACGCCACTTCAGCAGCCACCAAGGCGAACATCAAGGAGGAGCTGCGCCGGCTTGCCGAGGCATTGGCGGCTTGGTCGCGGATGGCTCCGCTCACCGATGGTGAGAGAGTTTGCAGCGAGGGCAGCATGCCGAAAAGCGCCACAGCCAGGAAAGATAGAAGGAGGGCAAAGCCGAGTACCGGCCCATCCACACGGACATCCAAAAGGCCGGGAGCTAACGGCGGCAAGCTCGTTCGCAGGAGCTTTATCTCCCAGGCCGCGAGCAGGAGCCCGAGAGCCCCCCCAGCGAG
Organism: Thermoanaerobaculia bacterium; assembly: GCA_036275055.1. Classification (GTDB taxonomy): domain Bacteria; phylum Acidobacteriota; class Thermoanaerobaculia; order Multivoradales; family UBA5704; genus DATARR01. The sequence goes on from DASUEN010000023.1 coordinate 8,299, forward strand.
CCCGAGAACCCAACACTCGGCAAGGAGCTGCGAGAGGAGCTTGCGGCGATCGGCTCCCAGGGCGATGCGCAAACCGATCTCATGACTCCGGGTAGGCATTTTTGAAAGCAAAAGATTTGCCACGTTGATGCAGGCGATCAGGAAAAGCAACACTGCGGCACCGGCGAGGGCCGTCAAGCCAGGTCTCATCTTGCCCACGAACTCTTCTCGCAGGGGACGGACGATCACTCCCCAGCCGCGGTTGGAAACGGGGTACTTCTCAGCCAGAGACCGTGCGAGGTTTTCCATCCCTACACTTGCCTGCTTGAGGGAGACGTTCGGTGCCACTCGTCCCACAACCTTGAGATAGCGCCCCCCCCGCTCCGCTGGATCAGGGGCTAGAGCCAGAGGACGCCAAACATCTACCTTGTCGAAATAGTCAGGCCGGGGGTGTCGAAACCACGGCTGTAGCACTCCGAGAATTGTGTAGCTCGTCTCTCCCAAGGTCACTGAGCGACCCACTATACTGGGATCCGCGCCGAAGCGGCGACGCCAGAGAGCATGGCTTAACACCACCACTTGCTCGTGCCCGCCACGGTCATCCTCGTGGGTAATGATGCGCCCGATCAAGGCACGCCCGGCGAGAGCCTCAAAGTATCCTGCCGAGACGGACATTCCCACGATGCGTTCAGGCTCACCAGTTCCCCTGAGCGTAGGGAGCCAGGGGCTAAAGGCGCCAAGGGCAGTAAACACTCCGCTCTGAGACTCCCAATCTTCGAAGTTGCTCTCTGATACCGGCTGTGGCTCTCCCGCCGTCCCTTCCTGGCTCTCCCAGATCGCGACCAACTCCTCGGATCGAGGGTAGGGAAGATCGTGCAGTAGCAGGTGATCGATGAAACTGAAGATCGTGGCACTCGCGCTGATCCCCACCGCCAGGGTCAGGACGACAGCGATGCTGACCGCAGGTCGCCGCGCCATAGATCGCAGGCCGAAACGCAAGTCACGCCCGAACCTTTCCAACAGCGAATATGATTCCAGGTTGCTGGTCGTCGTCCTTTCCATAAAAATACCTCCGCCATCGAGTGTTCCGCTCAAAGAGCGAACTCTGAGATCTCAATGGCCGATTTTCCACTATCCTCCAGACGCTGTCGGAGCCGTTCCTCTGCAGCGGCAGCCGCCTCATCGACGCTCATCTCTGGATGAGCAGCAAGGATCTCCCAGAGATCTTCGGCCACATCGAGTGGAAGCTCCTCAAAAGCGGCCTCCCGCACGCAGGGGGCCGAGATCTGTCGGAAAGCGTGGAAGGCCTCGCCTCTACGAAGCCGCCGATGTGCGGCGTAGTATCGACCTGTTCGTGCATCAGCAAATCGTGCCGCCGGGTCGGCGGCGAGGGGATCAGTCGGCACCAAGAGCCCATCGGCGGCGAGCATGGCGACAAGAGGCATCTCTGAGTTGAGGTGCAGGGCCGAGCCGAGGAGCTGTTGGTCCAGAAAAAAGGAGTAGGGTTGTGGCATATGACCGAAGTAGGGCCGCAAACTCCGGAGGAAAGCAAGTTGCTCACGGACTTCATGAAAGGTCATATAAGGATCGAAAAAGAAAAATCCGACGTTGAATGGGATGCCGTAATAGTGCAAGGCATCAAGGGCAGCATAGATATCGGAGATGCCAAATTCGACACGATACAGTCTGAGTGCTCGCTCAAGACCCGAATCAATGCCAAGGTAGAGATCCCGCAGACCGGCTCGGCGTAGCTGAGGTAGAAGATGCCGATTACGTGCCAGCGCGCCTGGATGGGTCACAAAAGAGATCTCGATCTCCAGCCTTCGCAGCTCGATCTCTTCTACAATGCCTCCGATCACGTCCTCTCCATGCTTGTCGTAGCCAAAGAGCACGAAGGCCTCGAAAACGAACCGCTCTATTCCATGACGGGTGACATAAACTTCGATCTCGTCGGCGATCCGTCGAGGCGACCGCGAGCGCCAAAACCCCTGTGAATCGGTGAAGGCTTTGCGATAAGGAACCTGCAGGCCGCAGTAGGAGCAGTTACTGTTGCATCCTCGATTAATCAGAACCTTCTGGCCACTACGAAAACGACCGGCGTGAAAAAGGTCTTCGGCGGCCATTGGCAGCGCATCCAAGTCCTCTAGGAGGCGCCCAGGCGGGTTGTGCACTACCATCCCGCCACGTCGGACGGCAAGGCCCGGCGACTCATCCCACGAATCACCCCGCGCCAAGCCGCGCAGGAGGCTGGTTATCGGCCCTTCGAGCTCGTTGTGAACTATGGCGTCGAGCCCGTCCATTGCGGAAAGGATCGTCGCAGAGTGGCGGGAGGCAAAGTAGCCCCCGGCGACCATACGGATTCCCGCCGCGTCCACCGGTTGCGCGAGGGCTCCAGCGACGGCTTGGTACTGTCGTCGGCCGGGCAGATGCCAGTAGACCAGTGCCGGCTGCGCTTGGACGGCGACCTCCAGAGACTCGGCCACGCTCAGTCCGTGGAGTTGGCCGTCGAGGAGAGCCGCGCTGAACCCGGAGCTCCGGACACAGGCAGCAAGGATCTCGACATCGAGATATTGGACGGGGCTTCCCGTTGGTTCGATCAGCGGGACAACCAGAACGATGTCGATCCCCTTAGGAAGCTGCATAAGTCCGGTCCGCAACAAGAGAGCTTTCCTCCGCCTCCGCGGAGTAGTCCTCGTATAGGCGATGATAACAGCCTTTGAGGCATAGCAGCTCGTCGTGGCGGCCAACCTCAACGACTCGGCCCTGGTCTAGGACGACGATCTGTTCGGCATTGCGCACCGTGTTGAGCCGGTGGGCCACGATAATCGTCGTGATATTGCGCAGTTGGCGGGTCAGACTTTCCCGGAAGGCGCGCTCGGTCGTCGAGTCAAGCGACGAGGTTGCCTCGTCCATTATCAGTATGGGGGCTCCCTTGAGAAATGCGCGAGCGATCGCTAGCCGCTGCACCTGCCCTCCCGAAAGGGAAACTCCCCGCTCTCCAACCCGAGTCTCGTACCCTTGGGGGAGGGCCTCGATGAAATCGTGCGCACCTGCCCGCCGGCAACACTCCACGACCTCCTCAAAGGGGGCATCTGGATTCGCTACCCGCACGTTCGAGAGCACGTCACCGCTGAACAGGAACGGCTCTTGGAAGACCGAGCTGACCTGTCCGCGGACCCACTCCAGAGGGAGATCCCGGATATCGAAACCGTCGAGGTAGATTGCTCCCGCGTCGGGCTCATAAAACCGCAGCAACAGCTTGAGTAGCGTTGTCTTGCCTGAGCCGCTGGGTCCCACGAGACCAACACTCTTACCCGCATCTACCGTGAAACTAACGTCGGAGATCTCTTCTGCCTCCCCGCCACGGTAGGAAAAACTGACGTTGCGGAACTCGATCTGGCCCCGGGACCTGATCATCCTATCAGCCACCGCACCCCCCTTGGGCTCCGCCTTCTCGTCCAGTAGTTGATAGATCCGGTCCAGCGCAGCCAATGACTGCTGAACGCTGGAGTTCAGGCCCACCAGGTTCCGAGAAGGATCGAAGAGATAGCGCAAATAAGCGGTGAACGCTAAGAACGTTCCCAAAGTCAAACGTCCCTCCATGATTTCCCAGCAACTGATCCAGATCACTACCACCTTGCCCAGCGAGCTGATGAGTCCGGAGCCGACCGCCAGAAGAGTCTCTACGAGGTCCGAGCGGAATTCCGTATCGAGCAGACGTCGCAAAGAGGCCAGCATTCTGACCAGCTCAGCCTGCTCCGCAAGGAACGACTTTATTACGTGAATGCCTGAGATGGATTCCACGACGTCCCCAGCTACCTCCGCATATCCCTGCTGGACCTCTCGCGAGAGCGTGCGGACCTTGGGGTTCCAGTGCAGGAGCCAAAAGACGTAGAACGGCAGTGTGGCAACGGACAGCAAAGCTAGTTTCCAGTGCAGCCAGAACAAAACCGCCACGCCGAAGGCGAGAGTCAGTCCCTCTTTAAGGCTGCTGATGATGTTGCTCGCCATAAGCCCGCGCACGCGATTCACGTCCGCGGTCAGACGTGACATGATTTGACCGCTCCGTTGCTCTTCGAAGTAACGAATCGGCAGTCGCTCCATGTGTTCAAAGAGCTCGCGCCGGAGATCGAACATGACTGCACAACGGAAGCGAGTGAAAAGACGAACCTGGAGATAAGTCGAGGCGCTTTGCAGACACAAGAATATCACCAGCCACAAGCCGACCAAGTGAAGCTCCCGATACTGGCCGCGGGCAACGACATTGTCGATTAGATACTTGGTTAGCAGCGGTGTAGGGAGCTGCAAAGCGACGCTCCCCAACATCACCAGACCAGCGACGAGGGCAACTCTCCAATGCCGCAGTAAATGCGGGAGGAAGCACCTCAGACTGCCCGGTTTCCCCAGGTCGCCCTCCAGACTGGCGCCCGACCAAGGAAAGAAGCCAGGCCAGCGGGCGGCGAGCTGCCTGGCAAGAGCGGAAAACACGTGGGCCTTATTCCGGCGTATGCCGCTTTCTAAACGTCTTTAGTATCAACGTTGCTAGCGACGCCGTCTGAGCAGCCGGAGCCGCTCGAGCAGCAGGGCTTGGTCGCAGCATCACTCTGGCTGGGGAGGAGCTCTGTCTCGATGGTGATGATAGGTTCAAGCAGGAAGTCCATCTGAATCTCCTTTCTTGGATAGGTTCGCCTAGACGTTCATGGCGGCCGCTGCAGCGCAACTACCGCAGCCGCCGATTTGGGAGCCACCCGATTGGGATCTGGAAAGCCTAAGGCCCACGGTTTCAACTACCTGCTCCATTGTAAAGCGAAGTTTTAGGCAGCCGCGCTCTACGTCAAGGCCGCTGTTCATGATTTTGTGACTGCAGCCGCCCATGCACAGAGGAAGCACTTTGCATGTACGACACTCGTCGATCTCGAAGGGGTCCCAACCCATCCATTTCACCAGATTTTGGCTGTTTGTTATAATCTCTTCGCCGTTATCACCGATACGGCCGACCCCTTTGCGCTCCGCTGCACCGAGGTCGTGATAGCACTTGAGGAGGTTAGCCTTCGAGTCCACAACGTAGTAATTACTCGCATTGGCGCCGCAGAAAGTGCTCACTGGCCGAGTCAGTACTCTACCGCCAAGCAGGAACCCAGCCTCCGAAGACTCTCGAATCAGACGCTCCTCCACCCTTGCATACTCCTGCACCGTCAGACAGTTCTCGCCGTAACCCGCGCTGTTCTCGTTAACATCGTCCACATGGGCAAAGTAGATGCGGACCTTCTGCTTCAGCCCGCGGCGTTCTATGTCATCGAGGAGATCCGTAATACCGGCTTGGTTACGCCGATCAATGTTGATGCGCAAATAAATAGTCACCTCTTCGCAGGTATCGGCAACATTGTCCATGATCCGTTGGTAGGTAGAGGTTTTGTTGGGTAAGTGACGAGTCTTATTGTGGAACTCCTCGCTACCGTCGAGTGATACTTGGAGGAAGGATACGTGCGAGCGGCGGAGCGAAGCCCGCATCTTGTCGTCCAATAGGTAAGCATTAGTGATAAGGGATGCCTCATAGCGACAGTTCTTGCCTTCACAACTTGTCAAGAAGCTCCCACTCAGGTCTTCAACCACATCCATGGCCAACGAAGGGTCACCCCCCGTCCACACGATTGCAGCCATGGAATCGTGGGGTAATCGCCGATTGAAGAACTTCTTAAGGCGCTCGCAATCCTCTCTCGACATCTTACCAGCATTGAGATCCACATAGCAGTACTCGCAACCAAAGTTGCATCGCAATGTTGGCGCAATCACCAGCGCGAGCCCATTCCCGCCGAATCGAGAGAGTCGATTCTTTAACTTGAGATGATCGAGCTCGTCAAAGCTCTCCGGAACCAAGAATTGGCCACGCAGGAGGTCCTTCTGCAGGGACCGGTTTTCCTCGTCTTCTGGCGCAGACCCGGCCAATAGCTTCCTTGCCCTCTCGTATTGCCCCGGGGTAAGGCGGACGAACGCCATGGAGCGAAAGTTGACACCCCACACCACATCGGCACGCTCGAGGAAGTAATTGTACTCCGAAGGTTTAAGGTTGGGCATGGTCGCCGACGTGATTTCCCTCGACCCCAGGATCGGCAGCGATGGCATAATCGACCCCCTTTGAAGATTAAGGCCGCAACGACTTCTATTGCCGACCTTGCTCGCATACTCTACAGGATGAACCCAGAGTCTGGTTTGAGGTCTTATCTGCTCAATTCAACTTTCCGTTTCTTCTTTGCAATTGGCCCTGACGTCTTTTCTGCCCCCCATTGACCTATATCGGCGATTGGAGGGAGGACAACCGAAACGGCGGTGGAATGCTCGGAAGAACGTCTCCTGATGAGAGTAACCAACCGCCATGGCGATTAGGTAGACCTCGAAATCGCCTCTTTTCAGCAAGTAGTCCGCGGCGTCGATCCGCAAGGCCTCTATGTACACCCGAGGCGTCACCCCGACCGCGCTGCGGAACAATATGCTGAAGTTGTTGTCGCGAATCCGGCAATGACGCTTTATAGAACTGACATTCAGACTAGGATCGAACAAGTGATCCTGGACGTACTGCACCACCCGGGTGAAGCGGTGCGGCAATTCCCTTAGATCCCTCCTCAGCTCTCGCCTGAAGCTTTCTAGCTCCGATTCGATCTGTTTATTCTGCACCAACAGGCTTGTCATAGCCCGAGTGAGGCACGAATCCATCAGATCCTCCTAACCCGGCGTAGCCGGAACTAACACGGCGGGACGATTGGACCTCAGCCCACCGGCGGTGGCGGCGGCGCGTAAACGTTGCAGGTGAATTCGGTGCACGACGTGTTGAGGCCGTCCCCGCCGACGACCTCCGCCAGGGTCTCGTCCAGCAACGCCTCCAACCCACTTCCGCGGACAGCTTCCGCACCGATGCGGAACGCGGCACCGTTGAGACACGTCATCTCGTCGCGGGACTTTTTCATGGCTCATCTCTCCTCGCCGGATAACAGATTAGGATTTACAGATCACACACCCGCTGCTGCACCCGCGCCGGGCCGGCTCCGGAGACGTGCTCCAGGTAGGCCTCGGCGACGCTGGCGCGGAAACGGTTGGCGAAGCCGTCGCAATAATTGGAGTTGAAAGATCCGTTCTGATCCAAGGCCAGGATGGCGCAGCCGCCGCCGCAGTGCAGGGCGTAGCGGCAACGGCGGCAGACGGGATTGCTGGCTACGGTGCGGCCATGCCAGAGCTGCAACTGATCACTGCGCAGCTCGACCTCGCCCTCGGGCGTGACTTTGCCGATGCTGACGTTGGTGTCCCCCGTCCGCTCCCAGCAGGTGTAGATGTCGCCGAAGGGATCGAAGATGTACATGCGGTCGTGCGCGCTGCAGAAGCTCGGCCGCAGGCTGGGGAGGACCTCGCGGCTGTCGGCGAAGATGCGGCTCGCTTTCGCCCGCATCCCTTCGTCGGGACGGGCCAGCACGCTCAGGTTCGGGTGCTCTTCGCGCATCCGCGTCAGGGCACGGTCGAGGTCCCACGAGCTGAAGGTCGTCTTGGAATCGGTCTTGCCATTCCCGGCCCGCACCGGCGACGTGTAGGCGCCGAAGCCCGGAGAGCGGTCCCAGCCGCGGGCGACGATCTCGTCCGCGATCGCCGGCAGGTTGGCGAGGTTGGTGCGGTCGACGTTCAGCCGCACGCTCACGGCCACGCCCAGCTCGAGGGCCATCGTAATGTTGCGGGCGATCCGCTCGTAGGAGCCGGAGCCGTCGGCGTAGATCCGCCGCTTGTCGTGCTCCTGCGAGGGCCCGTCCAGCGTGATCTGCAGGCGGGCGATACCGGCGGGGCCGAGCAGGTCGTGATAGGCGTCGATCTCGGTGCCGTTGGTGACCGCCCAGAGATCGGCCTCCCCCATCTCGAAAGCTTTCATCACGATGTGCTCGACGACCTCGCGGTTGTCGGCCAGCAGCGGCTCGCCGCCGAAGAAACCGATGTTGCGGCGCCGCGCCGGCTGCGGCGGGAGGCCGTGCAGCTCCTCGAGGCGCGGCAGGGCGGCGAAGATGCGGTCGACGACCGGCTTGCGCATCGTGCGCAGCAGGTGCTTGAAGCTGCAATCGGTGCGCATGTGGTCCTGATAGCAATAGGAGCAGCGCAAGTTGCAATCGTAGGTGGGCATGAAGATGTAGCTCGGAGCCTGCCGCAATGCGCGCTCGTGAAGCTTCACGGCGAGGCGCGAGAAAATGGTTTCTTCTTCATCCGGGGAAAGCTCAGTCAAGTAGCCCTGCTCGCGCAGCCGGCCGATCGTCGCCTCTGAGACCGTGCCCGCTTCGGAAGACTCGGGCTCCGCGCTCCAATCCCCATAGAGCGGTTTCGGCGAACGCTTCGCTTCGCGGGAACGCAGGAAAGAGGCCACGCTGCCCGACACACGGTCGTAGGCCCCCGTGTAACCGTGAACCAGCAGGACGTCTTCCTCTTGATCCGGCAGCTTGACGAAGATCGTGTAACTGCTCGTGCGAAGCATCGCGCCTCCCGGCTTTCGTTTGCGTTCGTTGGATCGTTGCTGCTGACCGACGCCAGGGGGCCTCGTGCAAGGGGTTTGCCAGGTCCTAAAAATCTGGAAAACGGTGAGGTTTCGGCGGATCTCGGAACGTAGAGGGGGACATCGTGGGTAATGGCTTACCCACGCCGGGGTAACAGCCTACCCCGCCGCTCCGGGAAGACGCAGCAAACGGCCTTCTGAGGATGGCACGGAGGGTGCACTGGCACCGGATATACTCCGTCCTGGAGAATGGATACCGTCAGGATTCGAGGGGGAGACAAGGTGTTCATCGCGATCGTCAGAAAAGAGCTGAGCAATCACTTGGCGAGCTTCCGCTTCTGGGTGGGCGCGCTGCTGACGGTCGGGCTCGCCTGGTCTTCCACGCTGGTGGCGGCGCGGGACTACAACCTCCGCCTCGGCAGCTTTCGGGAGCGGGTCGCGAGCCACCGGCAGGAGCTGGCGGCGGTTTCGGTGTACTCCTACCTGCAACCGGTGGTGGTGCGCCCTCCGGAGCCGCTCAGCGTTCTCGATCAGGGCTTCGACTCCCGCCTCGGCACGGAGGTGGCGATTCATCCTTTCGCCATTCCCGCCGAGGCCACGGGCGGCTACCGCAGCAACGAGCTGCTGGTTTCGGCGCCCGCGGCGGACCTGACCACCATCGTGAGCGTCGTCCTCGGGTTGCTGGCCCTGCTCCTCATTCACGATGCGATCGTGGGCGAACGGGAGACGGGCATGCTGCGGGCGGTGTTCGCCCATGGCGTGAAGAGGAGCACCTTCCTCGCCGCCAAAGTCACCGGCGGCCTCCTCACCCTGCTCCTGCCGCTGACCGCGGGGCTCCTGGTGAGCCTGGCGCTCTTCCGCTTCGAGGTGAAGGTGCCGCTCACCGCCGATCAGTGGCTGCGCGTCGGGGGCCTGGTGGCAGCCTACGTCGCCTACCTTCTCCTCATGCTGCTCCTGGGGCTCCTCATCTCGCTTCAATTCCGCAGCACGTCCAGGGCCCTCGGCCTCTCGGTCCTCGTCTGGTTCGTCCTCACCATCGTCATTCCCCAGGCGGCGCGGGCGGTGGCCAGCGATCTGGCGCCGGTCGCAGGCGCCCGGAGAGACGCGGAGCACAAGGTGGCCGAGCTCACCGCGGAGCGGAACCGGCATCTCGCCGCGGAGCTCCGGCGCGATCCGCTGCGTACCGGCTTCAACGGCCACACCGCCATTTCGCTGGCCAGCGGCGAGCACGAGGCGGTCCGCTACCGGAACGGCTCCGCCTCCTACTACGATTCGCTCGCCAGCTTCTATCGCGGCGAGGTGCCTCGCGGAGCCCGGCAAGCCGGGCAGGTCTTCGCGATCGAGCAGCGATACCAGGCGCGGCTGCGCACCGGCGAAAGGATCGGAGCGGCCCTGGCCGTGGTCTCTCCTGCGTTCCTCCTCAATCTCGTGTCGGAGTCGTTCGCCGGCACGTCCATGGCCGAGCACGACCGCTTCCTGGACGCCGCTCGCCGCTACCGGCTCACGCTGCTCGCGTACCTGGAACGCAAGGGCGCCTTCCGGTCGTGGCGCTGGTTCACCGATGATCCGCCCGCGGCGCTTCATCCCTGGCCGGGCTACCTCGGCCTCGCTCCCGAGGAGGTGCCGCCGGACCAGGTGGGACGCCTCTTCAGCCGCCTCAGCGAGCCGGCGGTAGCGGCCCGCATGCGCCAAGACCAGGAGGCGATCCAGAACCGCTCGCGTCGCCTTCCCCTCGACGACCTGCCGCGCTTCGCCTATCGCGGCCCGGACTTCCCTGACTCCCTGCGCCAGGGCGCGGCGGCCGCCTTCGCGCTGCTGGTCTTCAACGCCCTCGCCGCCGCCGCCGCGTGGACGCGCTTCCGCGGCTACGACCTGGGATGAAACGGCGATGGAGAGGCTGCGCAGCATGACCCTGCCTGAAAACGTGGACGTTGCGCCGTCCAGGACGATGGGAGCGGAGCTCTCCGGACGGGGGATCGTCGCCGTGGTCGCGCGGCACGAGCTGCGCCAGCTCACCGTCACGTTCCGTTTCCGGGCCTCGGCGTTCCTGATCGTTTTTCTGATGCTGGTCGCGGCGGTGACGGCGGCGGCGCGGTTCCGCACCGAGGGGGAGGAGCAGAAGGCACTGGCGCGCGATCATGCCCGGGAGTTGGCGGGCGCCACGGTGGATCGGGCCGTCGAAGTCCTGCAGCCGGCGGTCAAGCCTCCCTGGCGGCTCTCCCTGGTGGTGGACGGCGGCCAGTCGGCGACGCCGGACGTCTACCGCCAAGCGCTGAGCGCCCTGGTGACGCCGCAGCTTTTCCACCTCCATCGCGGCAACGAGCGGCTCCCGGCATCGCCACCGCTCGATTGGACCTTGGTGATCCGCGTGGTGCTCTCCCTCACCGCTTTCCTCTTGGGCTACGACGCCGTCTGCGGGGAGCGCCGGACCGGGACTCTGAAGCTGGTGCTCTCCTATCCCGTGGCGCGCTGGAAGATCTTTTCCGGCAAGCTGTTGGCGATCTGGAGCTGCCTGGCGGCGCCGTTCCTCGCCGGCGGGGCCCTGAGCCTGCTCGCGGCAGGGCTCGCGGGAATCCCTTTCCAAAGTGCGGACTTCGTCAAGGCCAGCCTGGTGGCGCTTCTCGGCCTGTGGGCCATCTTCTTCTCCACCCTCGCCGCTTTGCTGGTCTCCTCCATGGCACGTGACTCCTCGAGCAGTCTCAGCATCCTGGCCTGGCTGTGGGTGACGGCGGTGATCGTGGTGCCGGCCCTCGGCGGCCTGCTGGCCCATCGCCTGCACCCCATTCCCGCGGAGGGCGAGACCGCCCAGGAAATGGTTCTGATCGATCAGCGGATCGCCCGCGAACACGCCGGACGGGAACGGCGGTGGCGCCCGCTGGAATGGGCGGCGTCGGACGGCTTCGCCTGGGAACGGGCCTCGGCGGAGGCGGAGACGCGCCGTTTCACCCAAAAGGAGGAGGTGCGCCGCCGGGTCGTGCAGCGCAAGCTCGGGCAGGCGGTCCTGGCGCGGACCCTGGGGTCGCTCTCCCCCGCCTCGCTGGTCACGGACCTCGCGGCGCGGCTCGCGGGCACGGGTTTGGAGCGCGACGCGAGCTTCCTTGAGCAGTCCTGGGCCTTCCGGCCGGTCCTCGCCGGGTGGCTGCGCACGCTCGATGCAGGCGATCCGGAGAGCCCCCATATCCTTTTCTTCAGCGGCTACGTATCGCGGCGGGCGGTCGCCGGACCCGGTCCGCGTTTCCATTTCCACGAGGCATCCGTATCTCGCGGCTTCGCGGCGGCGTGGCCCGGCCTGGCGCTCTTCACCTGCGAAACGCTGGCGCTCGCCGTGGCGGCGCTGTTCGCTTTTTCACGCTCCGATGCGGGGTGATCCATGATCGAGGCCATCGATCTCAGTAAACGTTATCCGAACGGGCACCTGGCGCTCGACGCCCTCAATTTGCGGGTGGATGCCGGCGAGATCTACTGCCTGCTGGGCGCGAAGGGCGCCGGCAAGACGACCGCCGTCAACCTCTTCCTCGGCTTCACCGCGCCCACCGCCGGCAAGGCGCGGATCGGCGGCCTCGACGTGACGGAGGAGCCGCTCTCCACGAAGGAGAAAATCGCCTACCTGGCGGATACGACGGCTTTCTATCACCGGCTCACTGCGCTCCAGAACCTCGATTTTTTCGCTCGCCTCGGCGGCCGGCGCCATCCCACGCGGCACGAGTGCGAGATGGCGTTGCGCGAAGTGGGGCTTCCCGAATCGGCTTTCGGGCAGCGGGTTTCGCAGCTCGGCCCCGGCGGCCTGCGCAAGCTCGGGATCGCCGCGGCTCTGCTGAAAGGTGCCCCGGCGCTGCTGCTCGACGAGCCGCTTTCGGGTCTCGATCCCAAGTCGGCGGCCGAGGTGGTGGAGCTGCTCGAAACCCTGCGCGACCAGGGGAAGGCGCTGCTCGTCACCATGCAGGAGCTGTTCTGGGCGAGCCAGCTCGCGGACCGCGCCGGGCTCCTTCAGGAAGGGCGGCAGGTGCTCACCCGCAGCCGCGAGGAGCTGCGCTACGAGAACCTGGAGAGGCTTTACCTCGACTCGATGCGGGGCGGGCTGCGCCTGCGCGACGGCGAGGGAGCGGCCTGAGCGAACTGAGTAATCGGACGGATCCGACCGATCGGACCGATCCGTCCGATGATCAGCCTGCTCCTTCTTCGCTCTCGTCGCCGCTGAGGCCGTACTGGCGCATTTTGTTGAACAGGGTCTTGCGGGAGATCCCCAGGCTCTCGGCGGTGGCGGTGCGGCTGCCGCGGTGCTCGGCGAGGCGGGAGAGGATCATCACCTTTTCCAGCCGCTCGGCGGCCTCGGCCACGGCGTCCGCCAGGCTGAGGCGCGAGAGGTCGGAGCGGGGCGCTCCACCCTCGCCGGGCTCGCCGCGCACTCTTCCGGGGAGGTCGGAAAGGGTGAGGGTATCCCCTTCGCAGAGGATCATGGCGCGGCAGATGGTGTTTTCGAGCTCCCGCACGTTGCCGGGCCAGGCGTAGTCGCAGAGGAGCTGGCGCACCTCCGGCGCCATGGCGTTCACCGCCAGCCCCAACTCGCGGTTGAAACGGTCGACGAAATGATCGATCAGGATCGGCAGGTCGGCCCGCCGCTCGCGCAGGGCGGGCAGGCGCACGTGCACCACGTTGAGGCGCCAGTAGAGATCCTCGCGGAACCGGCTTTCCCGCGACTCCTTCTCCAGGTCCTTGTTGGTGGCGGCCACCACCCGCACGTCCACGGCGCGGGGCGCGCGGGAGCCGATGCGCTGGATCTGCCGCTCCTGGAGGGCGCGCAGGAGCTTGGCCTGGGCGTCCAGGGCGAGGTCGCCCACCTCGTCGAGGAAGAGGGTGCCGCCGTCCGCCTGCTCGAACTTGCCGGGGCGGCTCTCGCGGGCGTCGGTGAAGGCGCCTTTCTCGTGGCCGAAGAACTCGGACTCGACGAGGGTCTGCGGAATGGCGCTGCAGTTGACGGCGACGAACGGCCCTTCGGCGCGGGCGCTGCGGCGATGGAGGGCGCGCGCCACCAGCTCCTTGCCGGTGCCCGATTCGCCGGTGACCAGCACCGTCACGTCCACCCGCACCACCTTGGCCATCATGCGAAAGACTTCCTGGATCTCGCGGCTGACGCCCACGATCTCGTTGAAGCCGTAGCGCGATTCGAGATCCTCGCGCAGCGACTCGACCTCGGCGGAGAGCCGCTGCGCCGCGAGGGCGCGGTCGGCGATCATCAACAGCTCGTCGTTGTCGAACGGCTTGGTGACGTAGTCGAAAGCGCCGCGCCGCATCGCCTCGACGGCCGAGGAGATGGTGCCGTGCGCCGTCATCATCACCACGTGGAGCTGCGGCTGGATGGCGCGCAGCTTGCTCAGGGTCTCCAGCCCGTCCATCCCCGGCAGCTTGAGGTCGAGCAGCACGAGGTCCGGCCGGGCTTCGGCGAGGACGGCCAGGGCCTCCTCCCCCGAGCCCGCGCCGGTGACGCGGTGCCGCCGCTCCTGCAACAGCACGGAAAGGATGCGCCGGATGGGCGCTTCGTCGTCGACGATCAGGATTCCGGCCATGTCTCCGCCTCCCCTTCTGCGATCAGCGGTAAGCGGACCGCTGCCGTGGTCCCGGTTCCGGGCTGGCTCGCGAGCTGGATCTCCCCTTCGTGCTGCTCCACGATGCCGTGGCAGATCGCGAGCCCCAGCCCCGTGCCGTCCCGCTTGGTGGTGAAAAAGGGATCGAAAACGCGCCGCAACTGATCGGCGGGGATCCCCGGCCCGGTATCGGCGATGCGCACCTCCGCCCAGCGGGCGCCGGCCGTGAGCGGCGTCACGGCCACGGAGATCCGGCCGCCGCCCGGCATCGACTGCACGGCGTTGAGCAGCAGGTTGAGGAAGACCTGCTGCAACTGGCCGGCGTCGCCGAGGACGCGCAAGGCGCCGGGATCGCCGGAATCGCTCGCGATCTCCACCCGCAGCTCGGCGGCGCGCGCCTTGACGAGCTGCAAGGCCCGGCGCAGCGGCTCCTGAAGGTCGATTTCCGTGCGCCGCAGCTCGCCCGAGCGGCTGAGGCTCAAGAGGCCGCCCACGGTGCTGTTGATGCGGTCCACCTCGCTCAGCAGATCGGCGACGAGCTGGTGCTTGGGCTCGCTCGGCTCCAGGCTGCCCAGCAGGTATTGCATGGTGGAGCGGATCGCCGTCAGCGGATTGCGGATCTCGTGCGCCACGCCTGCCGCGAGCTGCCCCACCGCGGCCAGGCGCTCGGCGCGGTAGAGGCGGTCCAGGCGCTCCCGCTGGGCGCGGTAGAGGGCCGCGTTCTCGAAGGCGAGGCTGGCCTGGGAAGCCAGGAGGTTCAAGAGCTCGACGCCGGCGCGCCCCAGGGTCCACCCCGGCCGGCTGGAACCCAGGAGGAGGATCCCGGTCAGCCGGTTGAGCGATATCATGGGGACGCAGAGATTGAGCCGCAGGCGGTCGAGCAGGTCGCGCTCGGCCGGATCGAGGTACTCGTGGACCCCGGGCTGGCGGTCGAGGACCAGGCAGGTTTCGTTCACCGTCAGCCAGCGCGCGAGCTTCCCCCGCACCGCCAGGTGCAGGCCGGAGAGCTCGGGCTCCTCCAGGCCGAAGGAGAAGCCGGGCTGGAAGCTGCCGCTGGCGGGATGGGGCTGGAGGATGACCATGCGCTCCGGATCGAACAGCTCCCGCAGGCGGGCCGCGACACTCGCCTCCACCGCCTCGCGGTCGACGATCAGGGCCAGCGAGCGGCTGAGCTCCTGGACGGCGCGGTGATCGAGCCGCCGCCGCCTCATGCGGCCGATCGTCTTTTCGAAGATGAGCCCTGCTAGCATTGGCCGGAGGATGATACGCGATGCGAGACCTCCGGCGGACTGTCCAGCTCCTGCTCTCCCTTGTCCTCCTGGTGCTCGGTGCGTGCTCCCGCAGGAGCACCGGCGGCGTCGCGGTGGAGTCGCTCGCCCCCCAGGGCGCGGCGGCGCGGGCCGGCCTGCGGGTGGGTGACGTCCTCCTCTCCTGGCGGCGCCCGGCGGCGCCGCCCGCCAATCCCAAGGAGGCCACGGGCGCCCTGCGGTCCTGCACGGACGTGGCCGAGTTGGAGATCGAGCAGGCACCGCGCGCTCCCCTCGAGCTCCGCGTGCAGCGCAGGGACAAGGTCTCCACCGTCAAGATGCCGGCCGGCGACTGGCAGTTGGAGGCGAGCCCGCGGGCAGCGGCGCGCCCCGAGATCGCGGGCTGTGCGGCCTACGCCCGGGCGCGGCGGGCGGCGCGGGAGAGCCACCAGGACAGCGGGGATCAGACGGAGACCAAAGCAAGGCGGGAGCAGGCGCTCCAAGCCTTCGCGGAGACCGCGGGCTGGGCGCGGGCAGCCGGGCGGATACGCTTCGCGGCCCTCGTCCTCCAGCAACGGGCCGTCGTCCATCTGGGTCAGGCCGGCTTCGCCGCAGCGGCGGCCGACCTGCAAGAGTCCCTCCGGCTGCTGCGCACGGCCGCGCCGGGCAGCCTGGAGGAGGCCGCCGCGCGGCACCTGCTCGGCCGCGAGGCGTTGCTCCGCGGGGATTTCAAGCCGGCGGAAGCGCACCTCTTCCAGGCGCTCGAGCTGCGAGCCCACCTGGCGCCGGACAGCCTCGAGCGGGCGTCGACCCTCAACAACCTGGGGATCGCCGCCCTGTGGCAAGGCGACCTCGGCCGGGCGAAGCCTCTCTACCTCCAGGCTCTCGGCCTCGTCCGGCGGCGGGCGCCGGGCAGCCTGGAAGAGGGGCAGTTGCTCAACAACCTGGGCCTCCTGGCGCGCGCCAGCGGCGATCCCTCCATGGAGGAGGCCTGCTTCGTCCAGGCCAACCGCATCCTGCAGCGGGTGGACCCCAATGGCGAGGACCTGGCCCGCAACCGCACGAACCTGGCGGCGCTGGCCTCGGACCGCGGCGACTTCGCCCTCGCCGAAGAGTACGATCAGGCTGCCCTGCGGCATTTCGAGGCCACGGCGCCCCAGAGCCTCGAAACCGCGAAGCTGCTCGCCAACCTCGGCATCATCGCCCGCGAACGCTTCAACTACCAGGACGCCGAGGCCCTGTTCCGCCGCGCCCTCGCCATCCAGCGGCGGCAGGCTCCGGGATCGCCGGAAGAGGCCATCGGGCTGAGCAACCTCGCCTGGGTCCTGCAGGAGGAGGGCCGGCTCGGCGAGGCGGAGGATTGCGCCCGGCAGGCCCTCGCCATCCGCTCCCGGGTCACCCCCGGAAGCCCGGACGTGGCGCTCAGCCTGTCGATGCTGGGGGCCATTGCCGCGAAACGGGAAGATTACCGGACCGCCGTCAGCCTCGGCGAGCAGGCCCTGGAGCTGCAACGCCGGGTCGCCCCGGGGACGGAGCAGGAGGCCGACATCCTGCAATACCTCGGCGACCTGGACCTGCAGCGCAACCGCCTGCAGGAGGCCGAGCGCTATACGCGGCAGGCCCTCGCCATCCGGCGCCGGCTGTTCCCCCAAAGCCGGATCGAAGCGCGGTCGCTCAACCTCCTCGGAGAAGTGCTCTGGAGGCAGGGGCGCACCGCGGAGGCCGGGCCCACACTCGCCGCCGCCGTGGACGCCCTGGAGGCGCAGATCGGCACGCTCGGCGGCACGGAGGATGCCGAGGCAGACTTCCAGAACGGGCTGGCCGGCGTCTACCAGGACCTGATCAACTTCGAGATCGAGCAGGGCAAGGGCGCCGCGGCCCTGCAGTCGCTCGAGCGGTGGCGGGCCCGTGGCCTGCTGGCCCAGATCGCCCAGCGCGACCTCGCCTTCAGCGCCGACATCCCGGCCCCGCTCCTCAAGAGGCAGCGCGAGCTCGAAGAGGGATTCCGGAACGCCCAGATGGAGATCGCCGAGGCCGATCCGCGCCATGAAGCGGAGCTCGAGGCGAAGCTCGTCATCCTCTCGCGGCTGCGCAACGAACGCTCGGCCCTGGAGGAATCGATCGTCCGCGCCTCCCCCCGCTACGCCTCGCTGCGCCACCCCCGGCCGCTGGACCTGGCGGCGGCCAGGAACGCGCTCGATCCGGGGACCGTGTGGCTTTCCTACCTGGTGGGAAAGGGCGAGACCGTCCTCTTCATCGTCACGCCCGCGGGCACCGGCGAGGCGGAGGACCTGCGGGTCTTCCACTTGCCGGCCGGCGAGAAGGCCCTGGCCGAGGAGGTCGCCGTCTTCCGCAGCCTGATCCTGCGCGGCCGGGAGGCTATGCCGGCCGAGCCGGCCCTGCTCGTCCAGGGGAGGAAGCTCTACGACCTGCTGATCGCCCCTGCCGCGCCCTGGATCGGCAAGGCCGAGCGCATCCTGATCTCGCCGGACGGGCCGCTCCACGTCCTTCCCTTCTCCGCCCTGGTGCGCCCGGGCAAGCCGGCCCAGTGGCTGCTCGAATGGAAGCCGGTTCACACCGTGCTCTCGGCGACCCTTTACGCCCAGCTCAAGGCGGGCCGCAGGCCGCAGGCCGGCGGCGGGCCGCTGGTGGCGTTCGCCGATCCCGCCACCAACCCCCCCTCACCGGGGGCGGTGGAGCCGAGCGCCTCGCCGCTGCGGCGCTATCACGCCGGCCTCCCACCGTTGCCTGGGGCGCGGGAGGAAGTCGGCGCCCTCGCCGCCCTCTACGGCCGGGACGCCCGGGTCTACACCGGTGCCGACGCCACCAAGGCCCGCCTGGAGAGCCTGCCGGTGCGGGCCCGCTACCTCCATTTCGCCTGCCATGCCCTGCTCGACCGGCGCTTTCCCCTCGACTCCTCCCTGGCGCTCGCGAGGTCCGGCGTGAACGGCGACGACGGCATGCTCCAGGCCTGGGAGATCTTCGAGCGCCTACGCCTCGACGCCGACCTCGTCACCCTTTCGGCCTGCGACAGCGGCCTGGGGCGCGAGGAGGGCGGCGAGGGGCTGATCGGGCTGACCCGGGCCTTCCAGTATGCCGGCGCGCGCACCGTCCTCGCCGCCCTCTGGTCGGTCGCGGACCGCTCCAGCGCGGACCTGATGCCCCGCTTCTACGCCAAGCTCCGCTCGGGGCTCTCCAAGGACGTGGCCCTCGCCGAGGCGCAGCGCGAGATGCTCCACGGCGGCGCTTTCTCCCACCCCTACTCCTGGGCGGCCTTCGAGCTCAACGGCGACTGGCGGTAGGGGAGGAAAAAGGGACGAGCCCCGCCGCAGCGGGGCTCGCCGGAACTGGATCTACGGCAAAGCCGGCAGCGGCTCAGCGCTCGCTGCCGAGGGTGAAGGAGAGACCCGAATCCGTGCTGTTGACCGCCACCTGGCGGCCGAGGGCGAACTGCAGGACGGCGCCCTGCAGGTTGACGTCGCGGGCGTTCTGACGCGCCGGGCAGCCGGAGCCGAGCTGGAAGACCGAGGTGTCCGGCCGGTCCAGGAAGGCCCGTTGGATCCCCGCGGCCACGGTCTCGGGAGCGTCACCCTCGACCGTGTCCACGCCGAAGGTGCAGGTGCCGAGAGACGAAGTCTCCGTCACCTCCACCCGGCCGCCCCGGGCCCGCCCGGCGAGGGCGACGCGGGGAACCACCCGGCTCCCCTGCCGCGGCACGCCGTAGGAGCCCACGGCAAAGGAGGCGATGCCGTTGCCCGTCACCTCGGTGACGAGCTGCACCCCGATCTGCTCGGGAGCGGAAAGGGAGAGGCGGAAGGGCTTGGGACCATCGTCCTCGTGCCCGCCGGCCGCCGAGGAGCCGGTGACGGTCGCCCGCACTCCGGCATCCTGGCAGCGCCGGTCGGAGGTGATGGCATCCGCGGCCCGGGTGAGCACGCGCTCGTCGTCGTCCCCGGAGGCGTAGGCCAAGGAAACCGAGCAGAGAGCGGTGGAGAGGCCGCCGTTCTTCTTGAGCGTCGGCGTCAGGGTGAAGGAGCCTTCCTTCCCCAGGGAGGTGAAGCTCAGAAGCGTGCTCGAGGCCTCCTTGGTCTCCTGCGGCGTGCGTACGGCCGAGCGCGCCGTGCGGCGGCCGCAATCGACCTCGACCTCCCCGACGGTGCAGCGCGAGAAGTCCACCCCGCCCGCGCAGGCACCGCCGTAGCAGGCCCAGGAGACCTTGCGGTTGGTGTAATAGCCCTCCTTGCTCGACACCAGGAAGCCGTGGGCGTCGGTGGCAAGCGTGCCGCCGTCGGCATCCACCGTGGCCGTCGAGCACAGCCGTCCCCCCGTGTCGTAGAGGCTCATCGAACACCGCTCACCCGGGTCGAACCCCGCCACCGAGACGCCCACGTAGGGCGCCGGCACGTAGGGGTCGAAGTAGCCGCAGCAGGCCGCCTCCCAGAAGTCGGGAATGGTGAGGTCCGGCAAGAGCGACAGCCACCAGACGCCGCGACCGTGGGTGCCGGCGTAGAGCGACTTGCCGTCCTTGGCGAGCTCCAAGCCGTAGACGGCGACGTTGGGCAGTCCCTTCGACTTGTACCAGATGGCGACGGAGGAATCCGCGTCGTCCCGGGAGTAGACTCCCGTGTCCGTTCCCGCCCACACCGGGTAGGGCGAGGCGGGCTGGATCACCAGGGTGTTGACCGAAGCTCCCGCGAAATCGCCCAGGATGCTGTCGTCGAGCGCCCCCCAGGAGGTGCCGGCATTGGTGCTGCGGTAGAGGCTGTGGGTGCCGAAGCCCGCGAAGGCGGCGAAGACCGTGGCGTCGTTGACGGGATGGACGGCCAAAGCCGTCACCGGCCGCCCGGGGAGGCCCGCGGCCGCGAGCGTCCAGGTGGGAGAGGCGCTCCCCCCGTTCGCCGTGGTGAAGACCTTGCCGTCGTAGTAGGCGACGTAGATCCGGTTCGGGTTCGAGGGGGCCACGGCCACGGCGGAGATGGGGTTCTGGATTCCCGCCAGCTCCGGAATCGTGGCTGCGCCGCCCAGGGCCGTGGAGATCGGCGTCCAGGAATCGCCGTCGTCCGTGCTGCGATAGAGCCGCGTGGTGGGGAAGTAGAGCGGGTGCTGGCCGCCGGAGCCGGTGGGGTCCTGCACCAGCGGCGGGTACCACGAGACGTCGAAAACCTCGCTGAGCCCCCAGGCGATCGTGGGCCAGGAGAACTGGCACAGGCCCGGAGGTTTGCAGCGGCGGGGGTTCGCCCCGTAGTACACGTCGTAGAGGATCCCCGGATCGTCGAGGTCGATCACCGACGAGGCCGAGTCGCCGTCGTCGGCGTGCTCCCAGATCTCGGTCCCCTGGTAGACGTTGGTGCCGTTGTCCTGCGTGCCGCCCATGATGAAGTTGTCGCCCGCGGCCGGCGAGGCCGAGACGGACTGGAAGAGGGTGACGGCCAGCCCCTGCTGGAAGCCCGAATCCCAGACGTCCTCACCATCGCCCACGAAGAGCCCGCCGTCGTTGACGTCGTAGACCACCAGCCCCGTCTTCGTCCCCTTCGCCTTGAAGACCGCCAACTGGTGATGGTCCGGGTGGAGCGACCAGTCGCCGACGGTGTTCCAGGCGAGGCCGCCGCTCACCGTTTTGTAGAGGTTGATGCCGCCGTACCAGAGTGTCGTGGGATTCGAGGGATCGATGGCGAGCGCGTGGGTGTAGGCGGAGTAGCCAGAGATGGGAGCGCCATAGGGGGCCGGCGGATTCTGCGCCGCGGTGGTGAGCTGCCAGGTGTTGCCGCCGTCCGTCGAGCCGTAGAGGGCCGGCGAGCACCAGAAGACATCGCTCTTGTCCTGCGGATGGGGGCAGGCGCCGAGCATCACGTAGACGATGGCGGCGCTCATCCCCGGCGTGCGGTAGACGGCGATCTCCGGCCAGTCGGAGGCGGTGAGAAGGCTCGCCGGAATGTTGTTGCCGATCGACTGCCAGGAATTGCCACCGTCGACCGAGCGGTAGATGCCGTCGCGCCGCAGGCCGGCGAAGAGGATCTTGTGGTCCTGCGGATCGATCTCCAAATCCGTGGCCGGCGTCTGGTGGTTGAGCACGTTGGTCCAGCTCTGCCCGGCGTCCTTCGAGCGCCAGATGCCCAAGGGGCCGGCGGGCGTGGTGGTCACCGTGGAATCCGTGCTGTTCGAGGTCTCGCCCGTCGAGAGGGCGGCGAAGAGCACCTTCTCGCTGCCGCTCGTCGCGGGATCGAGCACGATCTTGGTGATCGAGCCGCGGGCGAACTTGCTGTCGCCCAGCACTGTCCAGTCGTAGACGTTGGTGCTGGAGTTCCACGTCCCCTTGAGGATGCCGCCGCCGTACTGGGTGTCGCGGCGGATCGAGTCCTCCCCGGTCCCCACCCAAACGGTGCCACAGCCGGTCTTGCCGCAACCGTCGAGGGCGATGGCACCCACGGCGAGCGAGGGAGCGTCGTCGGTCATCGGCTCCCAGAAGTTGTTGGGCCACACCGTGCCGTGCCACACGCCGCCGCCGGCGGAGCCGATCCACACGTCACCCAGCGGGTTTGCGGGGTTGGGGGCCACCACGTTGATGCGGCCCGTCACTCCCACCCGGCCCTTGGTCAGCGTCTGGCCATCGCTGATCAGGTCGGGCCCCAGGGGGACCCATGGATTGCCCGCGAAAGCCGCCGGCCCCACGAGGGCCAGACCGAGGGTGGCGGCCGCCAAAGTGCGGCGGCAGGTTGAAAGCCCGATTCCATTCATGTCCAGCGTCCTTTGCGTGACCGGCGAGCCTCGCCGCCGCCATGGCAGGCGAGAGAGATCCGGTCGAAGAGAAGACGACGGCGGAGGGGAGCGGTATTAGATCGGCCTCCCGCGTTGACAGGACGGCCGGCTTGCGTTGAGATCGAAGAGTGCTGCGAACTGTCCCACCCCTAGCCCCCACCCCCGGCGAGCGCGAGGAACGCGAGGAGTTCCGCGCCGTCTTCGCCGAGCTCTTCCCCCGCCTGCGCGGCTTCTTCCTTTCCTGCGGCTTCCAGGCGGCCGATGCCGACGATCTAAGTCAAACCGCGATGTGGACCGTCTATAAGTCGAGGGGGCAGTTCCGGGGCGACGGCAGCTTCGAAGCCTGGGCCTACTCCATCGCTCGCAACGTGGCTCGGGACGAGTGGCGCCGCCGGGGGCGGACCGGCGAAGAGGAGCCCGTGGACGAGGCGATCGTGGACGACGTCCCCTCGGCGGAAACGCAGAGCACGGACCGGCAGGAGCTGAAAAGGACTCTGGGCGCGCTGGCGAAGCTCCCCGCGGGGATGCGGGCCTGCCTGCTGCTGCACGTGCAGAAGGGGTTGTCGTACCGGGAGATCGGGCAGCGGCTGTCGCTGGCCATCCCCACCGTGAAGGTGCAGATCTGGAACGCCCGGCGACGATTGAGGAGCCTGCTCGAAGACGAGGTGCCGCCATGACCGAACCGATTCCCCTGCGCCCCGTGGGGCCGCACCCGAGCCCCGAGGAGATCTACCGCGTGCGGAAGGCCAAGGGAGCCGAGGGCTCCGAGCCGGTGCTCCTCCACGTCGCCGGCTGCGCCCTCTGCTCGGCCGAAATGGCCCGCCAGGAGGCGTTCGACCACCCCGAGCCGATGCCTTCTGCGGCGCTCGAAGCCGCCTGGCAGCGCTTCAACCGCGGCGAGACCGAGATCCGCCGGCCCTCGCGCAGGACGCCCCTGCTCGCCCTCGCGGCCACCCTGGCCTTCTGCATCGTGGGCTCGGGGATCTGGATGATGGAGCACAAGGAGCAGGAAGCGGGCCCCGGGAGCCCTGAGCAGGGAGTGGACGCCTACCGCGGCAGCGTCGAGGCGACCGAGGGCTGGGTTCCTTCGGGTCCGCTCGCGGCGCCGCCGGCTGAATTCATCTTCACCACGCCGGACGACGGCCAGCCGCGGCAGGTGAAGGTCTTCGACGCCGCGCAGACCTACGTGTGGACCAGCCCTCCCACCCGCCGCCGCCAGGTCGCCTTCCCCGAAACCGAGCGCCAGCGCCTGCGGCCCGGGGCCGAGTATTTCTGGACCGTCCTGGGAGGCGAAGGGGAAGAGAGGGCGACGCGGTTCTGGATCAAGGGGAAGTGAGCCCGGCGACGAATCGCCGGGCTAGGAATTGGGGAAAGCCCGTACCAGTCTGGGCCTCCTAGTTGATCGGCTTCCCGTCCTCCAGCGACTTGATCATCCCTTCGAGCGACTTGCGATTCCCCTCGTCCGGCGCCTGGGGGAGGGCCAGCTTGGCCTCGGCCAGGGCTTCCTTGGTGCGTCCCACGGCGGCGTAGCCGCGGGCGAGCCCCACGTGCACGGGCCAGACGTTGGGATGGCGCTGGGCGTTGAGCTGGAAGACCTTCAGCGCCTCGTCGTTCTTCTTCTGCGCCAGGAGCTGGCGGCCGTAGAGGTGGATCTCGATGGGGCCGGCCGCGGGGTCGTTGAGGGCCTTTTCCATGGTCTTCTTGGCATCGTCCACCTTGCCGTTGGCCGCCTGGAGCTGGGCCAGCGTGGAGAGAGTGGTGAAGTTCTCCTGGCCGATCGGCGGGCCGGCCGCGGCTTGCGCCCAGCGCAGCCCCTCGTCGAGATGGCTCTTCGCCTGGACCGTGTACTGGGCGGCGGCGTCCCAGTTCTGGTAGCTGAAGCCCGGGCTGTTACGCAGCTCGTGGCGCAGGGCCTCCACGTAGAGGTCGTCCGGGTGCTCCACGGCGATGGTGAAGGGGACCTGCAGGTCCTCCCACTTGAGGGCGGCCGTGGCCTGGGAGGGAGTGCGCTCGGTGAACTCGTAAGTCAGCCACTCGTGATAGTCGCTCTTGTCGGGCTTCGCCGTCACCCGCAGGGCGTCCTCCTTGGCGTCGTAGAAGAAGCTCCCCCAGGAGGTGGAGTTCTTGGAGAAGGCGATCGTCCACTCGTCCTTACCGGGAATGAAGTGGACGCCGTAGGAGCCGGCAGGCAGGAGCTTGCCCTGGACCAGCACGTCGTGACTGGTGGTGAAGACCGTGTTCTCGTTGGCGCCGCCCCGCCACGGGCACTGGTCGCCGCAGGTGCCGAAGCCGAGGTTGGCCATGCCATAGGGCACCAGGGCGCCCCAGATCTTGCCGTGGCGGTCCTCCCCCGTGGGGCTGTGGACCTTCGGGCTGTTGTAGGTGATCGTCACCCGTACGAGGCCGATCCCCTGGGTGACGGAGGCGTACTGGTTGTTGCCGGACGGCGGCAGGCTGAGGCCGTTGATCTGGGCGGCCGCCGGCAACGCGGCGAGAAGCAGCGCCACGGCCAGCAGGGCGAGGAGACGGACGGGGCTACGAGTCATGGGTTTTCCTCCGGAAGGTTCGTTTCTGATTCTACGCAGGGACTGCCCCGAAGGTTCGGGGTAGAATGCACAAGGACGTAAATGGCTCAACGTCAAGCGATGCCGGAGGACTCGGAGACCCACTCTCTCCGCCCTGGCGCCGGCACGATCGGCGCCCCAGGCGCCCGTATTGCGGTTGCGGCCACGGAGCCGGTGGGAGAGGCTCTTCCCGGGGAGCCGCTCCACGGCGGCGAGCTGTTGGGGCGCTACTTCATCCTCCACGAGTTGGGACGGGGAGGCATGGGCGTCGTCTACGCCGCCTACGATCCCGAGCTCGACCGCAAGATCGCCCTCAAGCTCCTCCACCCCGGTCGCTCCCGCGAGGGAGTGGGGCAGGCCCGCCTGCTGCGCGAGGCACAGGCCCTCGCCCGCCTCGCCCATCCGAACGTGGTTCACGTCTACGACGCGGGCACGGCCGGCGACCGGGTGTTCGTGGCCATGGAGCTGGCCGAGGGGGAGTCGCTCGACACCTGGCTGGAGACGCAGGAGCGCCCCTGGCGCCAGATCCTCACGGTCTTCCAGGCCGCCGGCCGCGGGCTCGCCGCCGCCCACGCGGCCGGCCTCCTCCACCGCGACTTCAAGCCCGGCAACGTGCTGCTGGGCCAGGACGGCCGGGTGCGGGTGCTCGATTTCGGCATCGCCCGCCCCACGGGCGGCGAGGACACACCGGAGCCCGCGGCCCCGGCCGCGGAAGCCGGCCGCGCCGGCTGGCTCACCACTCCCCTGACCAGAGCCGGCGTGGTGGTGGGAACCCCCCGCTACATGGCCCCCGAGGCCCTGCGCGGCGGCCGCCTCGATGCGCGGGCGGATCAATACTCCTTCTGCGTCGCCCTGCACGAGGCGCTCTATGGCTTCCCTCCCTACGAAGGCAACGAGCTGTTGGACCTGCTGGAGCAGACCGCCCACGGGCGGATCCGCGAGCCGCCGGCCGGCAGCCGCGTGCCGGCCTGGGTGCGGCGCATCCTGCTGCGGGGGCTCGCCACCGACCCGCAGCAGCGCTATCCGTCGATGGACGCGCTGCTCGCCGATCTCGGGCGGGACCGCTCAGCCGCGCTGCGCCGCCGGGGCGCCGGGGGCGCCCTGCTGGTGCTCCTGGCCGCGGGCGCCTTCGCCTTCTACGAGGCCGGGCAGCGGCAGGCCCGCCTCTGCACCGGCGGCGGGGAGAAGCTCGCGGGCGTGTGGGACGCCGGGCGCAAAGCGGCGATCCGCCGTGCCTTCCTCGCTTCAGGCCGGCCCTACGCTGCCGACGCCTGGAAGGGAGTGGAGAAGAGCCTCGACGCCTATACCCGCTCCTGGGCGTCCCTGCGCACCGAAGCTTGCGAGGCCACGCGGGTGCGGCGCGAGCAGTCGCCCGAGCTGCTCGACCTCCGCATGCAGTGCCTCGACCGCCGGCTGCGCGACGTGCGGGCCTTGACCGATCTCTTCGCCGCCGGTGGCGCGGGGCTGGTGGAGAAGGCGGTGCAGGCCAGCCACGGCCTGCCGGGGCTCGACGAGTGCGCCGACGCCACGGCCTTGACCGCTCCCCTGCGCCCACCCACCGCCCCCGCCGCCCGCCGCGCTCTCGACGCCGTGGAAACCCAGGTGGCGAAAGCGCGCACGCTGTGGACGACGGGGCGATACGGCGAGGGCCTCCCCGTGGCGGCCGCGGCCGTGGAAGCGGCGAGCAAGCTCGGCTATCCGCCGGCTGAAGCGGAGGCGTTGCGCGTACGCGCCATGCTCGAAGAGTCGTCGAGCCGCTACGAGGCGGCGGAGAAGACCCTGTTCCAGGCCCTCGCCGCCGCCGCCCGGGGACGCGACGACGCCCTCGCCGCCCATGCCTGGATCGACCTCGTCTGGATGAGCGGCTTCCGGTTGCGCAAGTACGAGGAGGGGAAGCGCTGGGCGCAGCTCGCCGAGGCCAGCCTCGCCCGCCTGGGAGGGAGCACCGCCTACCCGGAGATGGAAGCCGACCTCCAGAGCAACCTCGGGAGCATCCTCGACGAAGCGGGGGACCACGCCGGCGGCCTCGCCCTGGAGCAGCAGGCCCTCGCCCTCTACGAGAAGACCCTGGGGGCCGACCACCCCGCCGTGGGGCGCACCCTCAACCGGATCGGCAACGCCTGGTACAACCTCAAGCGCTACCCCGAGGCCCTCGGCGTCTACCGCCAATCCCTGGAGCAGGCCCGCCGGAGCCTCGGCCCCCGCCATCCCACGGTGGCCGTGCGGCTCGGCAACCTGGCCCTCATCCTCGACCTCCTCGGCCGCTTCGACGAGTCGCTCGCCCTGCAGCTCGAAGCGCTCGGCATCGAGGAGCAGGCCCTGGGAGCGAACCATCCCCGCATCTCCATCACCCACGGCAACCTGGCGGCGCTGCTCCTCACCATGGAGCGCCCCGCGGAGGCCCTGGAGCACGCCCGGCGCGGCCTCGCCATCGCCGAGGCCGATCCCGACGCGGCCCCGGAGGACCTCGGCGCCTCGCTGATCAACGTCGCCGACTCTCTCTATCACCTCGAACGCTACAAGGAGGCGCTCGACGCCACGGAGCGAGCGTACGCCCTCCTCTTGAAATCGGTCGGCGCCAACCATCCCTGGGCGGCCCAGGCCTTGTCCACGCGCGGCCAGATCCTGCGGGCGCAGGGGCATCCGGCACTCGCCATCACCGTCTTCCACCAGTCGCTCGCCGCGTACCAGGCGGCGGGGGAAACGTCGACCGAGGTCGGCTGGACCCGCTTCTCGCTCGCCCGCGCCCTGTGGGACGTGGGCCGGCGGCAAGAGGCCTTCGCCCTCGCCCGCGAAGCCCGCCGGCAGACGAGCGTCACCCGGCAGCGCAACCTGCGGCAGATCGACGCCTGGCTGGCCGGCAAGAGGTAGACTTCGCCGGCCATGCACGAGCACCACCGCGAAGGCTTCACCGTCTCCACCGACCCGGCGCGCCTCGACCTCGAAGCCATCCACGCCTTCCTCACCACCGCCTACTGGTGCGAGGGGATCCCGCGGGAGACGGTGGCGAAGGCCCTCGCCAATTCCCTCTGCTTCGGCCTCTACGAGGGGACGCGGCAGATCGGCCTGGCGCGGGTGATCACCGACGCGGCCACCTTCGCCTACCTGTGCGACGTCTACGTGCTACCCGAGCTGCGCGGCCATGGGCTCGGCACCTGGCTCATGGAGTGCGTCCTCGCCCACCCGGACCTCCAGGGCCTGCGCCGCTTCTCCCTCGTCACCCGCGACGCCCACGAGCTGTACCGCCCCTTCGGCTTCACCGAGGTGAAGCGCCCGGAAAGGCACATGGAAATCGTGCGGGTGGGGATTTACAAGAACAGGGACTGACAGGGACGAACACGGACTTACACGGACGAACAGAAGATCCTCCTGTTTTTTGTCCGTGTTCGTCCGTGTCCAGTCCCTGTTCGTCCGTGCTCTTCCTACGCCGCCACCTTCCGCTCCCGCCGCGGCCACCACCGGCCGAGCAGCTTCCCCACCTTCTCCAAGCCTCGCAGGTCGTCGAAGAGCGAGTAGAAAACCGGCGTCGCCAGCAGGGTGAGGAGGAGGGAGAGGCTCTGGCCGCCGATGACCACCACGGCGATGGCCCGCCGCTCCTCGGAGCCGGGGCCGGTACCGAGGGCGAGGGGGAGCATGCCGGCCACCAGCGCCAGAGTGGTCATGAGGATGGGGCGCAGACGGTCGCGGTTCCCCTGGATGATGGCGTCCGCCCGCTCCATCCCCTTGGCGCGCAGGCCGTTCATGTGATCGATCTGCAGAATGGCGTTCTTCTTCACCACGCCGAACAGCACCAGCACGCCGAGCGCCGAATACAGGTTGAGCGTGTTGCCCGTGGCCCATAGAGAGATCAGGGCGAAGGGCACGGCGAGCGGCAGCGAGAGGAGGATGGTCAGCGGATGGACCACGCTCTCGAATTGCGAGGCGAGAATCATGTACATGAAAATGATCGAGAGCACCAGCGCCCACACGAACTCGTCGTAGGTGCGCGCCAGCTCCTTGCCGCGGCCGGCCACGGCCGTGGTGTAGATGGCCGGCAGGTTCATTTCCTTGACCGCGCCGTGCAGGGCCTCCAGCCGGTCCGCCAGGGCGTAGCCCGGCGCCACCGTGGCCCGCAGGTTCACTTGGCGCTGGCGGTCCATGCGGTCGACGCGGGAGGCCGTGGTCTCCTCGTTCAGCTTGACGAAGTTGCCGAGCTGATAGAGCCGGCCGCCGCGGCCGGGGACGAAAAGGGCAAGGATCGCCCGCGGATCGTTGCGCTCGCCGTTGGTCAGGCGGAGCTGCACGTCGTAGTCGTCGTTGATCCCGGGATCGTGAAAGCGGGAAACCTGATCGTCGCCGCCCACCATCAGGCGCAGGGCGTCGGCGACGTTGGACATGTCCACCCCCAGCGCCGCGGCACGGTCGCGATCCACCGCCACCCGCAGCTCGGGGCGGGTGAGCTTCAAGGTCGTATCGGCGTCGACGATGCCGCCCAGCTTTTTCGACCTCTCCCGCAACTGCTCGGCGTAGATGGCGAGGGCCTGGAGGTCCGGGCCGCGGAGGATGAAGTCGATGTCCCAGTTGCCGCCGCCGATGTTGAAGGAAGCCACGTTGCGCACGCCGCAACGCAGGTCCTTGAACTTGCCCAGGCGCCGGCGGATCTCGGACATCACCTCCGCCTGGCTGTAGTTGTCGCGAAAGGCCGCCGCCGGATCGAGATGGAAAAGCCCCTGGAAGAAGCGGGGGATCGAGAACCGTCGCTCCTCTTGGTCCACGAGGCGCACGAAGGCGTTGCCCTGGTTGACGCCGCCCAGAAAACCGCCGCCGGCCGTGGCGAGCACGCTCCTGACGCCGTGGGTGGAACGAATCTCTTTTTCCACCGCCAGCATGGCCTCGTCGATGCCGGCGAGGCTCGTCCCCTCGGGAGCGTTGACGTTGACCTCGAACTCCGACTCGTCCACGTCGCTCGGGATGTACTCCACCTTCACCAGCTTGAAGATGGGAATCGCCGCCAGCATCACGCCGAGGCAGAAGAGAGCCGCCAGCCGCCGACGGGCCATGGTGGCCCTGAGCAGCCGCTCGTAGGCGTGATCGATGCGGGCGTAAAAACCCTGGCGCGAGCGGGCGGGCCCATGCCCTCCATGAGGATCGCCGCCATGCCCTCCCGCGGCGTCCGCGGCGCGCAGCATGCGGGCGCTCATCATCGGCGTCAGGGTGAAAGAGACGAGGAGCGAAACGAGCACCGCCGCCGCCGCCGTCAAGCCGAATTGATAGAGGAAGCGTCCGGAGATCGAGGACATGAAGGAGACGGGCACGAAGATCACCACCAGCGACAGCGTGGTGGCGAGCACGGCGAGGCCGATCTCCTGCGTCGCCGCTTTCGCCGCCTCGAACGAATTCATCTTCTTTTCCTCGATGAAGCGGAAGATGTTTTCGAGCACGACGATGGCGTCGTCGATCACCACTCCCACCATCAGCACCAGGGCCAGCATAGTGACGCTGTTCAAGGTGAAGCCCAGGGCCTTCATCATGCCGAAAGTGGCGATCGTCGAGGCCGGAATGGCGACGGCGGCAATGATCGTCGAGCGCCAGCTCCGCATGAAGGCGAGAACCACCAGCGAGGCCAGGATGGAGCCCAGGATCAGGTGGAGGTTGATCTCATGGAGCGCGGCGTAGATGTAACGGGATTGATCGCGCACGACGTCGATCTTCAAATCCGGCGGCAGTTGCGCCTGCACCCGCGCCAGGGCTTCCTTGGCGCCTTCGATCACCTCCACCGTGTTGGCGCCGGACTGGCGCAGCACCTCCAGGGTGACGGTGGGCACGCCATCGAGCCGCGCCAGCGAGCGTTGCTCCTTGGTGCCGTCCTCAGCAGCCCCGAGATCGCGCACCCGCACCGGCTGGCCGCGCACGGTGGTCACCACCAGATCGTTGAAGTCGCCTCCGCTCTCGAAACGTCCCATGGTGCGCAGCGTCTGCTCGCGGGCGCCCGAGGTGACGTTGCCGCCCGGCGCGTCGGAATTCTGCCGCACCAAAGCGTCGCGCACCGTGGCGATGGGCAGGCCGAAGGCCGAAAGCCGCGCGGGATCGATCCAGACGTTGATCGCTCGTTGCAGGCCACCCACGAGATTCACCTGGCCGACGCCCGTGGAGCGCTCGAGCTGGATCTTGACGACCTTGTCCGCATACTCCGTCAGCTCCCGCAGGGAGCGGTTGCCGGAGAGGGCGATCGACATCACGGGCGAGGAATCGTTGTTGAACTTGGCGATGACGGGAGGCAGCACGTCCTTCGGCAAGTTGCGAAGGATTCCCGACACGCGGTCGCGGACGTCCTGCGCCGCGGTGTCGATGTTGCGGTTCAGATTGAAGGTGATGATGACGAACGACGTGCTGCCCGAAGAGACGGAGCGCAGCTCTTCGATGCCCTCGACGGTATTGACCGCCTCTTCGATGGGCTGCGAGATCTCCGACTCCGTCTCCTCGGTCGAGGAGCCGGGGAGGGTGGTGCGTACCGAGACGGTGGGCAGGTCCACCGACGGGAAGCGATCCACCCCCAGCCGCCCATAGCTCGCGGCGCCCACCACCACCAGCGCGAGGATGATCATGGCCGCGAACACCGGCCGGCGGATGCAGATCTCTGCGAGCTTCTGCATGGGACTGCTACTCCTTACGCCTGCCGGACCATCTTCAGAAGGTCATCCAGCAGCAGCTTCAGGAAGGGACACTTTTCCGCGGCCTGCTGAGGCGAGAGCTTCTGGAGAAGAGAGATACCGTCGATGCGTTTCTTGTAGTACCGAGGTGCTTTCGCTCGATAGAGCCGTTCAAGAAGCTTCGCCGGAGGCTCTTCGAAGTTCACGGTCTCAGGTTGTTTGCAGCGAGCCGGCAGTGCCTCTGCAACCTCCCGGGGTAGTATTTTCGGATCCGCGAGCAGCCAGGCCTCAGTCTCGTGAACCGCAAAGTGCTGCAGAAACTTCGAGTGCCCCACCTTCCTCTCCAACTCCTCCTTGGCCCAGCGATACCTCTCCGCTACGGTCTGTTTGTCCTTGGGATAAGGAGGGCCGTACAAATCGAGGAGGCCGATCCCGCCGATGACGTCATTTTTCGAGAGATTCAGCCGGACCTTCTCGGCAATCTCGTCATGATAGCTCGACCAGCCATGGAAGCGGACGGGGGTGATCCCGACCCGTTTGCCTTCCGGTATACGGGAAAGAGATAGCCAGCGCAGGAGAAAATCGCGGACCCCGGCTTCAGTATATCCCTCTACGAAAAGGACGACTCTCATGTCATGCTCTCGAGCTCACCGGATAGATATAGCTTGCCAAGGCTGTAGTGCTTGAGCCACCGGCCAAGCTCCTTACCTTCCAGCACGGTGAGCCGGGTTTCGCCGTCTACACGCTCTGCCACAGTCGTCGTGGGAGGCTCGTCAAACGCGTCGAGAAACTGAGGTGAATGGGTGGTGAAGACTACTTGAGCTCGCTCGGCGGCGTCCACGGCAAGCTCGGCGACGAGAGGAGCCATTCCAGGATGGAGGCCGGTTTCAGGTTCGTCGATAGCGATGAGATCTCCAGGTTCCGGATTGGCCAGAATCGCGATAAGGAGCAGGAAGCGGAGAGTGCCATCCGACAGGGAGGCTGCCGTTTGAACGCTCTTGAGAGATCGCCATCGGAGGCCGAGCTGTATTCTCTGATCTGAAGCGTCCGGTCGGAAAACGAGCTTCTCATAATCCGCGCCGAATGCGGCGCTCATGGCACTATCGAGAGAATTCTCGAACTCCCGGTCACCTGTATAGAGCGTGTGGAGCACCTGGATCAGGTTCTGCCCATCTGGCCTGAGTCGTTTTTCAGAACGTGACACAGCCGCTTGGCGAAGCGGCGCTTCCCGGTCCACCCGAAGGTCGTGATAAACGGTCCAATTCCGCAGGAACTGATGAAAATTGAGAGTCCTTGGATCTGTGACGTGCGGGAAGCTTATCTTGGGTAAGGCAGTTTGATCTTCCGGCGTCACGTTTTCAGCATTGATCAGAGCACCCTGCCGGTCAAGGAAGAAAAACTCACCACGGCTGCGTTTGATAAGAGGAGCTTGTGCGGTCTCGAGCGCTTCCCTAGAGACTCTATAAGAGCTCGTGTTGCCAAGTCTCTGGAGCTCGATCTCATAGACGTAAGATTCTGCTCCTATTGCCGCTTCGAGTATCCAGTCTATGACCTTGGTCTGTTCATCCCAGAGTAGTGGCGCGATTCCGCCCTCTCGAACGATCTCCTCTGGAAGCTCTTCCTCCGCCGAGCTATGAAGCAAGTCCAACGTGCGCAGAAGATTGGATTTCCCCGAGCCATTCTGTCCGATCAAGACGTTCAGCCTCCCCGGCGTCCAGCGGACGTGCCGAAGCGACCGAAACCCCTTGACCTCCAGCTCCTTGATTCCCATTCAGCCTCTCTCTGCGGCATCCCTTCGGCATGACTATAGCGAAAATCCTTACGGCACCGCCCGCACCGTCTCGCCGGAGACGAGGTTGCCCGGCTGCACCACCACGGAATCGCCAGGCTTGATCCCGTCGACGATCTCGATCCGGTCTCCGGCGCGGCGGCCGGTTTTCACCCGCTTCTCGACGGCCTTCCCCCCTTCGACGCCGATCACCTTGTCGATGCCGGCGAAGGTCACGATCGACGAGGCGGGGACCAGCACGGCCGGGTCCGCGGCCTGGACGATGATCTCGGCACGGGCGAAGGAGCCTGGCCGCAGCCGGCCGTCCGGGTTCGGCACCTCGGCCTCCACCATCAGGGTGCGGTTGTCCTCGCTGATCGACGGGCTGATGCGCACCACCTTCCCCTCGTGCCTCGCGGTCTCTCCTTCCACGTGGAGGCTCACGCTCTGCCCCACTTTGACGCCGGCCGCTTCCCGCTCGGGCACGGCCAGGCGCAGCCTCAGGGGGTGGACCTGCACCAGCACGGCGATGGGCGTGCCCACTGCCACGTAGTCGCCGGCGTTCGCCAGCCGTTCGCGGATGATGCCGCCGAACGGCGCCGTGAGCACCGAGTCCGTGAGCTGCTGCTGGGCGATGCCGAGCTCCGACCGGCGCTGACCGAGCACGGCCTGGCGGGTGCGGGCCTCCTCGACGGCTTCCTGATAGCGGCCGTCGGCCACGCCGAGAGAGGCCTCGGCGGCGTCGAGGTCCGAGCGGGGAATGAGCTGCTGGTCGAAGAGCCGCTTCATGCGTTCGAGGGTGAGCTGGGCCTGCTTCAAGGTGGCGGCGGCCTGGCGCACCCCGGCCGTCTGATCGGGGGGCACGGCGCTGTCCGGCCCTTCGGCGGGGAGGCTCAGGCGGACGCGCGCCTGCACCAGGGCGGTCCGCGCCTGCTCGACCCGCAGCTCGAAGTCGGTGGGCACCAGGCGGGCGATGGGCTGCCCCTGCCGCACCGGCGTGCCGATGTCCACGAAGATCTTCTCCAGGCGGCCTGCCACCTTGAGGCCGAGCGTCGCCTGCTGATCGGCGGCGAGCGTCCCCGAAACGTCGACCGAGCGCGCCAGCGGCGCCTCCTCGGCCTGGACGATCCGCACCTCGCGGGCCTCCTTGTCCTTCCCGCCGCCCTTCGCCCGCGCCGCCGCGGGATCGCCGCCGCAGCCGCCCAGCAGGACGGACAGGATGGCCGCTGTCGCCATCCCAATCAAGCACTTCCTCGACATCGTCTCTCCCCGGGGGCCTTCACCGAAGGTAAAGGTTGACACCATACGAACTCGGTGTCCAAAAGTTGCAGCCCGCCCGCCGGTATTCCCCAGAGACTTCAGTCGCCCTCCAGGAAAGTTTTGAACCTCTGCAACAGCAGCTTCTGGTGGCCGATCTCCTTGGTGAAGATGAGGAAGGTGTCGTCGCCGGCGAGGGTGCCCACCGCTTCGGGCCATTTCTCCAGGTCGATGGCGTGGGCGACGAGCCGCGCGGCGCCGGCATCGGTGGTGACCAGCGTCTGATGGGGACCGGCCGTGTGCACCGTCTTGACGAAGCCGCGGACGCGCTCGAACTCCGTATCCGGCGGCTGCGCCCACGACGGCAGGTCGTAGACGCCCTCCACCCGCGTGGCTCCGAGGTCCTTGAGGTCGCGGCTGACGCTCGACTGGGTCACCTCGATCCCTCTCTCCCGCAACCGGCTCAACAGCTCCTTCTGGTTCTCGACGGGGTTGGCCCTCAGGATCTCCACGATCGCCTGGCGGCGTCGGTCTCGGTGCTCACGGTCCAGTGGCATGGCTCTCCTCCATGGATGTGCATAGGCTGGACGAGCCGCGAGACGATGTCAATCGGGCCGGCTGCCCCGGGAAAGCTCGGTCAGGCCGTGAAGGTAGGGCGCGCCTGCGTTCACCGCGCCCCGTTTCTTGTCCCTGATATCCGTGTTCGTCCGTGTCAGTCCGTGTTCGTCCGTGCTCCCCTCTACGGCGCCAACGCGTAGGGCCGCAACACCTCGTTCGCCCGCGCCAGGGCGCGGTCGAAGGCGTCCAGCCGGATGAGGGTCTCGGCGTTCTGGCCGTTGCGGCAGGCCTCGGCCATGGCCTGGAGCTCGGTGTAGGCGGCGCGGAGGGGCTTGGCGACGCCGGGGTCCGGCGGCTCCAGGGCGGCCGGGTCGGCCAGGAAGACGGTATCGGCGGAGAGCAGGGTCTGGCAGGCGGCAGCCAGCACCGCCGGATCGGCGGTGCCCTCTTTGCGCAGACGGAGATAGGCGGCGAGCGCCGACTTCACCGTGCCCGCTTTCGCCGAGTAACCCGCGTGCCAGGTCTTCATCGCCTGGGCCCGCTCCTCCGGCGAGGGGGTGGGCTTGGCCACCACGCCGAGCTTGGGCATGGACTCCTGCGGCGTGTCGTCCCGCTTTCCATACCATTTCTTGAGGGCGGTTTCGTGCTCGATCTGCTCCTGGGTCTGCACCTGCTGGGAGGCCTGCCACTCCCGCTGATCGCGCTCGTAGTCCTTGGCGGGGATGACGGGCGCCTGGCGATTGCGCTCGCGCACCCCGGCACGCGCCGCGTCGAGCCGCGGACCGTATTTGTGGAGGGCGAACTGGGCATCCGTGGCACTGACGGCGTAGAGGGGGAGCAGCTTCTCCTCGGCGTTGCGATAGGCCGTTTCGGCGAAGTCCAGGGTGCCCCGGTACTGCACCGATCGCCGCGGCTGCCGGATGGAGAGGCAGACCTGGTCATGGGCGCCGGAGAGGGCCGCGATGGCGGTGGCCACTTCGGGCGGGACTTCGGTTTTGACCGCGGGGAGGAGCTCCTGGATGGCCATCTGGGCCTCGTCCACCGCCGCCAGCTCCTCGGCGGCGTCCTCCGCGAGATACTTCTTGAACACTTCGGATGGCTGAATCGGGGGCTTGGGCGCTTCCTCCGGCAAGTCTCCTGGGGCCGGACGCTGGGACAACGAGCTCACGGCCCGCACGTCGAGCTCGGCTTGCGCCTCCGCCTCGGCGAGGCGCTGGATGCCGTCCTGGCCGATCTTGGCGCAGCGCGCCTCGTTGTCGCGGATGAGGACGACGGCCTCGGGCGTCGCCTGGAGGACGGCCGCCGGCTTCGGCCGGTCCTGGCCGCAGGCCGTGAGGAAGGCCAGGAAAACCCATCCGCTGACGCCGGCTCCACGCACTGTCCGGAAAAAGAATCGAGAGGCCATGCCTCCTCACCTCCGTTGCGTCTGCCTGTCCAACCTCGAACCAGGGATGAACAATTCTATAATGTCTACCGTCCCCATTGCATTTCGACCAGCCGCGGAGGTCGCGCAGTGATGAACCGAGAGCTTGCGCTTCGAACCGGTGTCGCCGTGGCGCTCCTCTGCGCCTGGCCCATGGAAGCCGCCGCGGCTCCGGCCTCGGGAGGGCCGCGGCCGTTGAGCGAGGCCGAGCGGCAGGCGGTTGGATTCGCCACGGAGTACCTGGCCCAGGGACCCGCCGCCTGGTGGGACCATCTCGCGCGCACTTCGCCCCTGCGCCGGCTCGGCCGTGACGCCGCGCTGGCGGAGATCGAGGTCCGCGCCGGCTCGCCCGCCGAAGCGCAATGGGAGCTTCAGGCCGCCGCGCCCGAGCTTTCCGACTCGGGCGCCGTCTTCGCCCTCCAGTTCCCTTCGGGCGTGGACGACACGTTGACCCTCGCCCTCGTGCAGGAGGAGGGCGGCTGGAAGATCGACTCACTGCGGATCTCCGCCGAGCCCGCGGCCGCAGCCGCTCCACCCGGGTCGGAGGAGGTCCGGAAGCCGGCGGCAGCGTCCTCTTCACTCTCCTTGCCGCGCCCCTGGATCCTGGGCTCGGCCGGCGCGCTCGGCCTGCTCCTCCTCCTCGCGACTTGGAGCCTGCGCCGCCGGAGGGGGCTGGCGGTGACGCTGGGAGCCGCGGGCGCGCTGCTGGCGATCGGCGCGCTGGCCGGAGCGTTCCTGCCGGGGAGCTTCCTGATACCGGCGAAGGCGCGCGGCGCCACGCCGGCTCCGGAGGAGCCCTCTTTCGCCGAGCTCCGCTCGCTGTTGCCACTGCGCAAGGCGCTCACCCAGCCGGGAGGCTCCGTCCCGGAGGGGAGGCCGGCGGAGACGAGGCTGCCGGGAGCCGCGGGGCGGGCCGCCAGCCTCTGGTGGGCGCAGCACCTCCTCGGGCGGATGGACCTGCAGGGGATCGACGGCATCCTGGCGGCTTTTCCTTCGCCGGGAAAGCTGCCGCTGGCCGAGCTGCTACGGGCCCGCCTCGCCTTCCTGCGCCTGCGGGGAGGTGGAAACCGCGCTGGCCTACCAGCGCGCCCTGGCCGTGGGAGCGCCCCAGGAAGCGCTCCTCTCCGAATCCGCCCAGGCGTTCCTGGTCCTGGGTTTCCACGATCATGCCCGGCAGTTCCTGCGCCAGCTCCAGGACCTCGGAGCGCGGCGGGCCGACGCCTATCTCTCCCTGGCGGAGCTGGCGATGCTGGACGGTCACGCGGCGGAGGGGGCCGAGCAGTTCCGCACCGCCTGGCGCTTGCAGCCGATCCCGCGCTCCGCGGTGATGGACCGGCCGGCCTTGCTCGCCCTGCTCGACGACGTCCAGATCCGCCATCTCCTCCACCTGGAGTCGGTGGCCGAGCCCCTGGTGACCTGCGCCGGAGCCTCCCATCGCGCCCTCTCCTTCCCGGCCGGTTTCGAGGCGCGCCTGCTCGGCGAGACCCTGCGGCTGACCCGCGGCGACGCCGAGCTGCGGGTGCCGGGAGGGTGCGACCTGGCGCCGCCGGGGACGCCGGCCGATCACGCCGGCTCCTGGAACGAGGCGCGGGAGGCGAAGCTGCTCGCCTCCCTTCCCTCCTTGCTGGCCGCGGCGCGCACTCCGGGAGCCCTGGCCCAGCCTTCCCTGCGGCGCCAGGTTCAAGATACCGCCGGGGCGCTGGCCGCGAGGCAACGGTGGGCGGACCTGCTGACGCTCACCGACGGCCTCTCCCAGGAGGTCGCGAGCCTGCCGGCGGGGCTCCTGCGGCTGCGCGCCGAGGCCCTACGAAGGGCGGGGCGCACCCGGGAGGCGCGCGACCTCCTGGTGCGGGCGATGCAAGGAGACAAAGCCGGCCGGCGCCTGGACCCGGAGACGCTCTACCAACTCGCGGACCTGCTGGCGGCCGAGGGGGATTTCGACGACGCCTCGAAGCTGGTGGCGAAGGCCAACGCGCTGCTTCCTTTCGAGGCCGGCGGCGAGCGCATGCGGCAGCTCCAGATGGAGAAGCGCCTGGCCTCGTCCGCGCAGGTCTACCGCAGCCCGCACTTCGAGATCCACTATCCCGCCTTGCGCGGCGAGCCCTTCGCCAAGGAGGCGGCCCGCATCCTGGAGGCCGAGCGCGCCCGCCTGCAGGCTTGGATTCCCCTCAGCTCGTCCAAAGTGACCGAGGTCCACCTCCTGCACTTCGAAGATTTCCGGGTGGGCTACTCCCCGGGGCTCGACGTCCTCGGCCTCTTCGACGGCAAGATCCGCGTGCCGCTGGGCGATGCCTCGCGCTTCGTGCCGTTCGTCGTCACCCTGCTCACGCACGAGCTGGCCCACGCCATGATCGCCGAGCGCACGGGGGTCCGGGCGCCGCACTGGTTCCAGGAGGGGCTGGCGCAGCACGTCGAGATGCTGCAGGAGAGTGTCAATCCCATCCAGGGTTACCGCGACAAGGGGAACCTGCTCAGCGTGCCGCTGCTGGAGCCCGCCATCGTCAGCCTCTCCCCGGCGCTCGTCAACCTTGGCTACGACGAATCGCGCTGGACCCTCCACTACGTCGAGCACCGCTACGGCAAGGCGGGAATCCATCGTCTCCTCGACGCCTTCAACGCCGGCAAGACCACGGACGAAGCCCTCGCCGCCCTCGGCACCTCGACCGCGCAGTTCGACCACGACCTCTGGCAGTGGGGAGTCACCGAGGCGCCGGACGTGTGGAAGGTGGAGCTGGTGCGCTACGACCGGGAGGATTGAGCCTCAAAACGAAAACCCCCGGCCTTGCGGGCCGGGGGCTCGGGAGTGTCAGGGCCTAATGTTTCAGGCCGTGCGCCGGCGGCGCAGGAGGAAGAGGGCGGCGCCGGTCAAGGCCAGGCAGAGGGCTGCGAGGCCGAAGTCGCTCAGGGTCGGCACCTCGGCGATCGACTGCGAGACGACGACGGTAGTCGGGTCGCCGGTAGGCGCGGTGGCCGGGTCGTCGGTCATTCCCGTGGTGTCGTTGGTCCCGTCGCCATTGGCGTCGAACGAGAACGTACCCTGGTTGGAGATCGACTGGCCGGAGGTCCCGGAGTTGACCGTGGCCGTGATGGTGATGGTCACCGATCCGCCGGCGGGGATCGAGCCGTCCCAGGTGATGGGAGGTCCGGGCGCCGCCGTACCGGAGCTGGCCGTGACGCTGCCGAAGGTGACGCCGCTGGGCAGGGTGTCGGTGAACTCGTGGCCCGGGTTGTCCCCTTGGGCCAGGGTACCGCTGTTGGTGAGCGTCACGGTGTAGGTGAGGACGTCCCCTTCGTGGACCGTACCGGTGGGATTCACCGACTTGGTGGCGCTGACGCAGGGTGCCGGGGCGACGGTGAACGTCGTCGGATCACTGGTCCCGCCGACGGAGCCCTTGGAGGGATCGTCGGTCACGGTGGTGGACTCGTTGGTGCCGTTGGCGTCCGCGTCGAAGTGGATGGTCCCCTGGTTGGAGACGACGCCGCTGACGCACGGATTGACGGTGGCGGTGATGGTGATCGTCGTCGAGCCGCCGGCCGGAGCCAGTTGGCCGTTCCAGGTCACCGTGTTGGTGGCCACCGTGGCCAGGGCGGTGCCGGACGTGGCGGAGGCGCTCACCAGGGCGAGCTGGGAGGGAAGGACGTCGACGAATTCATCCCCCGGATTGTCCGCCTGCCCCCCGGAGCCGTTGTTGGTGAGGGTCACGGTGTAGGTGACGGTGCCGCCCGGCGCGAAGGTGCCGCTCACCGTCTTGGTGCCGGAGACGGCCACCGTCGGCGCGAAGGCGGCGCAGGTGAAGGCCGTGGGCGTCACGAGGAGCGACCAGGAGTTGAGCTTGCCGGTGTCGATGAAGGCCTGGTCGGAGACGTGGACCTGCCAGGTCCCCTGGGTGCCCAGGCCGTCGAGGCGCGAGAGCTGGCCCACCGGATCGGGTCCGAGGTTCGGGATGCCGAACAGGGCCCAGATCGGCGAGTTGAAGGCCGGCAGCCAGTCTTGCGAGTACGGGGCGTCGGTCGAGGCGCTCAGGTTCAAGTCGTTGACCGAGTTGTCGTCGAAGAGGGTGTTGACGAAGTTGTCGCCGTCGCCGTCACCGATGAAGAAGCCGCGAATGTAGTCCATGTTGGTGCCGTAGCCGTTCGGCCCCTTGAGGGCCACGGTCAGGTCGCCGGTGAAGGTGTGGGTGAGGTTGTCGATGCGGAACTGGACGCTGTTGATCTCTTTGTCGTCGGTGATCGCGAAGCTGTCCGTCACGCCGTTGAAGTCGTCGTCCGGAATGGCGAGGCCGCCGCCCGGCACCGTGCGGGTGTAGGTGATGGGAGCGCCCACGCCCGTGGGATTGCCGACGCGCAGCACGAAGTCCACGCTGGTGGTGCCCAGGGTGCTGGTGGTGGTGAGCGTGAAGTGCAGCGACTGGCCGCAGAGCGCGGCGGTCGAGAGCGTGAACAGGAACGGCGTGCCCGAAGCCGTGTTCTTGGCCGGGATGGCCGGGTAGGTCGAGGAGCCGGTGAAGATCGTGACCCCCGGGGTCGACGAGGTCAGGGTGGCGGTGACGCTCGGCACGCCGAAGGCGGCGTTCTTCCACGGGTTGACCAGCTCGACGGTGAGGCGGATCGGCTCGCCGGGATCGATGAAGCCGTTGTTGTTCCCCGAGCTGTCGTCGACCGTGGTGGAGTTGACGTCGAGGTAGGGGACCTTGAACGACTCGCCGAC
This sequence comes from Thermoanaerobaculia bacterium, assembly GCA_036275055.1. GTDB lineage: Bacteria > Acidobacteriota > Thermoanaerobaculia > Multivoradales > UBA5704 > DATARR01. Next base: position 49,285 of record DASUEN010000023.1, read on the forward strand.
GCCGTTGTAGCCGCCGATGCCCAGGACGCCGCCGGCGTCGCCGAGAGGTGACACGGCCTTGTAGCCAAGCCCGCGGTCGGCGAAGCCGCCCCAGATGGAGGCTTCGTTGGCGCAGGCGTTGGTGATGCAGTCGGCGTCGATGATGGCGTCACGGGCGTCGGTGAAGCTCGGGTTGATCGGCGTCATCTTGAGGGCGTCGGTGACGAGTTGGAGCATGGTGGCGTTGCCGGTGGGCACGTCGCCGTTGGCTCCCGCCGGATCGGCGATGACGCGGCTGCGCACCTCCCACAGCGACAGCGCCCAGATCTCGCCCACGTTGTGGACCTCGAGGGCGCCGTTGAAGCCGAAGCCGAGCGGGCTCGAGGGAATGCCGCCCGCCTCGTTGTAGGTGGCGTCGTCCACGTCCGCCCAGGTGAGGGGGTTGACGGTGTTGTCCGTCGAATAGGGGAAACGGCGGATGCCGTAGAGGTAGTTGTCGGTGAGCCCGCCGAGCTGGTACGTGGCGTAGGCCCCCGCCGGGTACTTGGCGTTCGGCGGATAGGCGTTGGTGCCGTGGGTGAGCGAGAGGGCGTAGAAGTCGCTCCACCCCTCGCCCATGCCGCTGCCAATGTCCCAGATCAGGCCGTTGGAGTCGCCGATCAGGCGGTTGGAAAGGCCATGCGTCATCTCGTGGAGGACGATGGTGGCGTCGAGCGCGCCGTCGCGCTCAGGCGTCGGGAAGTCGAAGATGAACATCTGCATGCGGCCGGACTGGCCATCGGGCGGCGTGGAGAAGTTGGCGTTGTCGGTGCCATCGCCGTCCTGCGCCTCGGCGAGGACGGGATCGCCGCCCAGACCCATGCCGCTGAAGTTGGTGGTCTGGAAGTTGCCGGCCGCTTCGTCGAAGCCGAAGTTGTAGAGCTGGTCGTGGTACCAGTTGGCGAGGTAGAAGAGGTGGGTCACGACGCCGCGCTGATAGGGCGCGGTGTTGGGGTCGTCGCCCGCGTCCGGGTTCCCGCCCAGGGGGGCCGGCGTGTAGTTGAAGTCACGGGGCGTGGCGCCCAGGAAGTCGCGGTTGTTGGTGGCGCCGTCCGGGTTGCCCACCGGCCGGCCGTTGTTGTCGAGCAGTCCGGTGTCCGGAAGGTTGTCGGCGTCGGTATCCAGGTAGGCGTCGACGTTGTTGCCCGTAGTCGTCGTGCCGCCGTCGGAAATCCAGCCGTCCGGGCTGGCGGTGATGTCCTGCGCCACCGACATGTTGACGGTGGTGCGGGCGATCGCCGGGAACTGCGTGCCGTCGCCGGGGTTGACGTCCGTCGGGTCGTGCGGCGCCGGGCTGATGGCGGGCGTCTTGCCGTCGCCCTGCACGTAGACGCTGAACCGCGCCTCCTGAGTGGAGACGTGGGCGCGGATGTTCTTGCGCCAGAGCAGCGCACCGGTGTTGGCGTCGATCACCGTGTACCAGTCGGCGCCGGTCTTGGTGAAGGTGACCTGGCGCCAGGCCGGGACGAGCACTCCCGGTCCCACCGGGAAGTAGACGACGTCGCTCGCCACGTTGCCCGCGATCTTGGCGTCGTGCGCCGCCACCTGGACCACGGCGCCGTTGGCGGTGGCAGAGGCGACGCTCATGCGCGTCACGTCGAGGGCCACGCCCACCGCTTGCATCGCCTTGACCAGGGCCTGGGGGGCGCTGACGGCAGGCGGCAGCGAGAGCGGCAGCGCGCTGGCGTTCGGCATCATCAGACCCAGGGAGCGCCAGACGCGCCCCGAGCGGTCAACGATGAACCGCGTCTCGCTCTGGAAGACCGGGCGGCCGTTGACCAGTTGCTCCACGCGCACCATCCGCATGCCGTTCCTCTTGCTCAGGCTCTCGCCCAGGAAGTGGAGGCCGTCGATCTCGGCGCTGCTCAAGCCATAGAGAGTGCTGTTGGCCTTGAGGTAATTGCGCACGATGTCGATCCCCGCTCCCGCAGAGTCGCCGGAGAGCGGCTTCAAGTCGGCGGCGACGACCTCCGGGCCGGCGATCACCGGCGAGAAGCGGACCTTGGCGCCCGGCGCGGTCACCCGCAGCCGGTTCAGGGCCTGCTGCATGGCCTCGACCTGAGCGCGCAGCTCCGCCGGAGTCGGCGGCGGCTTCAGGGGCACCGTGGGAAGCCCCGCCACGACCCGGGAAATGGCGCTCGGGCTACCCGTGACCCGGAGGTCGAAGTTGCCGGGCGGACGCGGATTGGCCGTGGGCGGTTTGGCCGCCCAGCCCGGGACGGCCGACAGGGCCAGGATCAGGATTCCGAACAGGGTGGGCGCGAGACGACGTCTTTTCGCGAACGTCCAGGGCATGCAGACTCCCCTTTCCAAGTTTGACGACTGACGACAGAAGCCGGTGGACTGTATCAAAAGCCGAGGTGGGGTGAGAAGAGGTTTTTTGTAAAATTTCAGCCAAGTCAGCGAGATCATCCGGCATTCGGCGGCATTCGGCGGCATTCGGCGGCGGGAGACAGGCTAGAATCCCCCCCATGAACGTCCAGGAGACCCTCGACACCTTGAAGTCGCTCGGCAAGGAGCAGATGCGCAAGACCTACCTTCGCCACGGCGCGCGGGAGGACTGCTACGGGGTTAGCACCCCGGACCTCAAGAACCTCCAGAAGAAGCTCAAGAAAGACCCGGACCTCGCCGGGCCGCTGTGGGCCACGGGCAACCACGAGGCCCGCGTCCTGGCGACGATGATCGCCGATCCGCAGCGTTTCGACCTCGCGGCGCTCGACGGCTGGGCGGCGGACCTCGCCAACTACGTCGAAATGGGCTACCTGGCCCAGGTGGCGGCGAACAGCCCGGCGGCGCGGGAGGCGATGGAGCGCTGGATCGAGTCGGACGGCGAATGGATCGCCTCCGCCGGCTGGATCGTCGTCTCCCACCTGGCGGCGACGGGCGAGCTCTCCGATGCCGAGGCCGCGGGGTATCTCGCCCGCATCGAGCGCGACCTCCGGGGTAGCCGGAACCGGGTGCGCCACCAGATGAACGGCGCCCTCATCGCCATCGGCGGCAGCCGGCCGGCCCTGCGGGACGAAGCGATCGCCGCGGCCCGCCGCATCGGCAAGGTGGAGGTGGACCACGGCGACACTGGCTGCAAGACGCCCGACGCCGTGGAGTACATCCGGAAGATGGTGGCGCGGCAGAAGGGATGAGGGCGCTCCCGGGTCAAACCAATGCCGACTGAAGGAACTGCTGCACGCCAGGCTGGAAGAAGAAGTTGGTGTGCATCACCACCGGCTGCGTCTGCGAAGCCGTGCCGAAGCGGAGGTTCGTCCCGACCTGCTGCCACTTGTCGAAGACTTCGGCGCCGGTGTAGGGCACGACCATGTCGTTGGCGGTGCTGAAGATGGTGTCGAGGTTGAGATCGAGCAACCCCGCCAGCGGCCCGTTCGCAGGATCGTAGTTGGCATGCATCACGATGATCTCGCCGGTCGGCGTCGTGAGGTCGTTGTTCAGCTCCTGGAGGAAGGTGTTCTTGCTGAGATCGGAGGAGAGGGCTTCGAGGCTCGGCAGCCGCGTCGCGCCATGCGCCAGCACGCGCAGGACGCCGACGATGACGTTGAGCACCACGCCGGCCGAGCCGAGGGCCGGAATGGAGCCGATGGCAGAGTAGACGTTCAGCAGGCGATTGATGCTGGCAAAATTGGCGAGCTGTGAGCCCTGGCAGGCTCCGGCGACGAAAACGGCTTTCCCGACGAAAGAAAACCGGGTCGCCCGGCTCGCCTCGAGGTCGGGGTGCTCCAGCATGGCCCGCGTCACGAGAGCGCCGCGACTGTGGCAGACGATGTCGGGCTGAAGGTTCGGGGGGAGCTTCGCCAGCAGCTCGGTGGCATTTTCCAGCGGCGTCTTCGACACCGTCCAGTGATCCCAACCGATGATGTTGCGGCCATAGATTCCGCGGAGGTGTTGCAGGACCGGATTGGCCGGCGCGGAAATTCCTGCGAACGCACCGGCGAGCGAGCTGAAGATGCCATGCGTCAGCAGGAGGACGCGCTGTCCCGAGAGTTGCTGAAGGTCGGCGTCCGTAAGGTAGGGAAAGTTGTTCTCGCTCTCGAAGAAGCGGAAGCCTTCTTTCTTGTTTTTCGCCTCCACCTTCTCGGCGATCCAGGCGATGACCTTCTCGACCGCGGCACCGAGGAGGTCCTCGACGATCTTGAAGCGAAGAAAGCGGACGATCGCGCCTCCGGTCTCCGCGTCCAGCGAGGCCATCCCCAGGGCTGAGCCACGCGCGAGAGTCGACTGGGGAATCATGAAATGCAGCTCGGCGGAAGCGCCCGGAGTCTCGGTTCCGACCGCTTCCAGGGCCGCCGTCGCCATCGCGACCTGTGGGGCGTTTGTCGGCAAATACCACTGGACGACGCCGTCGCTCTCCACCATCACCAGCAGCCCTTCGCCCGGCGGCGGCGTGGCCCGCATCTCCACGAACGCGTCCTCGGAGTCGGGCATCGCCAGCGACGGCATCGCCACCGATTCGACGGCGATCGGCTGCGCCGCCATCGCCGCGTAAGGCTCGAGGTCGTTCTCGGCGATTGCGCGGTCCCAATCGCTCCCGCCGTCCTCGCCGAGAGCCTGGAGCTCCGGCACGGCTTCGACCGAGCGCCAGGCCACCCGCAATCCCGGCGCGCGAACCTTGATCGAAACGCCGCCCGTCACCGGCAGCGACGTCAACCCTACTTCTCCATGCGTGATGACTTCCATGACGTTTCTCCTTGACGACGCGGACGGCTCGACAGGTGCAGGTCCATTTTCAGCGTGTCAGAGTAGAAGCCTATCAGAACGATGGAGTCGTGTAGAGGCCCGTACCCGCTCGAGGCAGCCGTCCCCCAGCGGCCGGACGCCTCACGGCGGCCCTTCGGGGCCAGCTCGCCGCGTCTCCCCCAAGACCCTCACCCCTACCCTCTCCCGCCCGCCGACATCCGCCTCCCCGGGAGAGGAGAACCCAGTTGGGGCGGTGTTGCTTTTCTCCCTCGTCCCTGTTGTCCCTGCTGTCCTTTTCGTCCCTTCTTGCTGTTCTCCCTCTTCTCCCGGTGAGGGGGGCGAGGGGGGCGAAGACCCGGGCGGGAGGCGGAGCGATGGCGCGATAGAAATGATTCAGGAGGCGAAGTCACTGAAGTAATGACGGGTATGGCGATCCGGGCCAAACGGGAGCGGGCGGTATCGCGTCCCTCGTAGGATTGCCAAGAGAGGAGGCAAATGATGATTGACACAGCCTCGCCTGCTGGGATCGCCAATCTCACAGACGCAGAGTTACTGAGCCTATACCTTTCTTTACCTCCAGCATCCCGAGAGAAGACATTCGTCAACACTGCACACGCCGCAGAGATCACAGGTGTATCGATGCGCACGATTCAACTTTGGATCGAGAGCGGAGCAGTGCGTGCAATCGTCATCGGCAGGAAATACAGGATCGTCCTCGACTCGCTGAGGGCACATCTGGAAAGTCAGATAAACAAACAGGGCGACTAGTGGCATGCGTCAATAGATCCAGCGAACTTGACGTAGCCGGCGCAGGAGGCGAAATTCGCGCTAGACACTGATACCACCTCCTGTCATTCTGTGCCGGCCGTTCTACTTCGGAAGCACTTCTCTTTACAAGGAGCTAGTGACCATGAGTTCTTACATCTCACCCTTGAAAATCAAGCTACTCCTCCTCACCCCCGCCACGGTCCTCTTTCTGGCGGCTTCGGCTGCCGCCCTACGGCCGCCCGACTGGGAGCCGTCGTATTGCGGAGATGGTATCTGCAATTCCGGCGAGACCTGCTCGACCTGTTCCGATGATTGCGGGCCCTGCGCCCCCAGTTGTCCGCTCAATGACCCGAATGCCGATTTCTTCGTGCGGCAGCAGTACCAGGACTTCCTGGGACGCCAGCCTTATCCCTGGGAGCTGACCGAGGGAGTCGCTGCGATCAACTCCTGCTATCACTATGGCGATCTCGGATGCGCGAACACGCAGAAAGTCCTCATGTCCAGATCGATGTGGGAGCACCCCGACTTCCGCCAGCAGTCCCGGACCTTCGGGCTCGCGAATGGGAACCCACCGCCTCAGTACAATAGCTGGGACTTCATCTACCTCTCCTATTCCATCTACCTGCGTCGTGCTCCGAATGCTCCGCCGGACAATAACTGGAGCGGATTCTACTTTTGGAAAGGAGTGCTGGACAACTGCACGCAGAACGATATCGCCCTGAGTGGAGATGGCAGCCAGTGCTACAACGACATCATCAACGCCTTCCTGCAGTCCGGGGAGTACCGGGCCAGGTTCGGTTGCTCGTGAAGCTCTCGAGTGCCGAGGAGAGGCTCCGTGAGGCCTTCGCGCAGGCGGGAGGATGGCATAGGATGAGCCGGGTGCTTAGAGCGTGGAGGACCTCGAAAAACTCCAAAGGGACGCCGTCGGCTACTTCCTCCGGGCCGCGAACCCGGACAACGGGCTGATCGCCGACAGCTCGCGGCCAAGCGCGCCGTGCAGCATCGCCGCCACCGGGCTCGGCCTCGCCGCCTACGTGGTGGGGGCGGAGCGCGGCTTCCTGCCCCGCCGCGAAGCCGCCCTGCGGACGCTCGCGGCGCTCCGGTTCTTCCGCGACAGCCCTCAGGGCGAGGAGCCGGACGCCACCGGTCACAAGGGCTTCTACTACCACTTCCTCGACCTTCAGACCGGGCGGCGTACCTGGGACTGCGAGCTGTCGATGATCGATACCGCGATCCTCATCGCCGGTGTCCTCACCAGCGGCAGGTACTTCGCCGCCGCGACGGACGACGAACGGGAAATTCGCGAGCTCGCCCGGTTCCTCTACGAGCGGATCGATTGGCCCTGGGCCGCTCAGGAAGGTCCCGCGTTGTCCATGGGATGGAAGGCCGGGGCCGGATTCCTGAGCTACAAATGGGAGGGCTACAGCGAGGCGATGCTCCTCTACGTCCTCGGCCTGGGCTCGCCCACGCATCCGCTGCCCGCGGAGAGCTATGGCGCATGGACCGTGACGTCGCAGTGGGAAAACCTCTACGGCATCGATTTCCTCTTCGCGGCGCCGCTCTTCATCCATCAGGTCTCGCACCTCTGGATCGACTTCCGCGGTATCCAGGACGCGCTCATGCGGGAAAAGCGGTGCGACTACTTCGAGAACAGCCGCCGGGCGGCTCAGGTCCAGCGGCAGTACGCCCTGCGCAACCCCAAGGGGTGGAAGGGATACGGCGAGAGCTGCTGGGGTATCACCGCCGGCCCCGGCCCCGGCTTCTCGCAGCAGCGAGACGCAGGGGGCATCGTGCGGCAGTTTTACGACTACGTGGCCCGGGGAGTCCCCTTCGGACCCGATGACGGGACCCTGGCACCGTGGGCGGCCGCCGCTTCCCTCCCCTTCGCACCGGAGATCGTCCTGCCCGCGCTCGAGCACTTCCGGAACGTCTACCCGGAAGTCTGGAGCGAGGACGGTCTCCTGACCAGCTTCAACCCCTCTTTCGACACCGGAGATGGGTCTGGCCGAGGCTGGCTCGCGCCGGCGCACAATGGGGTGGACCAGGGACCGGTGGCCCTCATGATCGAGAACTACCGCTCGGGCCTCCTCTGGGACCTGATGCGCGAATGTCCCGCCATCGTGAACGGGCTTCGGCGGGCGGGATTCCGCAAGGGCTGGCTGAGATCACTGAGATAGCCAAGATAGCTGAGATCGAGCGACCTACCATGAACGAGACCGCCCGCAACGCGCCGCGCTCCGAGCTGCTGCCGAACGACCCCTACGATGCCGAGCTCCTGGCGCACGCGCGACCTCCGGGCTGGACGAACCCGACACCCGCTCGCCGCTACAACCTCGTGGTCCTCGGTGCCGGAACCGCCGGGCTGGTTACCGCGGCCGGTGCCGCCGCCCTCGGCGCCAAGGTGGCGCTGGTGGAAAAGAACCTACTGGGCGGCGATTGCCTCAACTTCGGCTGCGTTCCCTCCAAGGCCCTCCTGCGCTCCGCGCGGTTCTACGCCGACCTCCGCGATGCCGCGAGGTTCACCGGCAGTGTGCTGGCACCCTCGGAGGCGGATTTCGCCGCGGCCATGGAGCGCATGCGCCGTCTGCGCGCCCGCATCAGTCATCACGACTCGGTCAAGCGGCTCCGCGACTTGGGCGTTGACGTATTCCTGGGCGAGGCGACGTTCGTCGATCGCCGTAGAGTCGAGGTCGCCGGCGCCACGCTTACGTTCAAGAAGGCCGTCGTCGCCACCGGCTCCCACGCCGCCCACCCCGCGATCGATGGCCTCGAAGAGGCCGGCTACCAGACCAACGAAACGATTTTCGACTTGACCGAGCGCCCCCGCCGGCTGCTGGTGGTCGGCGGCGGGCCGCTGGGCTGCGAGCTGGCTCAGGCCTTCTCCCGTCTGGGCTGCGAGGTGACGATCGCCAGCCAGGAGCCCTACTTCCTTCCCGGCGAGGAGCGGGACGCCGCGGAGATCCTGGCCGACTCCTTGCGGAGAGACGGCATCGACGTGCGGCTCAACACGCAAGTGAAAAGCGTCACCCGGGAGGGCGGCGAGAAGCGCGCGCGGCTGATCGACTACGACCAGGACACGACGGTGGCGATGGACGAAATCCTGGTGGGGGTCGGACGGATTCCCAACGTGCTTGGACTGAACCTCGAAGCGGCCGGCGTCCTCTTTGACCAGGAGAACGGCGTGCGGGTGAACGACTACCTGCAGACGGCCAACCGGAACGTCTACGCCGCGGGCGACGTGGCCGTGGAACGAAAGTATACCCATATGGCGGACGCCACGGCGCGCATCGTGATCCAGAACGCGCTGTTTTGGGGCCGCAAAAAACTGAGCTCACTGACCATTCCCTGGTGTACCTATACCGACCCGGAGATCGCCCACGTGGGCGTCTACGTGAAGGAAGCCCGGGAGCAGGGATTCGGCATGAAAACGTTCACCGTGCCGATGAGCGAGGTGGACCGGGCGGTTCTCGACGGCGAGGAGGAGGGCTTCGTCAAGATCCACGTCCGGGAAGGCTCCGACACCATCCTGGGAGCGACCATCGTCGCGCGCCACGCCGGGGAGATGATCAACGAGATCTCGCTCGCCATGGTGGCGGGGATCGGCTTGAAGACCGTCTCACAGGTGATCCATTCCTATCCGACCCAGGCGGAGGCGATCCGGAAGGCCGGCGATGCCTACAACCGGACGCGGCTGCCCCCATTTCTGAAGGCGATCAGCCGCCGCTGGTTGGCCTGGTCGAGAGGCTGACCGGCGGCAAGCCGCTAGCCCGCCGCCTCATAGGCCTGCCGGAGCCACTGAAGGAGCTCGGCGTCGACTTGATCGCCGGCCGTGACCTTCACCTTGTACTGACACATTCCGCCGGCCGGCATGGCCACCAGCCGGTCCGTTGCGGGGACTCCCTTCATGTTGAGCCCCACCTCGATGCGGTCCTGCGTGGCCGGCCCGATCATCGCGAACTGCTTCTTCCGGCGCAGGCTGACGTAGCCCTTCTTGGGCACCGTTTCGAACGCGCCGAGCTTCTCGATCTCGGCGATGAGCTGCTCGTGGATCGGCCGCAGGTGAGCCTTCTTCCCCGAGTACAGCTCGCTCACGACGTCGGCGGTGGAGGCCCCGGTCGCTTGGGCGGCGGACTGGCCGTCCGAATTGAGCGCATAGTGGACCAGGGAATTGGCATCGCCATGCCCCAGACCGAGCTCGGTCTTCAACATCTGCCGAATCTCGCCATGCTTGGCGAGCCCGCTCTTCTGGATGAGAAGGCGAATCTCCGCCAGGCTCTTGCCGGTCTTCGCCTCGATGTTCCGCAACTGCGTCTCCCGCGCCTTGTCCAAGATGCTCATGGGAATTGCTCCTGTTCTGAGAAAGACGGCAAAGTCTACCGGAATCGCGGTAGGGACGCCGGTTACCCGGCGCCCCCCGCACAGATCCGAGCGGGCGCTGCTAACGCACTCGGCTCCTACCTTGGGTTCTGGCGTTGAAGCGCTCTGACGGAAAAGGGTGATGAATTGTGGCAGGGGGCAA
>DASUEN010000024.1:0-12734 GCA_036275055.1 Thermoanaerobaculia bacterium
CTGTCTCGCCCCTCTCTGAGGTTCCGGCCGCGTCCAAGCCGCCATCCGTTCACCGCCCCCGCCGCAACTCGGGCTCGCCGAGGCTCCTGCACCCTTACGAACTTAACCCCTGATCTGCGATTCCTTCACAGCCTCTGAGTCTCGATATCAATGCCAGCCAATGTAGAGACGCCCGCGGGGAACCCCGCGGGGCGTCTCCTCGGAGGCGAGATCCTCACCGCCACCTGGAAGGTCTGAGCTACGAGACGTCGAGCGGATCTGTCACGACAACCTGGAGATATTGAGAAATGAATGGGACGCTTTCTGTCACCCCGACTCTCGCGGTCACTAGAGTTGTCCAGGCGACCGTTACGGACGACATGCTATCGGTTGACCTTGAAGATGGTCGCACGATAGCTGTCCCCATCGGCTGGTATCCTCGTTTGGCCTATGGCACGCCTGCGGAGCGAGCCAAGTTTCAAATCAGCGGTGCGGGCTATGGTCTTCACTGGCCCGATTTAGATGAAGATATCGGCGTAGAAGGCTTGTTGCTCGGCAAGAAATCCAGCGAAAGCCAAGCCTCTTTTGAACGCTGGCTTCAGGGTCGGTCCTTACCCTCGTCGAGCCGGTGACGCCGAATCGTTGACCGGCGGCGTGGCAGAAGGTTTCGCTCGGGCCAGTTCAGTCTATACGCCGCAGTCGCTGAAGCAACTCATCGGCGGTGGTTTGACGAGTTGGCTGAGGTCTCGATACCCATGCCAGTAGAGACGCCCGCGGGGCGTCTCCTCGGAGGCGAGATCCTCACAGCCACCTAGAAGGTCTGAACACCGACAAAAGCGTCCCAGAACGTCCCGGAAACGGGTCGAACGGGCAATGGCAGAGCCGCGGGCAGATTTTGCCCTTCGTGCCGGGGAAATAGGGAGCCCAGCCGAATTTTTGCCGAGCGCAGCCGCTGCGTAGCGTGGACCAGCAAAGGATCTGGCTAAGCGCTACGGAGATCTGCCGGGCACAGCCGAAATTTGACCCCGCGCATCGCCCATTAGACCGAATCCCCGGCGATTTGAGCAAAAAACTCGCGATTTTGCTTCGCCGAGCCAAATTTTGAGTCAAAAACCCGGAGATTTGACCAAATCCATGGGACGTTTGAGCAAATCCACAGCGATTTGAGCAAATTTCCTGACGGTTTGACCAAATCTCTCGATATTTGGTCAAACCATCCAGAATTTGACTCAAAAATCCAATTTCTTGGATCGCGCGTCGGAGAAATGGCCTACCGTCAGTGGTAGGACTGGCCGCCGCGGATCGAACGGGCCGAAACGGCTTGCCATCCTCTGCGAAGCCGTCCGGGAGCCACGTCGCTCGCCGGGCCGGCCAGGCGCGATAGTATTGGCAGCCCCCAGAACCTATGAGCGCCGTCACGCTGTACCGCCCCGTGGGTCCCAAGGAACTGGCTCTGATTGAGGAGTCAGGCTGGCGTGAGTTTCCCCCGCGGCTTCCTGAGCAGCCGATCTTCTATCCCGTCCTCAACGAGGAGTACGCGACCCAGATAGCCCGGGACTGGAACGTCGCAGCGAGCGGCGCCGGATTCGTCACCCGCTTCCACGTCGATGCCGGCTTCCTGAGCCGATACCCGGTCCAGACCGTCGGCGGCGCAGTGCACAAGGAACTGTGGATTCCCGCCGAAGACCTTGCGGAGCTCAACCGGCATATCGTCGGCCTCATTGAGGGTGATCGCGGAGTTTCACGCGTGAGGCTGCGCAACGGCGGCGCACAACGGGGCGTCACAGAATAACCCTCCAGTCTCTTGCCTCAGCCCTGAGGGGCGGCAGCATGTAGCCTGGCGGCGTAAGCCCCAGGAAAGATTCCAGTTGCATTCGAAAGTCCCGAAGGGACAGCGGGCGTTCACGATTCTGTTGATCTTCCCGTTTACCACAAAGCCCGCGAATAGCCATAGCTGCATGTGTCTCATATTACACCTCCCAGTACTCTCACAGAGTGACCCCCAATCCCTCCCAACCGGGATATGCCTATCGCTAAGTACTGCCCACCGTAAGTACTGTGACGTATAGGGATGTCAAGATGCTCGCTGACAGGCTCAATCGCCGTGCGACAGCCCCCGGCAGGATACGTCACCGAATTTACGGTGAGCAGTACTAAGTCCGGAGGTGTTGACGAGGTTTAGGATATGGCATATAATCTCAGCATTCTGAAGAATGAGAGAGAAGTACAAGCCTAAGGGTAACTGGTCGGGCCTGCGGCGAGTCGCCGGGTTCTCCAAGGGCTAGGCGGAGAAATTCGAGTAACCGGTAGGAGAACAGATGAACGACAAAGATATGTCAATCCCGGAAGCCGATTGCGCAACGCCCGAGTCCGGAGACCCGACAGAGTTTCCGGGTTCTCTTCCGGTGTCTCCAGCGCAACTCCACGTCCACGTCAAGGAGATGCCCAAGAATAAAAGTTCTTGGTTTTTAAGTTTCGCTGCGTTATGCATATCCGCCCTGAGCCTTGTCGTAGCCGTTTTCGGTGTGGTGTCCCAATCACGTACAGGGGCATTGAGCGCCATGCCCGCACTTTCCTTGTATCCCCGTTGGGAGCTGACCAAACAGGAGAAAACATCGGAGCCACAGATCGCCACTCTTATGTGGAAGATCGAAAACACTGGTCTAGGACCTGCGATTGTCTCTGCTTCAGAACTCTACATACCTAGTACTAGGCAGCACTATAGTATGGGGGATCAAAATGCATGGCCTGCACTGGAGGAAGCACTCTCCAAACACTTCAAGCTCAAGAAGCTCCCGATCGCCGGGTTCAATTATGATCCAGTGGTGCCCGGGTATGCCGTACGACCTGGCGGCGAATGGCCTCTCTTTCAAGTTTCGTTGCGTGGCGTCCCCGTTGAGAGCCTACATCCAGCGCTAGAAGCGGCTATTGTCGCCGTATGTTACTGCTCTCTACACGGGGAATGCTTCTACCAAGACTCCCAAGACCCATCGAAAAGGCATCCTCTGTTCGCTTGCTCGGAGCGCCAGAATATCCAGACCTTGATTCGACAAAGCGGCATCAAGTGATACGGCTAAGTAAAACCATATTCTCGCGATACCGCCGCCGTATACTCTTCTCTGCAGAGGTATCCGTTGAGGCGCGCTGAACCCCATCATGTTATCCGCGAAGCAAGGAGAGAGAAGACAATGAGAATCGACTTCACGCTCGGAGATAGTGAGTTCAATACCGACAATCGTAAACTAGTAATCGAGCTGCTCGCACTAAAGGATGAGGCTGACCTAGAAGCTGCCATGCAGAAGCTTTGTAAAGCCGCGACTCTTGAATATCTCGACATGTTTCTTGAGAGCGGCATGCCCAGCAGGGCCGATGAAATTCGTCAGGTCCGGCTATATTTCTTACTTCTTTACTATTACAAGGATTACCTTCCTCCTGAATCTGAGGTCTCGGCAATATTTCAACTGACAGCATCGCAGGGTCGAACGTTGTTAAGAACTACGCGATCACGTTACCGCACGAAAATTGCCAAACAGGTGCGCGAATCGGTACTAAAAGCCCTAATCAAACCAATCGAGGATTCTGAAATGTGGGAGATCAAAATCGATTCCAACGTTATTCTCGAGGAGTTGAATCTCTTGATCGTCAAGAAAAAACCAGGCCTAACACCTGTGCAACTAAAGCGCGGAAGCGCTGGGAAATATGTTGTCGATCAAGACACTCTCGATTTTCTAAAAAAGGAATACGGAATTGACTAACTATGGAGACCTCATTTCATCTGTCAGCATTGTTCTTGGCGTATTGACCTATTTCCTGGGGACCGTCTATGCGGATACAAAGAGCATAGAAGATGAGGTTGTTCCAGATAAAGACCAAGAAAACGCGAGGAAGACGTTGCGGAAGAGGGTTTGGTTCAAGTTAGCGAGCCAGCACTCCCCTCTTACACTCGGCTTTCTGGGAGTATTCTATTTGTGCCTCCCTGCCTCAGTAACTTTGATCAAGTCGAGCCAGCCAGCGCTTTGGAATTTTGACATTATGCCAAGTCTCTTCGTCTTTCTCGAGTCAGGAATTGGTGCTTGCTCGTGTGTCTCAGTTGTACTTGTTTGCAAGATGTTAAACAAAATCGTCAAGGCGTCGTAACAGCATAGGCTGGCCGAGTGAAGCAATTGCTGCGGCTAACCCGACGATCGAGCAGTCAGCAAGGAGGTGGCGGATCCTTAACCTGGGGCTCACGCACCCAGGCTTTAAGCTGTCGGCCTTAGGGGCTTTGCACAGATCCCCCGACAGCCGCTGTGAGGCCTTCAGAGTACCGTCCAGCGAAGGGTTCTGCCGCATGCCCAAGCTCCTCAACCGCGATTTCGTGTCGGTGAGTATACCGCAGCGGGCTGTCGAGAGACGCCCCTGCCCGGCTCCGCCGCTATCCAAGATGTGTTAGCATCTGATGCATGCGAACCACCCTCGACATCGCCGACGACGTCCTGCTAGCGGTCAAGGAGAGAGCCAGGAGAGAGAAGCGCAGTGCCGGAGAGATCCTGTCGGAGTGCGCTCGGGAGGGCTTGACGCGTCGGCACCGCGGCTACGAAGTCACCGAACCGGAGAGCTTCTACGGCTTTGAACCGCTGCCCGCCCGAGGCATGGCGGTCTCCAACGAGTTGATCAACAAGCTTCGCGAGGAAGACAGCGAGTGATGCGAGCACTTCTCGACATCAATGTGCTTCTCGCGTTGCTCGATGCGAGCCATGTCGACCACCAGAGGGCCCGAGAGTGGATCTCCGGGGAAATCCGCCACGGCTGGGCGTCCTGCGCCCTGACGCAGAACGGATTCGTCCGCATTATCAGCCAGCCAAAGTATCCGAGCCCGGTGTCTCCCTCCCAGGCTATCGACCGCCTGCGCCGAGCAACGAGTACTGAGTACCACGAGTTCTGGCCCTGCTCCGTCAGCTTGCTCGAGGGGCATCATGTGGACCCAAGCCACCTTCACGGGCCGCGGCAGGTGACGGATATCTATCTGCTCGCTCTTGCGGTGCAGAGTGGAGGAAGGCTGGTGAGTTTCGACCAGACTATCCCTCTGTCGGCGGCACCGGGTGCTGGGCCGGAGCATCTCGTAGTGCTGTGAACCGCTACCGAGGAAGTACCGTGGAGTTGAGGGACCGGCAGTTGACCTACAGGCCACCGGGCTGTAACTCCCTCCCTGGGGTCGACGACCATGGTGGAACCCTAGGTGACGCGCGACGAGATCATCGGCGGCCGGCGGGTGGTTGCCCAGCCGGCCAAGCCGCCACACGCCATCTGGCACAACAAGCTGTCCTACGTCCTCGATCCTCAGGTGGCTCCCGGCTATACAGGTGCGGCGGACCTGCTCACCCGCCTCGGGCAGAAGGATGACTTCGCCAGCGACGTCTGCGTGTTCAAGGACGGGGAGGAGCCGGCGACAGGCGAGCGTCACCTGGAGGAGATCGCCTTCGAGGTGGTGTCGGAGCAGTCCGAGGCGGACGTGTCGGAGAAAGCCGTGAAGATGCATCGCCGGGGTGTGCGGCGGATTTTCGCAGTCTGGGTCAAGGGGGACCAGCGCGTCTGCGAGTGGTTGCCGGAGACCCGGAGTTGGCGCCGGTTGGAAGCGGATTCGAGGATCGAAGATCCATGTCTGATGCGGCCGCTGGTCGTAGCGGCTCTGCTCGATGCCGCGGTGGCTGACAACGAGGTGGCCGAGGCGCTGGTGGCCAAGGGCAATCCCGTGATCCAGAAGCGGGAGGACGCAGCCAGGAACGAAGGGGAAGCGCTGGGAGTCGCCAGAGGAAGAGCTGAGGACATTCTCAAGATCCTGGAATTGCGCAGCATCCCGGCGGGCGAGGCCCAGCGGCAGGAGATCTTGCGCTGTCGCGACCTGGAACAATTGGACCGGTGGTTCGGCCGGGCTCTCCTGGCCGTCTTCGCCGGTGAGGTCACGTCGGAATCCTGAGCGGCGCGGAAGCATTCGGCGCCACTCCTTGGTGCTGCGCCTTGTGTCCTACCTGTGGTAGGATTAAGCCATGGCCACCGAAAAAGTCTCTCTCTCCCTTGATGAAGAGCTCGTTGCCGAAGCCCGCGAGGTCGTCGGCGCTCGCGGGCTTTCGGGTTATGTCAATCTTGCGCTCGGCCATCAGTTGCAGCACGATCGCCTCTCCGGCCTGCTCGCAGATCTCGTGCAGGAGCACGGGCCGATCGACCCCGAAATGATGGAAGAGGTCCGGCAAGAATGGCACGCGTCCGAAAAGAAGACAGCCACTCGTCGCATCGCCTGATTCTGGATTCTGGGGCGATCATCGCTCTGGCGCGAGGAGACCGGAGGGCGCTCGCCTTCCTGGCCCTGAGCTTGGAGGTTCGGTCTCCCGTTGAGATTCCGGTGGTCGTCGTGGCTGAGACGATCCGCGGCGGACCCCGGGACGCTCCTGTCAACCGCCTGCTCAAAGCGGTCGGCTCGGTACCAGAGGCGCGCGAGATTCACGGGCGCACGGCCGGGAGACTGTTGGCAGCAGCCCGCTCGGCGCATACCGTGGATGCTCTCGTCGTGGCCCAAGCCGTGGAGGGGGGAGGAGCCCATATCCTCACCGGAGACCCCGACGATCTCGAGCGCCTTGCGGCGCAGCACCCGGAAGTAGTTATCCATTCTCTCTAAGTGCAGCGTGCATCGAAGGTCTGGCTTGGGAAACTGCCACAGTTATCGTGTGGCGAACCCTCAATGCACCTGCGCGGAAGGCACGTCCTCGCGAGCCACACCCAGTACGTTGGGAATGGGCCACTGGTCCCGGTTCGTATCGTCGAGCCGAAAGCCTGTCTCGTAGCTTCCGCAGAGATCCAGGTTGACGCTGGCGGTGTGGATGGAGAGGCTTGCCTCGGGGCCACCCTCGACGTGCATGGCCTGGGTTACATTCAGAGGGAGTTTCAAGAGCAGCTCGTTGAAATCTCGCATGGAATAGGGGGCTCGCGAAAAGAGGAAGAGCAGGTGCCCGTCCGAGTCCGCTGCCACTGCCGCTTCGCTCCAGCGCTTGCCGCTTTGCGACCAGACGTTCTTCCCCTTGCCCGCGATCAGCCTCAAATTCTGCACCACGATCTCGTATCTGCTCAGGTCTGCGGTCGCATTCGACTGATCGAGATCTCGCCACAGGAGTGCAGGGAGTGACGGGTCCTTCGGCCTCGCCGCGAGAACAGAGCGATAGGCGTTCCAACGTCCGTTGTTGAGGTGTGTGCCGTGGCGGAGATAGCCGACGTTGGATTTTTGATCGGTCTGAAACATGCCTACGTTGATGGCCACCGAAAGGCCCGCCCTCCGGCACCACTCCCCTGCCGTCCGCGGGCCAGCACCGGTTTCTGACGCGAGAGCAACCTGCAGGTGAGCAAGCCGCGGATCGACACGCACGACATAGAATGAGCCCGACCCGCCGGCAGCAGCCAGTGGGATGATCGCCAGCTCTACTCCCTTCTGAAGAGGTTGCCAGTGCACGATGGGCGCGGGCGGCGCAGCAGAGCCAGCCGCCAACAACGCCAACAGCAAGGCGACGCTTCGCACAAGGTTGGCCGGCATGGTCACCCCTCCGTCCTCGACCGTTTGGCGAATATATAAGCCCGCCGGCTAGGATGCTCCACCTCGGGATACGGCTCCCGTTCGATGATCTCCTCGATCTCGAATCCTGCCGACGTCAGGTAGCCTGCCATCTCGGCGGAGCGGAAAAAGAAGAAGTCGATGCACACTTTCTGATCCCACCAATCGTCCAGGTGAATCGTCTCGTCGCCGAGATGGAAGGCCAGCAGCAACAGGCCGCCCGGTTTTAACGTTCTCCACAGCTCGCCGAGCGCCTGCGCCATGTCGTCCCGAGATATGTGGATGATGGAGTAAAAAGCCGCGATGCCCGCCCAGGCTTCGTCTGGTACGTCGAGCGCCATCATGTCGCCTTGCCGGAACTCGACTCCCGGGGTCAGCAGTCGCGCCCGTTCCACCATCGCTTGCGACAAATCGACCCCGCAGACTTGAACGCCGCGCTCGTGCAAGTAACGAGCAACCTGGCCAGGACCGCAACCCATGTCGCACGCCGGACCGGCGTCACGCACGCTCGCGGCAAACCGGTCGAGCAATTGGCGGTCGAGCGGCTTGTGCTGGAGCTCGTCGAAGATGCGCCGGACGTATTCGTCCGCCACTTTGTCATAACTGATCTGGCAGTCGTTGGGCACGTCCATGGTTTGCTGACCAAGAACGATATCACGGCGGGTCCAGGTGCGCCCGCAGCCAGCCTACCACCGTGTCCGCATAGCCCGGAGCCCGCTTGGCCCAAACCCAGTATCCTTCGGGCCAGCTCCAGGTGCCGGTGCGCAGGTCGCCGAACCATTCGAGGTTATGGCTCGCCCGCGGGAAAATCCGGATGGTGACATCCCGGTTCCCCGCCTCGGTGAGGAAGCGGCGCATCAGCTCGGCGTTCTCGGCGGGCGGCACTAGGGTGTCGATGGCGCCGTAGAGGGCGAGGACGGGCACGGTGGTGCGGCGCAGGGTCTCGGCAGGATCGTAGCGCTGGTGCCGCCACCCTTCGAGGTCGGCGGGGGTGGTGGCCAGTTGCACCTGCTCGGCCCATTTCGTCCCTTTCGCCTTCTCCGTGGCCACGGCGAGCCCAGCCCAGTCCGCTCCGCGATAGGCCACGTCGAAGACCTTCCGGGTGTAGGCGGCGGCGCGGGCGACGTCCTCCTCGGAGAACCCGTCCGCGGCCATTCCGTAGCGCACGTGCTGAATCTCCTGCTCT
Organism: Thermoanaerobaculia bacterium; assembly: GCA_036275055.1. Taxonomy (GTDB): domain Bacteria; phylum Acidobacteriota; class Thermoanaerobaculia; order Multivoradales; family UBA5704; genus DATARR01. The sequence continues at coordinate 8,742 of DASUEN010000024.1, forward strand.
TCCACGCTCACCGCGGGCGCCACGTGAAGAACGAGGTAGGCCACCCCTTCCACGCGGCTGGCGGCAAGGGGAGCGAGCCACCCACCCTGGCTGTAGCCGGCCAGCCCGACGTGGCGGACGTCCACGTCCTTGCGGGTTTTCAGGTAGCGCACGGCCGCCGCCGCGTCGTCCGCGAGATCGCTGAAGGTCGCGTTCTCGAAGCCGGGACGCTTGTCGTAGATCAGCGCCGCGAAGCCGTGCCGCGCGAAGAAGACGGCCTGGGACCGGTACCGGGGCTCCGTCCGCGTGTTCCAGGCGGAGCCCTGCACCAGGACCAGGGCTGGATGGGGACCCTTGGTTATCGGCTGGACCAGGTTCCCCGTCAGTGACAGCGTGCCGCTCGCGAAATGGACTTCCTCCTCCAGGAAATCGACCGCCGGAGCCTCGGCCCGCTTGAGGTGGACCCGCACCTCGGGCTGCCAGGCCGGGATCACCCCGGTGATCTCCTCCGTCTCCGCGTCCACCCGCAAGGTGGCGTCGCCATAGAGGAACTTGAGGCGCAGGGTGGGCGGGTTGTACTCGACCGTCTCCGCCGGCATGCCGGCGAGGCTCCGCTCTGGACAGTCCACCGTCGCGCTGAGCTTCCCGCCCTGCTCGCGAAAATCGACTTGGATGGGCTGCACGGACCCAAGCCGCGCCACGGCGCCCTCCCAGTGGCCGAGGAGCGAGTAGGTCTCCGCGGACACGGCGCCTGGGAGACCGAGGAGCAGGGCGAGAAGCATCTTCGTCATGGTCTTTCTCCCTCCCGCCTCAGCCTTGGGGAACCGCGGTGAGGAGGACGACGAGGGCGTCTTCCGAGCCGTCGAGCTTGGAAGTGCCCACCACGATGGTTTCCCCCTTCTTGAGCGAAAAGGAGGTGTTGATGAGATCGCGGGGCGCGTGAGGCGCGACGGCCGGCTCCTTCTTCCCCTCAGTGGCCGGCCGAGGCATGGAGAGCTCTTCGCTCAGCTCGAAGGCGTCCAAAAACATCTGCTCGTTGCCGGTGATGCGGAACCGCATCTTCACCCGGTACCCCGCATCCTGGCGGCCGACCACCCGGCCTTCGGTGGCCTTGTCCTGGGTGGCGCGCAGCCAGGTCGAGTCGAGGAGCTGGTAGCTCTTGTAGGGGAGGAAGCCGCGCAGGTCGGCGAGGGCTTTCTGGGCACTCGCCGGCACGTCTGGCTCGCTGGCAGCCTTGTGCGTGCTGGCGGCGAGCAGCAGGAGCTGGAAGCTCTGGGTGAGCGGAGCGGCGTCGGCCTTGGCCAGGGCGCGGGAGATCCGTTCGTGGGTGGCGGAATCGCATCGCACTTCGAGAAAACCCTTCAGGGAGGAATCACCGACCCACTTGGCGGAGGCGTCGCCGAGGAAGGCGGAGGCGGAAATCTGGCAACGTTCCTTCTCCGGGCACTGATCCCAGGCGATCTGCTCGGCCGTGTGGAGGTCCAGGAAGCGGATCTCGGACCGGGTCGTGGTGAGGGCCGCGGGTGGAGCGGGGGTTTCTTGCGCCGGCCTGGCCATCAGCGGCGCCGCCGGGAGCAGGAGCAGCAGGGTGGCGAAAGCGAGCGGGCGGATACACGAGCTCTTCATGGTCTTCATCTCCTTACAGGCCGCCTGAGGCGGCGGGTCTCATCTATCGAATGTCTTTGGCCGACAGCTCCCAGATGACGCGGGTGCCGCCGGGTGTCGAGAACTGGATCTCCCGCACCGGCAACGAAGCCGTGAGCACCGGGGCATCGTTCGGGCGTACCGGCAAAGTCCTGAGCGCCCGCACCGGACGGCGGAGCGCCGGCCTGGAGCTCTTCACGGGCACCCCGGGCGCCGGCGGCGGGATGGTGATCGCCGGCGCCGCCGAAACTGCCGGCGGAACGGACGGTGCAGCAGGAGCGGGGTCGGCGGCCACCTGAACCTCGGCACGGGGAGCCGCCGGCCGGCGCCAGGGTCCGAGAGCGGCGGCGAGGGCCAAAACGATCAACACCGCCGTTCCCGCCGCGAGAGCCGGGAGCCAGGCGCGCCGGGGCCGAGGCTCCGGAATGGCCGTCAACACCGTCCGCCGCAGGGTGTGGACCTCCTCCGCGGTCAGCCCAGGGTCCCCGGCGGCGGGATCTCCCTGTTGCAGGATCCGGCGCAGGCGATCGTGATTCAGGTCAGCGTTCATCTCCGTTCCTCCTTCAGCAACAGGCTCGCGAGGTCGCGGCGGGCGGCCAGCAGATGCCAGCGCACCGTCACCTCGGTCACCCCCAGCAGCCGCGCCACCTCGCGCACGGCCACACCTTCGAGCTCGTGCAGCACCACCACGGCCCGGCGCCTGGGAGAGAGACGGGCCAGGGCGGCCTGCACCGTCGCCCGGGCCACGGCCGCTTCTTCCGGATGGCCGGAGGCCGCCTCGCGCTCGTCCCGCCGGATCTCCTCAGCCGCCCGCGACCGCACGCCCAGCCGCCGGAAGCGGTCGCGGCAGAGGTTGACGAGCGTCCGTACCAGCCAGGCCTCTTCGGGCTGCGCTCCCTCCGGCACCGCCGCCGGCTGGCGCGCGGCGCGGAGAAAGGCTTCCTGCACCAGGTCCCGGGCCTCCTCGCGATCGGATGACAACCGCCGGGCCAGCCGGAACAGACGCTCGTGATGGGCGTCGAAGAGGCGGGCCAGGCGGTCTGTGGCGGTCTGGGTTCGGTGCCTGTCCAAGATCGCGCTCGTGGTCATGGGTACGTTCACAACCTGGTAGACGCATGGGGAGGGAAAAGTGTTGGGCGAGCCCCGGATATGATCCTTGCATGTCCCTCCTCCCCATGACCATGCCCCTCACCTCCCTCGCCCGCACCCTGATCGACGTCGACTCGACGACCGGCCGCGAGGCCGAGGTCGGCGATTTCCTTTTTCGGTACTTGGAAGCGATGATTGACCGCGCGGGCGCGGGCGCCGTCGAGAAGATGCCGGTCGAGGGGGAACGCTTCAACGTCTTCGCCGCCTGGGGCGAGCCGGCGGTGGTCCTTTCGACCCACATGGACACGGTGCCGCCGTTCTTCCCCTCGTCCGAGGACGGCGATCACCTCCACGGCCGGGGAGCGTGCGACACCAAGGGAGGGATCGCCGCCATGCTCCATGCCGCCGAGGAGCTGCTGGCCGAGGGGCGGCGCGGCTTCGGCCTGCTGCTGGTGGTCGGGGAGGAGGCGGACAGCGCCGGCGCCCAGATGGCCAACCGCCACCCGCGGGGGGCGCGGTACCTCGTCAACGGCGAGCCCACGGAGAACCGTCTGGCCTTGGGCTCCAAGGGGATGCTCTACCTGGCCCTGGAAGCGGAGGGCCGGGCCGCCCATTCCGCCTATCCGGAGCTGGGAGACTCGGCCATCGACAAGCTCCTGGACGTCCTCGCCCGGCTGCGCGGCCTGCCCTTCCCCGCCGATCCCGTCCTGGGCGACACGACGATCAACGTCGGCACCCTCTCCGGAGGCCGCGCCCCCAACGTGGTGGCGGATCAGGCGCGGGCCGAGGTCACCCTCCGCACCGTGGGCGAAACGGTGGACCTGCGGCGGCGGATCGCGGCGGCCGTCCACGCCGTCCCCGGGGTACGCATCGCCGAAATCCGCGAGACCCCGGCCATCCATCTCGGAGCCCTCCCCGGGTTCGAGACCACGATCGTCAAGTACACCACCGACGTCCCTCGCCTCAGCGCCTGGGGCGAGCCCTTCCTCCTGGGTCCAGGAAGCATCCACGTCGCCCACACTCCGCAGGAGCGAGTGGCGAAGCGGGAGCTTCAGGAAGCCGTCCGCCTGTACAAGGAGATCGTCTGCCGGCTGCTGGACCGCTAGGAAGACCCGTAGAGGCCCTGACGAAAGCACCGGTCGGTTCTCGCATTCCCTCGTAGAGGGTGTCTCGAAAGGGGTTGCCAGCAACTCCGCTGGCGCCCGGGATTGAAATCCTGGGCTACCCACGGTAGTCCCTGCGGGACCCATAAAGAACAAGCCGCGGTCCCGCAGGGACTAC
>DASUEN010000025.1:0-7467 GCA_036275055.1 Thermoanaerobaculia bacterium
CTTGTGTCCCTGCTGTCCCTGTTGTCCCTTCTTGCTGTTCTCCCTCTTCTCCCGGTGAGGGGGGTGGCGAGGGGGCGGGAGAAGAGGGCAGGGGTGATGAGGGTCTTGGGCGGGGGAAAGGACCTGACAAAGTAGACCTACCGCCGTGGCCGCCTTTCCGCCCGCTCTCTGGGCGCTCGCTCCTTGGGCTTGGGCGTCCGCGGTTTTTCCGCCCGCGGCACCGGAGGCGCCATCCCCACCAGCGTGAAGTCCAATCCCCGCGCCTTTTTCGAGGCTCCCACTAGCACGACCTCGACGGGATCGGCCAGCCGGAAGGTCCGTCCCTGGTGCTCCCCCACCAGGCGGTGGGCTTCGGGCTCGTAGCGGTAGAAGTCGTCCCCCATGGTGCGGATGGGCACCAGGCCGTCCACGAAGTAGCCGTCGAGCTGCACGAAGAGGCCGAAGGGCTGGACTCCCGTGATCCGCCCCTTGAAAGTCTCGCCGGCCCGGCCGGCCAGGAAGCGCACCTTCTTCCATTGCAGCAGGTCGCGCTCGGACTGCTCGGCCCGCCGCTCCGTGGTGCTGGTGTGCTCGGCGATGGCCGGCAGCCGCTCGGGGAGGCGCGTCGCCTCCCACTCCTGGGTCCGCCCGTTGAGGAGCGCCTTGAGCTGACGGTGGACCACCAGGTCCGGATAGCGCCTTATGGGCGAGGTAAAATGGGTGTAGAACTGCGAAGCCAGGGCGTAATGGCCCAGGCATTGCGGATCGTAGACGGCCCGCTGGAGCGTGCGCAGGACGACGGACGACACGAACTTCTCCTCGGGCTTGCCCCTAACTTCCCGCAGCACCTCCTGAAGCGCGATGGGCGGGAGGTTCTCGAGCTCTCCCCGCAGCTTCAGGCCGAAGGTGGCCAACAGCTCGGAGAGCTCTTCCAGCCGCTCCGGAGACGGCTGGGCGTGCACGCGGTAGAGGGCGGGAATGCTCCGGCTCACCAGCTCGTATGCCACCGCCTCGTTGGCGGCGATCATGAATTCCTCGACGATCCGGTGGGCGACGTTCCGCTCCTCGGGGAAGATGCCCACCATCACGCCGTCCGTGTTCAGCACCACGTCCCCCTCGGGGAGGTCGAAGTCGATCGAGCCGCGCAGGGTCCGCGCGTGATGGAGGATCTGCATCAGGTGATGCATCTCGCGCAGCATCGGCAGGACCGGACCGTACTCGGCGGCGTCCTCCGGCCGTGGCTCTTCCAGGACGCGGCGCACTTCGGTGTAGGTCATGCGCCGGGTGCTGCGGATCACCGTCTCCGCGAAGCGCCGCGCGCGGATCACCCCGTCGCGGTCGATCTCCAGGAAGACGGAGAGCGTCAGCCGCGGCACCTGCGGGCGTAGCGAGCAGAGGCCGTTGGACAGCCCCTCGGGGAGCATGGGGATGGCCCGGTCGGGATAGTAGACGCTGGTCCCCCGCCGGTAGCCTTCCAGGTCGAGCGCATCGCCATCCTTTACATAGTGGGACACGTCCGCGATGTGGACGCCGAGGCGGAAGACTCCAGCCGGCAGGCGCTCGATGGACACGGCGTCGTCGAAGTCGCGGGCCGTCTCGCCGTCGATGGTGATGATCGTGCGCTCCCGCAGGTCCTCCCGCCCCGCCCAGTCCTGCGGCCGGGGATCGGCGGGGAAACGGCCTGCGAGATCCGTGACCTCGCCTGGAAAGTCCTCGGGAATGCCGTGGTGGCGCAGCACCACCAGCACGTCCACCCCCGGCGTTTCGGGATCGCCCAACACCTCCATCACCCGTCCCACGGGGGCCCGGCCCGGGCGCTCCACGGCGACGACCACGAAGTGGCCATCCGGAATGCCCGCCGCTCCCTCCACGTGAAGCTCCAGGGAGACGCGGCTGTCGAACGGCACCAGCCAGCGGATTCCCCGCTCGTCCGTCTCGAGCGACCCCACCAGCGACTCGTAGCCAGGGCCGAGGACCTTGACCACCGTGCCCTCGGCCGGTCGGTCGTCCCAGGGGCGCGCCTTCCCGAGCCGGCGCACGACCACCCGGTCCCCCTCCTGCGCCCGCTTCAGGTTGCGCCGGCGGACCAGGAGGGCCGGCTCGCCGCGCACGCCGGGGCGGATCAGCGCGTCGCCGTCCTCCAGCTTCTCCACCAGGCCGACGGTCCATCCCGTGTGGCGGGGAGCGAGCCACCGCCCCTCCATCTCCACCGCCTTGCCTTCCCCTTGCAGCCGCGCGAGGGTCCGCGCCAGCTCTTCCGGGCTCGCTCCCACCAGCCTCTGGAGCTGCTCCGCCTCCAAGCCTTCACGCCCGGCCTCGTCGAGCCGGGCGGAGACCTCCTGCCGTAGAAGCCCTTCGGCTCCCGCCCATGAAGTTGACACGTCTCTGGGTTCTCCCTAGAATCTCACCCGCGCTGCGAAAGTGGCGGAATTGGTAGACGCGCAAGATTCAGGATCTTGTGGTCGCAAGGCCGTGGGGGTTCGAGTCCCCCCTTTCGCACCATCCCTCATCTCGCTCACAGCCTCAAGCTATCACGATTGATCCGGAGGGCCGGCCGCCCAAGCCCCTCATCGCCCCGGCTCTCTTCTCCCATCGCCCTCCCCCCGGCCGGGAGAAGAGGGAGAGCGGCCTCCCGGTACCACGGTGTCTTCTCCCAGCAGGGCTTCCCCCGCCCAAGACCCTCACCCCTGCCCCTCTCCCGACCACCCCAGCCCCCTCCCCGGGAGAGGGGAACCGCGCGCTAGCGGTCCTGCTGTTCTCCTCTTCGTCCTTGCTGTCCCTGTTGTCCCTTTCGTCCCTTCTGGCTGTTCTCCCTCTTCTCTCCCGGTCGGGGGGAGGGCGATGGGAGAAGAGGGCCGGGGTGATGAGGGGCTTGGGCGGGGTCGGGCGCGTCGGAAAGGGACGGAATCAGCGCATAAAATCTACATCCTGCCCATTCTAAGATCTGATTTTAGAATGGTCAAACCTCGTGGGATCAGAGAGTTATCCCGCCTCATGGCCGCGGGCGGCCGATCCGGCCCCACCGCTTGACACGTCCGGGAGGCACCTGTATTCTCTACTTCGGAGACCGCCTATGGACGCACAGCAGACGCACTATCTCACCGCCACCGAGTACCTGGAGATCGAGCGCCACGCGGAGTCGCGGAGCGAGTACCTGGACGGCGAGATGTTCTCGATGGCGGGGAACAGCCGGAATCACAACCTGATCTGCACCAATCTCTCCAGGGAACTGAGCCTGCAGGTCAAGCAGCGTCCCTGCGAGGTGTACGCCAGCGACCAGCGAATCCACATCCCCTCCGTGGGCCTCTATACCTATCCCGATATCGTCGTGGTCTGCGGCGAGCCCGAGTTCGACGACGATCAGCTCGATACGCTGCTCAACCCCACCCTGATCATCGAGGTCCTCTCCCCCAGCACCGAGGCCTACGACCGGGGAAAGAAGTTCGAGCACTACCGGACCATTCCCTCCTTCGTCGAGTACCTCGTGGTCTCGCAGACGGCACCCCTGATCGAGCGCTATCTGCGACAGGACGATGGCGGCGGCTGGCTCTTCACCGCCGTCGCGGGATTGGAGAGCCGGATCGAGCTCCCCACCATCCGCTGCGAGCTGGCCCTCGGCGAGGTCTACGAGAAGGTCAAATTCGGCTGAGCCGGCTGCGAAGTCCCGCCGCTCCTCGCCCTACCACGTCCGCTCCGCCGGCTTCTTCCCCTGTCCCAAGATCCACGCCGCAATATCCCCCACCACCCCGGCATCCACGTGCCCTGGCTTTTCGTACTCGGCCGGGCCGCTCTTGCCTTCTCCGGCGAGGAAGAGGTGATCGAGCTTGGGGTAGGACTTGAAGGTGACGTTGGGCTTGCCCGCGAGACCCTTCTTCCAGGCGGTGAAATCGGCCATCGTCACCTGGTAGTCGCGCTCGCCTTGCAGGATCAGCATGGGCTGGGGGAGGTACTTCGCGGCCTGCGGCGGATCGTACCCCTGGAGGTCGAGCCAGTAGGAGGCGGGGGCGCCTAGCGCGCTTTCCGTGGCGCCGGGCTTCAGGCCCTTGACCTTTGCCACCTCGGCGCGCAGCCCCTCGATCTGCTTCTTCTCCGGATCGGTGACGATGCCGTCGAGCGCCGCGAGGTAGGAGACCTGCTCCAGGATGAGGTCTTCCATGGGGCGCGCCGCTCCCGCCATCACGATGAGACCGGCCAAGGCCGGCTGGCTCTGGCCGATGCGCGGCAGGAGCATGCCGCCCAGGCTGTGACCAAGGACGAAGACCCGCCGCGGATCGACTCCTTCGCTGCCGCGCAGCAGGGCCAGAGCGGTGAGAGCATCCGTCACCGTCTCCTGCTGTACGGTGAAACCCGCCACGTCCGCCACTTTGCCGGCGTACTGCCGCGTGCGCTTCTCGTAGCGGAGCACGGCGATCCCCCGCGAGGCGAGACCCAGGGCCAGGTCGCGGAACGGCTTGTTCGATTCGACGGTCTCGTCGCGGTCGTTGGGACCCGAGCCGTGGACGAGGACGACCGCGGGGAAGGGACCGGCTCCCACCGGCATCGTCAGCGTGCCGGGGAGGGCCCACTCGCCGGAGCCCACGGTGACCTCGCGCTCATGGTAGGAGTCCGGCTTGGCGTAGGGGGGCGGCGAGGGGTCCGGCGGCGGCGCGGCGGACTGAACGGGCTGGATGAAGAAGCCGACGACCTCGCTCGCGTCGTCGATCACCACCTTGAGGTCCACCGTCTGCTTCTCGAAGGCCGTGGTGACGAAGACCACGTCGTACTGGGCCGGCTTTTCGGAGCGGGTGGCGACTCGCCGCTTGTAGGCGCCCAACTGGGTCTGGATTCCCGTCCAGATCTCGCTCAGCTTGGCCGCTGGCGCCGCCTTCTTCATCACCCCGCCTTCGAGGGCCGCGGCGGCCGGGTAGTCCCCTTTCACCAGCAGGTCGATGAAGCGGGTGGCGGCCGCGACGGGATCCTTCGGCGCCGCGAGGGTGGGCGGCGGCGCCTGAGCGAGCACGGCAGGAGCAGCCAGCAGGAAGACGACGAGGACGCGCGGGATTCGGTTGAGCATTGGAGGGCCTCTCGGGAGGAGACCATAGTAGCGTAGGTCTCTGACATACTCCTCTTCACCTATGTCCCGCCGCCACCGACGCCGCCTCCGGCTCTTCCGTCCCCTCCTCCACCCGTTTCCCGGGCGCAAGCTGCCGCCCGATCTGCGGGTGGGACGGGTCGAGAAGCTTGCCGCGGCCCTCCCCGAAGGGCTCGCGGACCCGGGCTTCGAGGTGCTGCTGCGGCGGATCGACGGCGCTCCCTTCCTCGGCGGCAATCAGGTGGAGGTCTACTTCACCGGCCGCGATGCCTTCGCCGCCATGCGCGAAGCCGGCGAAGCCGCGGAGCAGGAGGTGCTCCTCGAGTCGTACATCTTCAAGGACGACTCCACGGGGAGGGCGTTCCTCGACGGAGTGAAAGCGGCGGCCAAGAGGGGGCTCGCGGTGCGGGTGCTGGCCGATGCCATGGGCTCCTCCGCCACCCGCGCCGAGTTCTGGCTGGAGATGGAGAGGCACGACATCGCAGTGCGGCTCTTCCACCCGCTGTTCAAGGGGCTCTGGTACCAGCCGTTCCGCGATCACCGGAAGATCCTGGTGCTCGACCGCAAAGTGGCCTTCACCGGCGGCATGAACATCGGCGAGGAATATGGATCCATCCGCCGCCGCCCCAAGCCGGGCGAGACCTGGCGGGACACGCACGTGCGGGTCACGGGTCCCACGGCGTGGGAGATGGCCGTGGTCTTCTCCGAAGGCTGGGTGCATGCGGACGGCGATCCATTCGAGATCGAGCCGCTGCCGGCCGAGGCCGCGGAGGCTCCGGGCTCGCGCGTCATGGTGCTCGATTCGCGCCCCAACCGCGGCCAGGCCGAGTCGGCCGCGGCGCTGGCCGCCATCGCGGCGGCGGCCAAGAAGACACTGTGGATCACCAACGCCTACTTCGCACCTGGCCACCAGGGGCTCGACGTGCTGGGTGAGACCGCGGCCCGCGGTGTGGACGTGCGCCTCCTCCTCCCGGGCAAGACGGACGTGCCCATCGTCCGCCACGCCGGCCACGGCTACTACGGGGCGCTGCTCGAGCGGGGGGTGCGGATCTTCGAATACCAGGCCGCCATCCTCCACGCCAAGACCCTGGTGGCCGATGGCCTCGTCTCCGTGGTGGGCTCGACGAACCTCGACTTCCGCTCCTTCGTCTTCAACGCCGAGTGCGATTTACTGATGCTCTGCCCGGTGACGGCGGCGACGCTGGAAAAGGCTTTCCTGAACGATCTGAAGAGCGCCGAGGAGATCGACCGCGACGCCTGGCGCCGCCGCTCCGTGCTCAAGAAGATCGGTGATCGCCTGGCGCGGTGGCTGTCGCCGTTTTTGTAGAACGGGCCATACCCCATGGCCAGCTCGACCCGCAAAGGCATCCTCCTCCTGGGCACCGCCCTCGGCCTGGTGGCTTTCCTCGCCGGGCTCGCCCTCGCCGAGTCGTACCTGCCCGAGTGGCGGCAGGAGCGGCCGCTGGGTGAGACGGCCTATCGCCAACGCTACCGGGAGCTGGCGGCACGGGCCGGCTTCACGCTCGCTCCCGGCGAGCCCGAGGCCGTGCTGCTAACGCGGGGACCCGAGCAGATGGAGCCCTACCGCGCGCTGGGCGACGAAGGGAGCCGCTGGCTCCTGGCCACGCGCAGTGCCGTTCGCGTCGAAGTCGTCCACGGCGTGACGGAGCCGGGCTCCGAGGGGAGCGGCGTCTTCGCCGTGGACTTCTCTTTCAGCGGTGAGCCCCAGCTCCTCACCTGGTGGGGCGGGTTCGTCTCGCCCTACGGCCTGGTGGATCCGGGACCTGCCCTCCGCCATGTGGAGACCCTGGCGCCCCTGCTCCTCGCTCGCGGCGAGACTCTCGGGACCGGCCGTACCGACACTATCGTGACCCTGCTGCGCATCCTCTACCCCCTGAAAGGCGGGCGCCTGCCGCAGCACCTGCAAGCCTTCGTCGTCGGAGGGTACGTCTTCGTGGGGCGCGGCGCCCGAGACCTCGCGCACGCGGTGGGGACGGACGACTTCCTGGCGCGTCCCATGACGCTGTTCTGGAAGCTCATCCCCTGCTTCCTCGCCCTCGCGATCCTCTTCGCGACCCTGCTGCTGCGGCGGCGCATCAGCTTGAGGAACGGCTTCCTGCTGGCACTGGGCGGCCTCGCCACCCTGCGGCCGGCGCCGGGGATCCTCACCGGCCCGCCTTGGATGTTTCCGGCCGTGGCGGTGGGGCTGACCGCGTTGCTCTTCCTCCTCTGGTCGTCCGCCGAATCGCTCTACCGCTCGAACGACGCGGGCTTCACCACCAGCCTCGACGCCCTCCTGGCCGGCCGTCTCGGCCCGCGCAGCGGCCGGGGTCTGCTCATCGGCTTCGCCTGCGGCGCCGGGCTCGCCGGGTTGCGGCTCGCCCTCTGCGCCGCGACCGAGCCCCTCCCGGGAGTCT
>DASUEN010000026.1:0-29418 GCA_036275055.1 Thermoanaerobaculia bacterium
TACCTTGCGAGGTGAAGCAGCAGTGCTTGTGCATCTAGGTGAGAACGCCCGGGCGCTCGGTGCTTATATAGAAGCTTCCAGGCTCTTCTTAGAGGTTGGCGATCCTGTAGGCAAGGCAAACTGCGAGGTAGACATTGCGACTCTTCTGTACAACAGTGGCGCATATCAGCAGGCCTTGGCCCTATTTCGGGGCGCCCGCAAATCATTTCAATCGCTGGCCAGCCCGCTGGGAGAGGCGAATGCTTGGCTTGGAGAAGCAGATGTCGATGTAGAAGTCGGAGACATTAAAAGTGGCATGTCTGCATACAGAGAGGCTCGTAAAATTTATCTCAAAATTGAAGATAACAACGGAATGGGTACCAGTTGGCTTGGTGAGTCGAATGCCTTTCGGACGAACCGCGATTGGCCTGAGGTGCGTAAGGCTGCCGAGAATGCGATCGCGGCGTATACGAAAGCCGTTATTATCCCAGGTCAGGAGTCAGCCTATCTACTCAAAGCTGAAGCAGAAATCCAACTAGGCGATACTAAAGCGGCCGTCAATTCGGCAAGCGAAGCGATCCATCTTCATTCCCAATGGCGAAAAACTTGGATAACGGATCGCCATCGCACCGCTCAAGAGGCTGCCATCAGTAAGGCATATGATTTCCTGGTCCCCCTTCGAGCTAGGCAAGAGACTCAGACAGCAGAGGCGCTACGGCTCGCCGAAGAGGCACGCGCGAGGGTTCTTCTCGATCTTCTCGCTACACCCCCGAACCGGGGCGAAAATGTCTCCGCCTCCGATCTAATGGCTGAACGCCAGCGCTTGGAGGCTAAGATTTGGCAGATCGAAGATAAACTCCGCAATACAGCCGCGCTGGATCAACAGGAGGACCTCCGCAGCCAACGGCGCCAACTGGATCAGGAACTCGCGTGGAACAGCTATCAAAGGATAGCGGGACAGAAAGAGTCTTTGACTGAAGCGCCTACATTGGGGGCCGATTCGATCAAAGCTTTGGCTCTGGAAACCGGCCCACTACTGATGTATTACGCTGCTGAGCAGGAAGTGTGGGGATTCCTGATCCTTCCTCGGAAAGGCATCGTTGTACGCTCTGTTGCTCTTTCTTGGCTAGGGCTGGGAAGAGAGATTCGCGAGCTGACGCACGATCTGGCGAATCCAATCCTCGAAACGGACGCTGAAGCCCAGGCGAGGAAGCTCTGGGACCTGTTGATCGGACCGTTTTCCGAGGAAATTCCGGAGGGGGGACCGCTAGTACTGGTGCCTCATGGACCGCTACACGAGTTACCCTTCGAAGCACTGCTAGATCCTGCCGGCAAACCTTTGTTCGAGCACTGGCAGATTAGCGTGACGCCCTCGGCGTCGGCTCTCGACTTTGCCCGGCGGCGCCATGCCTCTCCTTCGCCTAGCGATTCCTTTCTCGGTTTCGCCTCTGGCCGGGGGTTAAATCTCCCGACCGCCGAGGTTGCCGAAATCTCTGGTTTCTTTGGCACCGGACAGGCCGCGTTCCACCCTACTGCTGCCAACTTCAAGAACTATCTAGAACGGGTTGCCCAAGCCCGTCATCTGCTGATCGCCACCCGCGGCGTCCACGTCGAAGGAAGCCGATCGGAAACCTACCTAGAGATCGATCCCACCCCAGAAGTCCACGACAGCCGCCTTAGTGCTGCCGAAATCGCAACGATCCCGCTTCAAGCGGAATTGGTAACCCTAGCCGCGTGCGACACCTCATACGGTCATGCGCTACTAAGTGACGAGCGGCTCGACCTAACCCGATCGTTTCTCATTGCCCGCGCCGCTGCGGTTCTCGGCACGCGTTGGAAGGTGCCGGAGGACGCAGTTACAAGCCGATTTCTGGCCGATTTCTACAGGCTCTATCGGCACGGTGGACCCCAAGGAAAGGGGCTGCGCAAGGACGAGGCGCTGACAGAGGCGCGGCGTCGGTCCCGCGAGAGAGGCGACCCGTCTCAGTTATGGGCCGCGTGGGTGTTGGTGGGAGATGCAAGGTGACCGAGCTATTGAGATAAGACACCGTTTAGATCCGCGACGCGATCTTGTGATGGCGGAAGTGCTATAGACGCTGGATCTGGCTCGCAAGCGACCGCCCGGCCTCGCCTGGCTGTTCAGACTACGTGGCTTGCCGTTCCCACAAGTCAATCTGGGGAAGGTTGTCGGACTCTTCCGGCAGCCCCCAATCCAGCGACCGCGGACGCGCTACCGAGCTCTACGCATTCTGGGGACCTGGCTCGCAAGCGAGCGTCTCTCTTCAGCCGGCCTTTCAGGGACCGCACCTTGCCGGTCCCACAAGCTAGACTGGGGAAGATTGTCGGACTCCTCCGGCAGCTTCAGAAGAGACCGCCGCCGAAACTCCGGGTCACGGAAGTACTGGAACCGCCGCCCGAAGATGGGCCGTGCCCCGATGGCGAAGACCAGAGCATCCTCCTCGCCGAGCCGCAAAACCTCATCCGGAGTGAGAAGGGGCCGCCGGATCTCGGTCGGGCTCGTAGTGGCGTGGGCCGGCGCAAACGGTCCCCCGACCCGGCGGGACGTGTGGGCATGATGGACGGTCATCTCCCCGCAGAGCGCCGAGATCGTGCGAGCGGTCTCCGGCATGTTGGGAGTGAACGCCACCCGGTAATGGCAGCTCGGGCTGATCGACTCGTCCTGGCCATAGAGGCCCCGCAGTTGTGCCAGGTCCTGCACCACGAGGAGGCTTGAGACGCCATAACCCGCGAGGTAGCCCAGATTCTGCTGCAGGGCGGGAAGCCTCCCCAGGGCAGGGAACTCATCGAGCAGCAGAAGGGCGCGGTGCCCTGGTGGCTTGGTGCGGCCGTCCTCGAACTCCATGCTCTCGACCAGCCGGCGGGTGAGCTGGTTGATCAGGAGGCGGACGAGGGGGCGCGTGCGGGACAGGTCGCTCGGTGGAACCACAAGGTACAAAGAGACGGGGACGGGGCCCTCGATCAGGTCGCGCAAGGCGAAGTCCGAGGCCGAGGTGGCGCGGGCGATGAGCGGGTCCAAGTAGAGCTGCAGGCAAGTAGAGGCGGTTGAGATCACACCCGAGAGCTCTTCGTCGGCCTTGTCGAGCATGCTCTGGGCGATCGTGGCGATCGCGGAATGGGGCTTCTTGCCCAGGTGGGGCGTGTCCCGAATCTTTGTGAGCGTGACGCGGATTCCCGAGCCTGGCCGGGCGAGGAGACGCGCGCAGGTGGAGAGAGTTTTCTCCTCCTCCGCATAAAGGACATGGAGGATCAGCCCGGTTAAGAGAGCATGGGCGGTCAGATGCCAGTGGTCGGGTTTCCGGTCTCCCGCGGGGTCGACCAGGATGTCGGCGACGTTCTGAGCGTCGCGCATCTCGAAGTTGCCGGGGCGTATCTCCGCCAAGGGGTTGTAGCGCGCGCTGTCGGTGCGGGTGGGATCGAAGCGGAAGACGAGCTGGCCGAGCTCGGTGCCCCGAAAGCCCGAGGTGAGGTGGAAGTTCTCGCCCTTGATGTCGTGGACCACGACCGAGCCGCGGAAGCTCAAGAGCGTGGGGATGACGAGACCCACGCCCTTGCCGCTTCGGGGAGGGGCGGAGACCAAGACGTTGCGATCCTCCCTGACGACGAGCGGTAGGAGCCGGTTCCCTTGAGGCCAGACGGCGAGGAAGATGCCGTCCGGCCCGGCGCAGCTCTCCGGGCTTGGAGGGACGGCGAGAAGGCCGGTGGCCGCGACATCATGATCGTTGGCCCACCGGGCCGAGCCGTGGAGGTCCGGCAAGCGGGTGCCTCTCGCAATCCAGAGGAGCCCGGCCAGTGCAGCGGCGAGAAGGATGGCACCCGATCCCAGGGCGGCGAGGCGGGTCAGGGTGTCGATCAGCGGGTGGAGGGCCTCGGAACGGCGAAACCGGACAAGCCAGGCCAGGATCTCCAACGGAAAGTAGAAGCCGCCTCCGGCATAGAAGGCGGCGAGCGGCCCGAGGAGCACCCCGCAAGCCGCCGCGGCGGCGAAGCGGCGGGAGAGAGCAAGACCCGTCATGGCGCTGAGCACCAGTCCTGCGAGGCCGAGGAGCACCGGGAAGGAGAAGCTGGGATTTTCGACGAACGGCCGGCCCAGCACGGGAGCGTAACTCAAGGCGTGAGCGAAGCGCTGAGTGAGCGCTCCGAGATAGGCGAGGAGCACACCGGCCGTGGCGAGAAGGAGCCGTCGTCCGCGGTCGGCAGGAGTTTGCCCCGGCTCGGGGAGCCGGTAGAGGCGCGGCTTCATCGGGGAAGGGTCAAGAGAGGGCGAAGCGATCCGACGACGTTGGCGGCGGGCACCGGTCCGTAGTAGCGGCTGTCCCAGCTCCTGCGATCGGCAGCGCCGAAGAGCCAGAGGTGGGAGGCTGGGATGCGGTAGGTGCCGGAGGGGAGACGGGGGAGGTTTCGCCCCATCGAGTCTTGGGCGAGCGCAGCGGAGCCGGGGATTGGGGAGTGGTTGATCCGCAGGCCGTCGGGCTCGACCTCGATGACGTCGCCGGGGAGGCCGAGGATGGTCTTGACGACGGGCCGGGTCTGGCAAGGGCAAGGGCCGGATCCTCCAAGGTAGCCGCGGTCGCGGCCAAAGCATGCGAGATCAGACGGCAGGCACACGGCCGCGAATGCGCCGCGCTCTGGGGTCTCAGGTGCGAGGACGAGATAGAGACCTCGCGGAACCGAGGGAGTGGTGGTAAACCGGAGGGGTAGTAGGCAGAGGCATACGAAGGCCACGGCGGTTCGAACGAGGAGGATCCGGCGCACTTGCACGGCGCTAAGTCTACTGATAAGTAGAAAACAAATACAACCCCTGGGGACGGTGAGCCGGAAGGCCGGCTGAAACTTCTTGCCACGTGGCAAGAAAGGCGAGGAAGATCCGGCCGGAGCGCGACCGTTTCTACGCAGCGCAAGATCCGAGGGCGGAGCCACGTAGAAACGGTCGCGCAACTTGCCACGTGGCAAGAAGTGTTCTCACGGAAACTTGCCACGTGGCAAGTTCTGGGAGTAAAGCCCTCTCCTGTCCGCGCCGGGCCACGTAGAAACAGTCGCGCCCCGTCCCTAGCCCTCGGGCACCTACCGCCCGGCGACGAGCCGGCGGGCCGCGGTCACGCCGGCCCACGCCAGCCGAAGAACGGTACCCGGCAGCGAGACCGCCGAGCCCAGGGCATGTAGGGTGGCGGCAGCGGCGGCGTCGCCTCCCTGGCTCAGGGTGGAGTAGAGAGCGGAGGAAAGGATCTTCACCCCATAGGCCACGGCCCGGGGGGCATGAGTCGCCTGCGCGCGGGAGCCCTGAAGGGCGACGAGAGTGAGGACCTGCTCCTGAGGCAGGCCCTTGCTGAGGGCAAGGCGCGCCCAGCCGAGATCGGCCTGCCGCGGGGTGAGCGCTGGATTCTGCTCGCGGAAGCTCGCGAGGCTCGGCAGCCCCAGACGTTGACAGGCCCGGCCGAGCTCCGCCCGTGTTTCGGAGGCGTGCCAGGCGAGATAGGGGATGAGGTCTCCGGCCCGGCGGTAGGGCACCTCCCGCGCGGAGACGAGCGCCGCCTCCCCTGAGGAGGGACTTGTCGTGAACCCCGCGAGGGCGCCGAAAGAGTGGCCCCGGGGGGAGGATTGCCCATACTCGAGACGCGCGATCCGGCGGGCGTAGGTGAGCACCTCCTCGGGTGGCTCAGTCCCCGGGGCGACATGGCGAAGCCAGACGTCGTACCGGCCGGGTTCCACCCGGACGGTGAGCGCGGGCTCGAAGCCGCGCTCCACGGCCCGCGCCAGGCTCTCCTCGCTCACGCCCCGCAGGAGCTGAAGGGGGCCGTCTCCCGCCGGCCGGATCTCGACGGAGGCCCCCTTGCGGTTCAGGGCGCGAAGCCAGGGGGCGGAGCGGACGACCTCCTCGCTCTTGAGGCTCCGTTTGAAGATGAGGGGCCGGTCCGGAGCGCCCACCACCCGCAGATCGAAGCGTTCGACACCGAAGGCCTCTAGCTGCCGCCTGACGGTGGCTTGGGTCTCGGCCAGAGAAGCTCGCGAAGCTCTCTCTGCCGGGCCGGGGAGAGCCGGGGATAGACCTCTTCCAGCTCTCTCCCCAACTCGTAGGTCCGGAGCGCCCCCGCCGGCAGGAGCCAGTGTGGGCGCAGGCCCGTCAGGAGAAAGAGGAGCAGCAGCGCGGTGAGGATCCCCGGCGCCGCCTGGCGCAGGAAGCTCTGCGGCCGGGCCGGCAGATGGAGGAGACGCTCGGAGAGCGACGCGCTCTGGCGCGTCAGCGCCTGAAGCAGAGGCAGACTCTGTTGGAGAAGCGCCCGCAGCTCCTGAAGCTCCCCGGCCGGAGATGCCGGCGGCGCGGGAGACGGACTCTCCCGGGTCCGCGACAGGCCCTCCAGCCGGGCGACCGAGTTGCTGAGCTGGCTCAGCAGGGTCTCCAGCAGCTTCACCGGGTCGGACGGCGCGGGCGGCAGGCTCGCGGAGGAGGGCGGGGAGGTCTTCATCAGTGTCTCCAAAGCGGGCTTTGAGCGCCCGCAGAGTGAAGGACGGACCGAGCTGGTCGGCGGGGACCGGCTCGTCGCCCAGGCGGTAGACGAGGCGGGGACTGGGGGCGAGCGGATCGAGCCGCACCTCGATGCCCCCGACCTCCAGGCGCGCGAGATACGCTTCGAGGGACGGGGCATCGGAGAGAGCAGCCTGGGCATAGGTGTGGAGGAGCTGTCGCGCGAGTTGATCGCCGGGGTGGCGGGGGCGGGCGAGCTCGCCGGCGCCATGCAGGGTCCGGCTGGCGAGGCGCAGGGCGTAGAAGGTCGCGGCGACCGGCGAGCGGAAGGCGCCGAAGAGCGCAAGCGCCCCATCGGCCAGCTCACCCCCCGGAGCCATCCTCAGCACCATCCGGGCGGCGAGAGTCGGATGGGTAGCGGCGCTCCAGAGGTAGTGAGCATGGGCCGCTGTGCGCAGCGCTGAGACCGGATCGAGGCGCAGCGCCGCCGAGGCGCGGCCAAGCTCCGGCCCCACGCCTCGCATCCGCAGGCGCTCCAGGCCCTGAGAGAGCTGGGTGGCGGCCTCGGGTGTCCAGTGGGCCGGCGGTGCAGGGGAATCGCCCTCCGTTCCCGCTCGGGGGCGGATTGCATGGGCCTCGATCACCGCGGCGTGAGCGGGTGAGTCGACCGGGAGGCCGAAGAAGCTCACGAGGCCGTGGGCTGTAAAGGCAGGCCCGAGCTCGCCGCCGGAGAAGGAGCGGCCGTCCAACTGGTAGGAGATCCCTCGGACCTGGCCCCCCTCGTCCAGGTGGAAGAGCACCCGGACGTCCGTCTCCTCCAGCCGGCGGACGAAGTCCCCGAGGTCTCGGGAGGACTGGGCCGCCATCGATACCGCCTCGCGGACCTCCTCCCGCAGGTCGGGGCCTTCCGGGCGGCTGGAGACCTTCGTGGTCAACGAGTCGAGAAGCGCCCGGTCGCGCTCGGGATCGATCGCGACGCCGAGGCTCGACTCGAGGCCCTTGAGGGTGTAGGCCGGCCCCAGAGAGCTCGCGGAGATCCTCACCCCGCGCAGCTCATAGGAGAGTCCCTGGCGTTTGCCGTCCGGCTTGCCGTCCGAGTAGACGTGGAGCTTGATCCCCTCCTCCCCGAGCCGGCGGTGAAGCTCGGAAAACGAAGGGTGATCCGCCGCCGCGGCGAGGATTCGAGCTTCGAGGGTCGCAGCGAGCGTCTCGCGATCGACGACCGCGTCTTTGCCGAGCCGGACGACCAGAGAGGTGATCAGCTCGGCATCCTTCTCGGGATCGAAGGCGAGGTCGAAGTACTGAGCCAGTCCCTTGAGGCCGTACTCCCGTCCTAGGGCCTTGTCGGTGAAGAACTCCCCCTCGAAGGAGTAGGCGACTTGGCGGGGGGAGCCATCGGGGGAGACGTAGAGGCGAAGAGAGACGCCCGCTTCTTCGAGCCCGGCGAGAAACGCCCGGGTCTCCCCCGAAGCGCTATCGGCCGCTTGGGCGATCGAGTCGGCGACCTTTCGCGTCAGCTCCTCGCGGTCCTCAGGCTTGTACTCGGTCTTGGGGATCTCGACCGTCACCTCGGCCAGGTAGGCGCGATCCTCCTGGGCATCGATGGCGACCGAGAGGTAGGAGTTGAGCCCACGCAGGGTGAGCTCGGGCCCCAGGGAGCTGGCGCGAAAGTACCGTCCACCGTAGTGGTAGCCGATTCCCAGGGGCTCCTCTCCGGCATGGGAGAAGACGCGCAGCTCGACGCCTTTCGCCTCGGCGGCCCGCCCAAAGGCAGTGAAGCGTGGGAGGCGGGGAGCCTCTGCCCCTCCCTCGCCCTCGGCCGCCGCCGCGTGCAGCAGAGCCACGAGCTCGGCCTTCCGCCGTTCGAGCTCGGCGGGGTCGTCCTTCCCCTTCTCCCTCCCTTTCCCCTTGCCCTGCCTTCTTTCGGCTGGTCCCTGGCCTCTCTCGGTAGTCCGCCCAGAGGCTACTCCTCGCTGGGAGATCAGCTTCCGGCTCTCCGGCGACTCGACGTCGAGGCCGTGATGCCGGGCGAGCCCTCCGAGGGAGAGCTCCTTGCCGAGGTTGGAGCCCGAGATCCCCAGAGGCCCGAGCCGGTAGGAGATCCCCAGGGGCTTTCCGGCGGCGTCGAGATGGAAGCGGACGCGGACTCCCTGGGCCTCCAGGGCCTTGACGAAGCCGGCGAGGTCGGGCGACTCCTCGGCCGCCTGGCGGACCAGCCCGGCGAGCCGGGGGCGCAGATCGGTCGCAGAACCGGAGGCTTCCGGCTCAGCCGGGCTCTCGCCCGAAGGCCGGGATCTCTCTTCGCCAGCCTGGTGCTCCGGTGCCCCTTCCCAGGAGAGGCCGAACCTCTTGGCAAGACCCCGCAGGGTGAAACCCCGCCCGAGCGACGTGCCGCTCATCACCACGCCGTCGAGCTCGAAGGAGAGCCCGCGGGGAGCCCCGTCCCGATCGAGATGGACGAGGACTCCGACGCCTTCGGCCTTAAGGGCCGCGACGAGCTCGGTCAGTTGGGACGACCTCTGGGCGGCGTCCTCGATCATCTCCTGAAGCTCCAGTCGGGCGCTGGGAACGCCGTTGCGCAGGGCCTGGGCGAGCTCGCCGCGGGAGAGGGCACGGGCGTCGGTGAGGTGGCTGGGGGCGACTTTCTGGAGCCCGAAGCGGGCCTCGATCTCTCGCACCAGTCGCTCACCGCGGGCAAAGTCGTTCGAGTCGCTGACGCAGGTGCCATCGGCGCGGATGCGGCAGGCGACGATGTGGACGTGATCGGAGCCGCCGTCGGTATGGCGGGCAACGACATAGGCGTTGTCGTCGAAGCCCATGCCGTGGAGGTAGGTCTCGACTGCGGCGAGCCACTCCTCATCCGTCAAGGTCTCGCCGGGAGCCAAGCGCAGAGAGGCATGGAAGACCGAGCGCTGGACGCGGCGGTTCAAGGCTCCGTAGGTCTCGATCTCGGCCAGGATCTCCTCGACTCCCGCGTCGGAGGAGAGCGTTCCGCCGAGAAGGTGCCCCTTCTCGGGACGGAGCAGGTAGGCCAGGAGCCGCCGCGGGTTCTTGGGCTTGGGCGGGATCTTCTGAATCACCGCCGTCTCCTCCTCGGCCGCCGGGTTCCAGCCATGAGCTCGTGCCGTACGGCGAGGAGGAGCCCATAGAGCTCGTGCAGATCGGGGAGCTCGACCTCGGGAGCCCTGCCGGCGTTGATGGCCGCCATGAATTGGTTGAGGTTGCTGTTGATCCTGGCGAGCGAGGCGAAGGCGGTGCGGTTGATCTCGGGCACCTGGGGTGGCAGGTCCTTCAAGGCCGCCTGTCGCAGGTAGGCCGAGACCGAGACTCCGCACTCGGCGGCGCGGCCCTGGAGCAGGGCGAGCTCCTCGGTTTCGAGGTAGATCTTGACCTGCCTGCGCCGTCGGGCGGGGTCGATCGGAGGTCTGCCACCAGGGCTTCGAGTCATTCTCAGGGTCGTTCCGCTGTTCCGGGGCCGCGCCTTGGCGCGCCCCGCGTTCGCCGGCCCGGGGGTTTTCCGGGCCCTGCGAACATGGCTTGCAATGCGGCTCTTAGTCTACATAACGGTAGATAAAATGGAAGGGATAGGCTCGGAGGGCGCCTGCCAGCCGGTGACGGATGCGGGGTGAAGGGGGCTCAGCCGGGCCTCGAGGCCCGGGGGGTCCGGGTAAGGGCGGCGAGTAGTGCATCGGCGGGGACGTCGAGGAGCCGGCCGGCCAGGCGGGCGTAGCTGATGCGAAGCGGCGTCTCCGGCAGGAGAGCCAGGAGCTTGAGCGAGGCGGTGATCGCCTGGGCATGGGCGAGGGTGTCACCGCCTCGTACCGAAGCGGCGAGCCGGGAAAGCTCGGAGCCGAGAGCATCCTCGGCCGCCGCGAGCGAGGCGACGAGCGCCGTATCTCCCCGCTGCTCGCGCAGCGAGGCCGGGTCGTGCCCGTCCGGCAGCGCCAGCGCCCGGACGGCGAGACCCGCGGGGAGAAGCGCGGGCAGCGCCCGGCGAAGAGCCTCCCGGCCGGCCGCATCGGAGTCGAAGGCGAGGACGACCTCCCCGGCCTCCCGCGCGAGGAGCCGGACCTGGCCGGGCGCCAAGTGGGTCCCCATGGCGGAGACCGCCTCGCCGGCGCCGCAGGCGGCGAAGGCCAGGACGTCGAAGTACCCTTCGGCCACGATCACCCGGCGCCGGCTCCTCACGGCCTCGCGGCCCTGGGGGTAGCCGAAGAGGATCTCGCGCTTGTGGAAGAGCGGCGACTCCGGGCTGTTCAGGTAGACCGGCTCGCCAGAGCCGAGCGAGCGTCCGGCGAAGCCGGCGAGCCGGCCGCCGGCCTCGTAGAGGGGAAACATGATGCGGTCGCGGAAGCGGTCGTAAAAGCCCGCCCTGCGCTGCGAGCGCAGGAGGAGCCCGGCCTCGGCGAGAAGCTCGGGACCGAAGCGGGGTGCGAGCGCATCGTGAAGCGCCGTCCAGGCGCCGGGCGCGTAGCCGAGCCCGAAGCGTGCCGCAACGGCCGGAGGAACCTGGCGGCCGTCGAGATAGCGGACGGCGGGAGGGTGACGGCCGAGCTCCTGGACGAAGAGCTCGGCCGCCGCGGCCAGGGCCGCGGCGACGTCGTCGCCAGGCCCGCGGCCGGCCGCTCGGCTTTCCCAGAGCGGGATTCCGGCCCGCCGGGCGAGGACCTCGGCCGCCTCGGGAAAGCTCAGATGGCTCGCCAGCATGACGAAGCGGATGGCGTCACCTCCAGCCCGGCAGCCGAAGCAGAAGAAGAGCCGGCGCTCGGGATCGACGCTGAACGAGGGAGTGCTCTCCTGGTGGAACGGACAGATCCCGTAGAGCCGCGAGCCTCGCCGTTTGAGGCTCGTGTGCTCCGCCGCCAGGGCGGCGAGATCGGTGCGTTGGCGGATCTCTTGGAGGGTGGCCTGGGGGATGGGCATGGGCACTCCCTGAAATCGTCTCTTTCCTCACCTTGCTCAGCTTTGTCTAAGAAAGCGGGCTTGCCGGTTACCGGTGCCAACCGGACGCTTCTCGGAAGGCACGGCAGCGAAGAATCCGCCAGCCGTTTTCGTAGTTTTCCGCAGACCCTCACCCGCCTACTACGGTTCCTACGGTCTACTATGGTCTATAACGGTAACTACGGGGGCGCGCGTTCGGCCAATAGAATCAATAGCTTAGACCCCATGAGCGCGACCGTTTCTACGCAGCCGCGCGACCGTTTCTACGTACGGGCGCGACTGTTTCTACGCAAAGGGCGCGACCGTTTCTACGTGCAGGCGCGACCGTTTAATCCGGAAAACGAGCCGATTTCCACAGGTTGGGGCGCAAAAAGAGGCGCGACCGTTTCTACGCAGGAAGGACGGCCGCATAGCGGCCGTCGCGACCTCTGCGGCCGGTCCTATGAGCTTCATTTTTCTTGGGCCGCGATCCGGGCGACATGCGGCCGGTAGGGGTGGATGACGAGCGCCTCCTGGGTGGACTCCACCCGCACGCTCGGGTAGTGCTGGAGGACGGTTCCAAGGTGGCGGGTGAAGCGGCTGCGGAAGTCGCGCAGCCGCCCGTACTCGGCGCCGAGCTGGCGCTGAAGCTCGGTCCAGGCCACCGGCTCCGGCTGCTGGCGTTTGAGCGCCCGCAAAGCGCGCCAGGTCAGGTAGACGTAGATGTCCATGGCGAAGGGGCTCTGCAGCTCCTTCAACGTATTGAGGTCGACCGGCACGGGTTTGTGAGCGACGAGCCGGAAGAACTCCTCGCTCAGGCGCAGGTAGAGGGGCCCGGTGCGCGAGCTTTCGCCGTCCCAGGGGAAGACGTGCTCCGAGGCGAGTTGGTAACCGCGTCCGGCGTAGACCCGGTCCTCCTTGGGGGGAAGGCCGCGCTTCCGGGTGGTGTCCCAGGTCGCCTTGACCGTCAGGTGGACGAGCCGGACAAGCTGCTTTTTGACCTGGGTCAGGTAGCCGTTGGCGCCGCCGGTCGGCGGCACGCCGAGCTGCCAGCAGAAGTCGCTGAACGAGGAGCCGAGGACGAGCTCGGGGGTCTTCTCGCGTACAGCCTGGGTGGTCAGCCGGGCGAGGATCAGCCGGGGGATGCGCCCATAGGGCAGGCCCACGTCGCGCGGCGCCAGGAGATGGAGCTTGAAGCTCTCGATGCCGAAGGAGCGTTGGAACTCGTTGTCGTCGGGCCGCGAGTGGGGGAGCGAGCCCAGGACGAAGACGCGGGCGAACCAGCCGACGAGAGGCTCGGCTCCCTCGTCCTCTTCGAGCAAGAGCCCCTGGCGCAGGGCCTTGGCCAGCGTCATCGTCATTCGTGGGTGAACGCCTGCTTCCTGCGCTCCTCGATCAGGGCCTCGAGATAGGCGAGGTCCTCCTCCTCCGCGATCCAGTGGGTCTCGACTAAAGGCCGTAACTGACGCCGCAAGGCGTCGCGGCGCGAGACCAGGGGGAGGTAGACGAGGGCGGGCCGTCCCCTGGGCGGGGTGGGTCCGGTGACGGAGCGCAGAAAGCCTTTCTCGACGAGCCGGGCAAGCAGGATGCCGACGGTCTTGGGGGAGAGGTCCCGCTGATAGCGGGAACGCAGGTGCTCGGAGACCTCGATCGGATTGGCGGACCGCAGGTCCCAGATACAGCTCAGCAACAGCCAGTCGGTCTCGGAGGCTTCCGGCAGCGGCGCCCGGCTTTTGGGGCTCATCGGCGAGGGGCTCGCAAGAGGTTCACGGTCGGGCATTGTATCGTGCCGGGCGAGGAACCTGAGCGGCCCGGGCTCGCCGGGCAGCCGCCCGGCGAGCGCCGCCCACAGGGGGAAGCCTGCGCCCCCCGTCTGGGCGTCCTCGAAGCTCGCGGAAGCGGATGGCTCAGGCATCATCCGCGCCTTCTGGCCTCGCCGGGATCGGGAAACTGGATGCGAACGCCTGTCAGCGCCTCATGCGTCCAGGCGAGGAGGTTGCGCCCGGCGGGCGAGCCGGGCTCGCCGCGGACGAGCCCGACGCCGGCGGAGCGTGAAATGGCCCGCCGCGCGTTTTCGGAAAGCTCTCTCCAACTAACCACGTCCTCCGGCTCACCCAAGGGATGGAAAGGGAGCCCGGGGTTGTGCTGCGCCTTCTCGAGGTAGCGAATCGCCCGGTCGAGGACCTCGGCGCGGAGCCCTTTGCCCTTCTGGGCGAAGCCCAGGGCAAAGGAGGAGACCTCCCGGAGAGCAGCACCGAGCTTGCCTTCCTCAGCCAGAGGCTCGAGCGCCGCGAGGAGGTTCTGGTAGGTGGAGGGCGGCGCGGCCGGATGCCGGTCGAGATGCATCCGCGCCAGCTCCAGAGCCGCCGCCGCGGTCTCGGCCGCCGGCGCTCCCACGTCGAGCAGCGCGGCGAAGACGCGCTGCAAGCGCTCGATCGCTGGCTTCAAATGACCGCGGCGCCACTCGACCTGAGCGCGGATCCAGCGGATCCGCACCCCGTCGAGGCGTCCCGGCAGGAGCTTGCGCAAGCTGTCGAGCGCTTCCAGGATCTGGGCGAGCGCCTCCGAGCGCCCCATCTCGGCGCAAGTGAGCGCCAAGGCATGAAGCACCGCGAGCGCGAGACGCGGCTCGGCTGCTTCTTCAACGAGCGGCAGCGCCGCTCGCAGCGCGTCGAACGCGCTCTCGGGCTCGAGCTCGGCCAAGAGCAGGAGCCCCTCCTCCAGGCGAACCTCGGCCAGCTCATCAAATTCACGCTGCTCCTCGAAGAGCGCCGCAGCGCGGGCGAGCAAAGCCAAGGCTTCGTCGGTCCGGCCCTGATCCTTCCGGACCGCGGCGAGCGCCCGGCAAAGGTGAGCGCGGACGGGACTTCCGACCGGCTCGCTTTCAACCTCCAGGGCTGCGCTCTCGAGGATCTCGGAAGCGGCCTCGACCTCGCCCCTGCGCCGCTGCGCCTCAGCGACCAGGCACGAGGCGAGGACGCTCTGCTCCGGCATCTGGAGCTGTTCGAGCAGGGCAAGGGCGAGAAGGCCGAGGTGATGGGCGAGGCCGGGGTCCGCAGCCTCTTTGCCGTGGGCAAGGAGGACCGGGACGAGACCCGGAGAGAGAAGCTCGGGGTCCTCTCTCAGCGCCTCGCACCGGGTCTCGGGCTCCAAGGCCATCAGCCGGGTGTAGAGCTCAACCCCCCGGGCGACCTCCTGAGCGTGCTGGCGGTCCCGGTCCTCACCGAGGCGAGCCGCTCCGGCGAGGAGCGTCTCGCTCAAGGCGCTCGTGGGCACCTCTGCGGGGGGCTCCATCTCTGCGGCATCGATCAGGTCCCGCAAGCGCAAGCGGCAGCGCGCGCAGTCGAGAAGGTGTTCGAGCGCGCCGGGAGGCAGCGCGAGAAGCGCCGCGAAGGGCTCACCTTCGAGATGCATCGGGACCTCCGGCGAGATTGAGAAGGCCGCGAAGGGCCAAAGCGGCGGCGCTTCGCACCGCCAGGGGTGAAAACCAGATGGAGCGGAAGAAGGCATAGAGCTCGCGGTCCACCTCGACAGGCAGGACGAGGGGAGGCATGAGGCAGTCGACCGGGAGAGCGAGAGCGCGAGCGATTCCCCAGAGCCTTCGGATGGAAGGCGGGTGGACGCCGCCTTCGTACTTGCTGAGCGTGGGCTGGTCGAGATTGGCGCGCGAGGCGAGCTCGCGCTGCTGGAGCGCGCGTCGGTTTCGGGCCTCGCGGATGCGGGCACCGACGTCGGTGGGGAAGCCGTGGCGTGCAGGAGAGTGCAGGAGTGTGGGAGGCATAGGAGGCACAGTATGCCTGACATCAGGCATTGAAGTCAAAATTGAGTAGTTTTTTGCCCAACACTTCGCATTGAGGTCATAAGAAAGGCCATGCCCAACCGTTTGCCCAGCCGCCCCCGTCAGGAGAGAGCTTGCGCCTGGCGCAAGTGCGGTATGCGTTTTCGGTACAAGATGCCGGAAACTAGGCATGACGACAAACACCCGCCGCGGGCGCCCGCCCCCCTTTTCGGGCCGGAGCTGACCTGCGGCAGCAAGGAGGGAGTCATGTCTCAGTCGAAGTCGCTCTGCCGCCGTGGAGTCCTCGCCTGCCTCATCCTGGTCCTGAGCTCATCGCCGACGTGGGCTGCGGGTCCGGCCTGGGTGCATCTCGCTGGCGGGCTCGGTCAGGTGGTCTGGCCCTGGCTCAGCGGGTTGGTCGCAGCGCCGGTATCCCAAGGTCACAAACCGAGGACCACGGCGAAGGCCGGCTGCACGATCGATCCTCAGGGGCAAACGCACTGTGAGCCAGGGATAACACCCAAGTCTGGCTGCTCGATCGATCCGCAGGGCCGTATGCACTGCGAGCCCTGAAGATGGCTAAGGCTTAGCGAGGCGACCGGCGCTCGGAGTCAGATTCGGGTGGTCATGGAGTGGGCGGTGCCCTCCGGGTAGAGT
Organism: Thermoanaerobaculia bacterium; assembly: GCA_036275055.1. Classification (GTDB taxonomy): domain Bacteria; phylum Acidobacteriota; class Thermoanaerobaculia; order Multivoradales; family UBA5704; genus DATARR01. Next base: position 15,816 of record DASUEN010000026.1, read on the forward strand.
GGCTTACTCTTCCCGAGGGGCTCGCCCCAGCGTTAACTCGTACTCGGAACGTGCGATAATGAGGGAGTAATAGGACGCAAGGGAGGCTCGCGGCCCATGGCAGGGACTGGCTCGCTCGACAGGTCGGTGATTCGCGGACTGGTGGCGCTCGAGAGCGACCGGGAACGGGCCGCTCCCCTTCTCGCTGAGCTTCAAGATGGAACGCGGTGCTGGTCCGAGCTGAGCGTGGACGAGCAATCACTCCTTCAGGGAGCTCCCCTGATCGACTTGGTACTCGAGCGCAGCTTCGCCATCCGGTACGACGATCCTGGGGAGATGGTGGCGTTGGCAGAGACCGGCCGGCTTCTGGCGGAGAGCCTGCGGATTCGGCGGTATGGCCGAAAGGTGAAGGCTGACCTCTGCGCCAGGGCGTGGACAGAGCTGGCCAACGCTTACCGCGTGGCGGACGATTTCGGCGCCTCGGAATCAGCCTTTGACTTTGCCGGAGCGTGGGCTCAGCAGGGGACCGGAAGTCCCTCGCTCGCGGTTCATATCAAATGGCGTCATTCGGCTCTCCTTCGAGAGCAGAGGCGATTCGAGGAGGCCATGGATCTGCTGGAGGATGTGGCGGAGTACCACTGGCGTGAGAGGGATGAGGAAGCGCTGGTGAGAGCTCTGCTCGGCCGGGCGCTGGTTGAAGAGGAGAGTCACGAGCCGGTAAAGGCAGTCGGGGCTGTGCTCGAGGCGCTCGATCATATGAGCTGGTTCAGCCCTCTGCGGCTGTCGGCCTACAACATCCTAGTGGACAATCTCATCGGAGCGGGGTTCTACCCATTGGCCCGCAGACTTCTTGAGCGGACCCGGCGGATCTACCGGCGAGCGGGCAAGCTAAACAAATATCGTCTCTGCTGGTTGGAGGGGCGAATTGCTTTTGGCCTCGGCGAGGACCGGGTCGCCGAGGGAAAGTTCAACACAGCCCGTCTCGCCTTCATGAGAGTGAGCAAGACCTATGATGCGGCCCGGGTAGGCCTCGACCTTGCCTTGCTCCTCGTGCGGCAGGAACGCCGTCAGGAAACCTCCTGGCTGATCAACGACATCTTGCGTACCTTCCGTGCCCAGCGGATCGCGCGGGAAGTGATCGCGTCGCTCGTGCTGCTCAAACGGTCCTGTGAGGCCCGGCGATCGGTAGAAGCCCTCACGGGCCAGATCGAGACGATCGCTGCGACGCTGACCGAGCTGCAGCGCGAGAGGCCGCGGCAGGCTCGCCGGGCGTAATCCTATTTCTTGCGGTCTTGCGGCCCGGGTTTCTTCGCGGGCTTAGGCTTCTTCTTCTGCGGCCGTGAGGCTGCGGCCTTCGTCTTGGGCCTCGCAGGGGCGTCAGCCGGGTGCAGGTTCAACCCGAGCCGTTCGATGGTTGCCACGACCACGGCCTCGAGCTCGCTGGGAGTGAAGGCGGCAGGCTTGGGCTCCACCTGAGAGACCCGATGCGCGCGGGCGAGCTCGTTCTGGGCCTCGGCGAGATCGTCGGTCTCGTAGGCGATCTTGAAGAACGTGCGCGGCGGCATGTCGAGCAGCCCGAGGATGTCGGTGATGTGGCGAAACTTGAGCTCGATCCTGCCGTTCAAGATCCGTCGCAGGGTGCCGGCGCTCATGCCGAGCCGGCGTTCCACCTCGGCAAACCGGAATCTCTTGAGACTGATCAGAGAGTCGAGAAGCTCCAGGATTCTTGCGGCCTCGGACGGTGGCATAGCGGGGAGTCTACCTCAACCTGTGTTGCCCTCAGGCAGTCCTGGCGAGGCGGCTGTCGAGGGCCTCCTGAACGAGGCGTAGACCGATGGGATCATCGAGGACGTAGGTGTCGAAGAAGTGCTCGATCTGGATCTGGAACAGAGTCTCGAAGCTCGGAGCCAAAGGTCCCCACAAGCTCTCCTGGTCGTGACGCAGAAGGCCCCGCCGGTGGAGGCGAACCAGGAGGGCCTCCAAGGCTCCCGGCGGCAGGTCAGGCAGAGCAGAGACCACGTCGGCGACAGTTGCGGGCCTCTCCCGCCGGTGAATGGCGACGAGGATTCGCCATTCGGTGGGGGACAGCAGGCTGGCCTCGAGCAACAGGGAGCTCCCTTGGTTCGACATGGCTTCCGAGTATAAGCAATTTTAGACAGTTTTGCTTCTCAAGATCTCCAACCGGTGCGTCAGTCCTTAAGACGTCCGGGAGCCGTGGTTTGGTTAGCGGCGGCGGGGACCTCCTCGCGGCAATGTTCGAGGAAGGCCGCTAGGTCCGCAACCGGAAGGACGGCTTCGGTGCCACCTTCGCCGTAGACCTGCACGAGGCCATCCTCGAACACGACGACGATCATTCCACCGGGAGCGATAAAGGGAGGAATCTCGGGAGGCTTCTTAGCCATCGTTTTCCGCTTCCTTCTTCGTGGCGGCTGTCAAAGCCGAGAGCAGGTGCTCCAGAAGACCTTGGGGAATCTGGAGAATGACGAGCGCCGAGGCTTGGTGCAGCACGAGGTGGTAGAGCAGAGCGAGAAAGTCCGAGACGGGAAGGCGGGCCTCGGTACTCGGGGCGAACGGCAGGATCCGCAGGTGGAGGGAGTCGAGCAGAAAGAGGGTACGTCCAGGGGCGTCGAAGGCGATGTCTAGTTTCATAGGCTGGTACATGGCGATCGCAAAAAGTTATTGGGTTCTGCCAACTCTCGGTTGCGCGGGAAAACAACACCGAGGGGTGGCTTGGTTGGTGAGCTGGCGTCGGTACCGTGGCGAAGAGCGCTCCATGGGGAGAGAGGATACTCCAGATATTGGTCTGTGTGCAGGGGTTGTGTTATGAATGCCGTTGACCATGCATTCATAGCCTGCCATGCAGCAATAGAACCGACGGTGGTCCGGCTGGCAGGCTGAAGACCGGCACCCTGGAGCGCAAGGAGGAAACCATGGCGGATGAGACGGGAAATCGAGAGGCCCGGCGGGAGAGCGTTCTACGCATTCAGGCTCTGGCTCGGGAGGCGCGTGCGGCGGGTGACGAGCTGGTCGCTCTGGCCCTGGCGCGTCTGGCGCTCGCCGCGAGGGTGGAGGAGACGCTGCGGTGGATCGTCGACGACCTGGGAAGGACCTTCGGCAACGTGAGCTTCGAGCTTGCCCTTCAGCTTGCGAGCTTCGGCTGGGAGAAGAGACCGGAGCGACCCGAAGCGTAGCGGCGGGGCGCCTCGGCGAAGGTTCTAGAGGAGACTTGCGATGCGACTGATCCAAGGAGGTGGAGGCAAGGCCGAGGAGCTGTGGCGCCGCCAGCGGCGGTGGCGGCGCCCCAAGCGTAGGCCCCGGGTCCTAAGGAGCTTTCGTCGCGCCTTCAAGTGGGGACGCAGCTATGCTGCCGCCGAAGTGGGCCCGGTGGAAGCCAGGCAACCTCGAGGCTCGGCAAGGCGCCAACGCCGGCCAAGGGCCGCTCCTCGCTACCGTCTTCTGAAGCGAGAAGTCGCCGAGCTGCTTCGTCGCACGGCGAGCCGGGAGGAGTACGAGTTGCTCGTCGCTGAGCGGTGGGCCTGGTTGCTGGAGGTGATGGAGGGGTTACGGAAGTTGACTCCGCGATGGATGGTCGAGCCTTTGGCCTGAAGGAATCGGGCCGGCGGAGTGGACCCGACCCGTGGGGCGGAACCGCTCCCCACGTTCGGCGGCAGGTGGACGTTGGGCTAGGCAGAGCGCCAGGCTTCATAGATGGCCTGTCCAATCCCGAGCGCCGCCTGGTTCGCCTCGTCGTCGTCGCAAGCTCCAGCGCTCTCCAAAGCCCCTTCAATCGAGAGACCGTCGACCTGGACCGAGGCGGTGATCTTGCGGGCAACCAGGTCGAGCGCCACCTTCTGCACGGTCCCCTGGTAGAACGGCACCTCGATCGTGACGTCGAGCGTCTGGCCGATCCGGTGCACGCGGCCGTTGGCCTGGCGCACGACGCGGGCGTCGTAGTCCACCCCTTGCACCCAGATCGCCCGCGAGAAGGCGACGAGATTGTTCAAGCCGGTCTGCACCGCCTTGGGGTTGGTGATGAGGATGCGGCGGCCGGGCTCGATGACCTTGGCATTAAGCCAGTCCTCGCGGTGGGCCGCGGGAACCTTGCCCACGTCGAGGAAGATGGCGTGCTCGCCGAGTTGCTCGCGCAAGAGGCGCAGGTAGCGTTGGGCCAGACCGCTCTTGCCGGTGTTGAGAAGGAAGAGGAGGACGTTTCGTCCTTCTTCGAGGCAGTCCTTGACGCGGGCCATCACCCACCGTTCCTTGGGCGTGAGCCAGGAGGAGGGGAAGAGCTTGGCTTCGGCGACGAGAGCGCCGCCCATCTCCTGGGGATAGGACAGGAGGAAGGGCGGAAGGTCCTCGGTGCAGCGGTCGAGATAGGAGGGGACGGTGCTCATGGCTCCCCAGAGCCTGCCGGCCTGCCGGGTGTACATGTCGGCGCGGATCTGTCGTCCCAGGGTGCTCAGGAGGCGGCGGTGCTCGGTGAGGAGCTCCTGGCCCATCGTGTCGTCGCCAGCGACCGCGATGGGGACCGGCAGCTCCCGGCAGGGAGGCAGCTCGGCTTCGAGATCGCTCTTGTGCATGATGAGCGAGACCGGGAGCAGGTGCTCGAGAAGAAAAAGCGGCAGGATGCCGGCGGCTTGGGCTGTCTGGCGCCGGGCCTCGGGAGCTTCGCGCTGCTCTTCGCGGTCGCTTTGCGCGCCGTATCCGGTGATCTCGGCTTGGCCCTCCTTGCCGGCGGGGACGAAGAGCTTGCGGTAGCCGTAGCGAGTGATGAAGACCTGCTTGTCGGTGCGTTCGAAGGCGGCGCGGAAGCGCCGGCTCAAGGCCCAGAAATTGGCGAAGAGGGAGCCGGCGTAGCCTCCCATGAGCGATCCGGAGAGGGCGAGGGTGGGAATTCCTGGGATCTCGACGAGCCGGTGGGCGGCCTTCTGCTGGGCGCTTCCGGGGTTGGAGTAGTCCTGAGCCTCGTCGAGGATGAGGAGGTCGGGGTTTGCCGCCAGCCGGCGGCGTCGCTTCAGGAGGTAGCGGGCGATGGGAAAGCGTCGGGGCCGGGGGACGGCCTGGAAAAGCGCTTCGGGACAGGGATCTGACTCCTCCCACGTGCCGCACGCGGCGAGAGCGTCAAGCGCCTGGAGAAGGGAGGGCTCTGAGCTGCTCTGCAGTTTCGGCTGCGAGTCGTCGAGGAGCTGGGCGAGCTTGACGAGTTCCTCGGCGAGGCGGCGTGGGGTGCTGACCTGGTTGGAGAAGTGGCCGTGGCCCGCTGCCGTGGCGCGGCGGGACTGCTCTCGATAATCGACGGCGAGGCGTTCGGCCTCGCGAGCGAGCTTACAGGAGGAGCCTGCGGCCTCGGCGAGGAGCACGAAGGCGGAGATGACCCCCGAGGTGGAGTGGAGGTAGACGCCGTCTTCGGCCAAGAGGAGCCGAAGGGCCGCACGGGCGAGGGAGTCGATCTTTTCAGGCGCCGGAAGAGGACCGGCTGGAGTCCTGATCTGCCCTTCCTCGATCTCGTTCGGTTCCGGCAGGGCACGGTGGAGAAGGTGGCGATTGGCCACGAGCAGGCGCACCTGGGGGTGGAAGGGATAGGAGGGAAAGAGCACCACCGCCAGGTCCTCGGCGAGCCTTGCGGGCGGATTGGTGGGAAGGCGGAGCTTGTGCTCGCAGCGCTCGCGCTTGGCAGCGAGCCGCTCGGGGTCGGTCGTCACCAGCCGGCCGCAGCGGGGGCAGCGCCGAGTCTGGCTGGCAGGACTTTCGTTCCCAACGCCCGGCCTGCCGCCGGGCAGGCGCGAGGGAGAAAGAGGCGGGGAGCCGAGCCCCACGACGCCATGGCCGAGCTTGGCAGTCTCCCGGCTCAGCACGTAGATTTCGGCTGGAGTATCGAGGTCGCGCAGCTCCTTGACGATTTGGACGCGATGCGCTGGCAGCACGGCCGCCGCCTGATCGCGCCAGCTCTTCAGGAGATGAGGCGGACAGACGATGAGCAGGCGGCGAACGGGGCGCAGCCGCGAGGTCTCGAATCCCAGCCGGCGAAGCTGCGAGACAGTGGGGGCGAAGTGCTCCGGGGCGAGGCAGCCGGCGATCGAAAGAGCGACGGTCGACTTTCCCGTTCCGACTTCGGCGGCCACGATGGGGTTCTCGCCGCGGGCGATGAGCTTCAAGCCGGCGGCGATGAGGTGGCGTTGGACAGTGAACGGTCGCCGGCCGAGAGCCGGCAGCTCGAGGTCACAACTGGGATTTCCCGGATCGTGAATGGCGGGAAACTGATCCCGCATCAGGCGTCCCAGACAGTCACCGTAGGCGGCGACGAGGTCGGCGGAATTGAAGTGGGCGAGGTCGGTGGCTCCGGAGGGGAGGCTTCCCGGGCGCAGCTCGTGGAACTGGAGGGTGTCGAGGCGCAGGACATTGAGCGTCAGCTTCGGGCGCTGGACCTGAAGCGAGCCGGTCAGCTCGCCCTCTTTGTTGAACTTCTCCTCGACGACCACGAAGTCGCGGCGAAGCGAGCCTTTGACGAGCAGGGGAGGCAGACCTGGTCGATTGGGCACCAGTCGCTTGCCATTGAGCATGCCGGCAGCGAGGGCGAGGGCGATGTGAGCCGGCCGGGGTGGCATGGCCACCTCATAGCGCGCGCCGATGAGCTCGTGAACCGAGCGGTGTGTGCCGAAGGGCGGCGAGTTGTCCCAGGGCCGCAAGCCCTGGACCAGACCCTCGACGTCGAGCGCGAGCCGTTCGAGCTCGAGCCCCGGGTGCTCGCCGGCCACAGTGAGGACGGGAGAGGCGAGGGTCTTGAGCACCGGCAGCGACCCGGGCGAGTCGGCCCACTTCAAGATCCTCGCGCGGTCGACGTCGTTGTCGGGAAGCGCCGAAGCTCGCCTTCTGGCGAGGAGGACGCACTGCTTGTAGCTTGCGAAGTCCTCGTCGGGAAAGCGCCAGGCGCGATGATGCGAGAACTGGCAGGCGAGGAAGGAGGCGCTTGCGGCCAGCGCGTAGTAGGGCACGAGAAAGATCAAAACTCCTTCGCCCGGCATGAGGCACTGCGTCCAGCGCTGGAGGAATCGGTGTTCGAGCCGGCCGTGAACCGGGTCGGTGTCGTAGGGCGGATTGAGGAAGAGAAGCGAGGCTCCGTCGTGCGGCTGGATGTCGACATGGAAGGCATCGGAGTCGAGGACGGTGTCCCACTTGTGGCCGCGGGCGTGATCCCAGGAAGCCAGGCGCTTGCGCGCGATGTGATAGCGATCCTTTTCGAGCTCGACGGCGAAGACATGGGCGTCGAGGACGCCGAAGCGCCTGGAGGTTCGGGCCGGCCCGAACCACAGGTCCCGCAGCACGGTGACTGCCTCGCCATCTCCGGCGCAGGGATCGACGAGCACGTGGCGGTCTTTGGACTTGGGAAGCCTAAACCCCACCAAAGAGGCTAAGCTGGGCAGCAGGTGCATCGGCGTGGGAAAGTAGCCGCCGAGGGCGATGGACTCGGGTCGTGCCATGTTGGATCACCTCATGAGGTAGTTCTCGGGGGAGGTTCCTGGCAGTCTGTAGCGCCAGGAACTCGGCGAAGGCTTGGGCGGAGACGTTGCAGAGGACCGGCGGCTCGAAACCGATGCCTTCGAGGCCTTGAGCGAAGAGAGCACCGGGAGCGGAATCGCAACCCTCGGACACCCGGCACCAGGGCTGCTCCTTGGCGGCGCGAAACAGCGCGAGATGGAAGCGTAGGTCGTTGGCGATGGGCAGGGGGCAGCGCGCGGCGAGGTAGGCGACGAAGTATGCGGCCATCGCCGCCTCGCGAGCCTCGGAGCCCATGGAGCGGGCGATTGTCGTGGCCTCCCGGTCGATCCACGAGGTCGGTGGCATGCAGAGGAAGGAGAGGGTGCCCTGCTCGGTCGTCGCCGGCTCCATGAAGAAGAGGTAGGGCAGATAGGCGATGGTCAAGGTGGCCTCCCCCTTCGGGGTCGGCTCGTAGCGAAAGCCGGCGGAGCGTGGGATCTCGAAACGGCGGCCGTTGCTTCTGTCGGCCTCAGTGGCAGTGCGTCCGAAACGCAGGTTGGCCTCGAAGGAGCGCGCTGCGGAGCGCGAGCCGGCGAAGGCGAGGAGGACCGGCCGGTGGGTGTTGTCCTTTTTCGTTGTGCCAAGCTCCCACATCTCATCGGCCACGACCCAGGCCAGGAGCTCGACACTGAAAGTCCGGCTCTTCTGGCCTTCGCAAGCCGGTTTGCTCTCGATGCTGAGGGTGCGGCGGAAGAGGTTTGGTGTGGTCTGGGGTTCGTTCATGAGCCGCGCCCACCCGAGGGGAAGAGGCCGGCTGTCAAGGCCGCGCGCGAGCGCGCCCCGCAGGGGTTTGCCTTGCAGCCGGCCGCCCCTCGGGTAAGGAAGCGGCGTGAACGGACCCCAGACCCCAGCGAACCGTCGGAGCCGTCAGGAAGAGAGGAAACGGCGGTTTGCGAAGGCCCATAAGAGCCAACTCCCTTCCGGATTCAAAAGAGATCGGAAGCGTCAAGAGAACCGCTATGCGTATGGAGAAGGCGAGGCTGCGAGCACCTCAGATAGGGCGAAAGCCCGGAAGCTTGCTCTCGGCGATCATCCGCTCGAACTCCGGAAGCGTCCCGGCGTAGTCGACCTGCGCCGTGCTCTTGTCACAGAAGACATGGTTTCCGAGAACGTAGAAGTGGATCTGCGGAGTGCAGAAGCCGAGGAGCCGTCCGAACCTGACGAGCCTTCTGCGCAGAGAGCTCACCCGTCGCTGCCGGCGAGCTTCAGCGGCGTAGACGCCCCCGGGAGGTGCGAGGACTTTGCCTTCGGCGTCGACTAAAAGCCCGGCGGCTGCGGCGGCGTCATAGGTCGTCTCGTCGTCCGGCAAAAGGGCGCACTCGTCACAGCGCTGGATTTTTCCCAACACTGCGTTGGCCGGATCCTCATTGAAGACGGCCCACCCTTTGCCTCCACAACCGCACAGGTCCTCGTCCTCCTGGGAGAGAAGCGACTCGTGATAGTCGGCCGGGGGATCGCCGTCCGGGGAGGTGTAGAGGATGGCGGGTGAGTCGAAGGGCATGTGACCGGCGAAGCCCGCAATGCGCACGGCCCAGGCGCCTCCTCCGTAGGCATGAGAGGTGGCCTCGCCGAGCCGGTTGTGTTCGGTGTCGTAGACCGTGGCCTCGGGACAGGGTTCGCACAGGCCTTTGCCGCGGAGCTCGAACAGATAGATCGTCGACATGAAGCTCTCCTTGCAATCGAGTTGATCGAGAATCGCGGCCTGTCTTCCTGGAAGTGGGGACCGGCCAACGGATTGGGTTTGGGTTCCGTTCATAGGCCGCCCAGACCCGAGGGGAGCCAGGCCGGCTGGCAAGGCCGCGCGCCAGCGCGCCCCGCAGGGGTTTGCCTTGCAGTCTGGCCGCCCCTCGGGTACAAGGCGGCGGATGAACGGAACCAAAGCCCCAACCGCTGGGCTACATCGACCGGCTTTGCCATCGCTCTCACGCGGCAATGGTGGTCGCGCTGCCAAGCCGCGGGCGTGTTTTTAGAGTCGGTCCGCTTCTGAAAGATATGTAGAACCTGGCTGGTAAAAGAAGAATGAGACCCCCGTCTAGGGCACGAGAAGAAACTCGGTGGTGACCTCGGGGGATTTCGCCACATTCAGGCACACAGGTGGCACCGTCCCGGATGGGCGCCCGGTTCCCAGCGGGAGGAGTCGATCGTACCGAAGAAGGGCTCGTCCGGTTTCTCTGCGAGATAGCGGCGCAGCACAACCAGCGCCCTAGCTTCGGACATCCAGCCAAACGTGGCAGAGCGGAGCGAGCGCACTTCCGGCGCCGCTCCCAAGCTCACGCACCCTGTCCACCCCTGGGAGTGAGCCTCGAGAGGAGTCTCCTTACGTACCCTCTCCTTACGGCAACGTCGCGAGTCGCCGCGAGCAGGCGGACCGCTTCAACCAGAGGCCTGCTCTCCTTACGGGCACGGATCGAGGCAGATGGTGCACTTGTACCGGAACAGCAGGTCGTAGTGCTGGGAGGACAGGCCCGGGTCCACGCAGGACTCGTTCGAAAAGGTGAGCCCGCACGCCCCGTTGAAGCACTGGCTGTCCGCATACTGGCCGGCCGCGCTGTAACCGATACCGGCCAGGTCGCTGCACGTGTAGGCGGGCGCAGCTCCCCACGTCGTCTGAGCGAGGGTGGTGACGCCACCGGCGGGGCAGTAGCAGCCACAGGACGGGATCGCCCTGCCGGCAGTGGGAGCCAACAGCAGCGCACCCAAGGCGAACACCACAGCGTAAAGAGGGAACCGTCGCAGAGCATTTTTTTGCATATTATGCTCCTTTCAAATTCATCTACTTCTTACGGTGCGGCAGATGGCGCGGCGCGAGCCGCCCCGCGTCCGTTCCGGAGCCCTCACTCAAGTGCCAGTACTACCGGCATTCTCGGTGGAGGCGGCGGGGTGTCCGTCCTCCGCACCCGGGGCGAAGCCACTCTCGCCCATTGCGGCGTGCTCTTCCTCGACGACCTTCCCGACTTTGGGCGCGGCGCAGCAGGGGCTTGGCGCCGGCGGGGCGATTCATTGCAGCAGATAGCAGATAGGCCAAGTTGGTAAGGGCGGTAGCGACGTCAGGGTGTTCAGGGCCATAGCGGAGGGCGTGAGGATCGCACTGGAATCCCCGCAGCGCAGCGAGGAGATGGAGGGGAGAGCCCGCCCCCGTAGGGGGGCACGCCCAGCAGGGACCTTGCGTCTATGAGGAAACGAGGGACCCCGGTGAGCCACGACAAGCCCCCCAACAGATCGTCCAGAAGCTTCCCCACGGAGAGCCTCGCTTCTCCTCCTTGTCCGCCAGCAGTTCCTCGGCGCAGATCCAAATTGGTTGGAGCTCTGCCACAAGATCGCGCCCAGCAAGGCCAGCGGTCGCCGTCGCCCAGCGCGATCGGGTCCTCACGCCTCGCAGCTTTAGGGCGCGGCGTGGCCGGCTCCTTGGAGGCCAGCTCGCCCGGTCTAGTCCTCCTCGGGAAGCAGGATGGTAATCACCGCCTCCCCCTGATCTCCGGAGCCCACCGTGCATCTGAGCGTCCGCGGCCGGGGCTGCCGATTGTCATTGCGAACGGAGACGGTGAAGCGAACCTCGCCCGCATCGCGGTTGCGACGAGCGGCCAGCGAGGCCATCCAGAGAATGTCCCAGAGTCGCCCTGGTTCATCTTGGGCGACCACCTTGGGAGGGACGGCCACGTAACTCTCCCAGACGGCGCGAGTGAGCGCGACAGGAATGAGGAATCCCGCCTCCCTCGCTGTTGAGGTGACATCGATCAGGAGGCCGTCGGCTAGCGCCTCGGCTCGGGAGTAGGAGTGAATCGCAGGTCCGAAGACGTCTTCTGGGTCCACGGGCTCAGGGTTCGATTGCGGGCTGCTCATGGTTTTCTCCTCTGAGCTTCGACTCCCGAGAGGGTGACGGCGTGGGTTTCGACCTGGGCTTGGATTTGACATGGTAGTGATCTCTCCTTTCGGATCTTGGGGTTCGCTCCTGCACGAGGCGCGGGGACCCGAGGGGATAGGACGGGCGGCAAGGCCGCGGTTGGCGCGCCCGCCAGGGTTTGCCTTGCTGCCGGTGCGCCCCTCGGGTACGACAAGCGCCGGCAGGAGCGAACCCCAAGATCCGAAAGGACGAGAGCGCGGAGCCACTATCCCGGAGCTTCGAGTTCGCATTCGTGAGTCGGGGGCTCGCGACCAAAAGCTGGCGCGGACCGGCCCTCAGGCCGGCCCGCGCCGTGGCTTACGCCCAGGCTATAAATCGATCTCGTATACAATTCTTTGAATGACGCGGCTCGCCGCGCGCTGGAGGCGAAGATGAAGGGCTACGAATACCAGAGCGATTTCGCGAAAAAGTACGTCGCCGAGGGACGCACTGAGGAGGCGGCGCGTGCTCTGCTGACTGTGTTTCGGGTGCGCGGTCTTGCGGTGCCGGAGGCCGCCCGGGAACGGATCCTGGCCCAGAAGGAGCCCGAGCGGCTGGAGCGCTGGCTGGAAAGGGCCATCGTCGCTTCTTCGGTCGCCGCGGTCCTCGACGAGCCGAACTGAAGCCTCCCGAACCCAGACCAACCTTCTTTCCCTTCCGGCCGGCCTTCAGGTCTGCTCGGATCTCCCCATGCAGAGGTCACTCGGGCCGGCCCGGGGATTGATGCCATAGCGCACCGGCGCTTCGGAGCTACCTCCTGGCATGGCCTTCACTTCGCAGCCCTGAGGTCGAGTCGCCGGTACTGGATCGCCTCCGCGAGGTGGGCCGGGCGGACCGCTTCGCTGCCGGCCAGATCGGCGATGGTGCGAGCGACTTTGAGGATGCGATCGGTGGCGGCCACGGACAGGCCGAGCTTCTCGAAGGCTGCCTCGAGGAGGCTGCGGCCGGAGGCGTCGAGGGCACAAAACCGTCGCACCTGTTCGGGAGTCATCGCGGCGTTTAAGGGAGCCGGGCTCGCATCTGCGAAGCGATTGGCCTGGAGCTGCCGCGCCACCGCCACTCGCCGGGTGACCTCGGCGGTGGTCTCGCCGGGAGAGCTGCGCAACTCCCTGAGACGGACCGCCGGCACCTCGACGTGGAGGTCGAGGCGTTCCGTCAGGAGAGAGATCCGTTCGCGAAAGCGCTGGAGGAGAGCCGGGCTGCACGAGCAGGCCTCCCCGGGATCGCCCAGATGGCCACAGTGGCAAGAGCTCATCGCGGCGAGAAGCAAGACACGGGCTGGAAAGACAAGGCGACCGCGGGCAGAGGCGACGGTGGTGATTCCCTCCTCCAGGGGCTGGCGCAGGGCATCGAGCGTCGCCCGCCGGAACTCGGGGAGGTCGTCGAGGAAGAGCACCCCGCCATGGGCGAGAGAGACTTCGCCCGGGCGAGGATGGCCGCCCTGTGCGCCACTGCCGCCCAGGAGGCCGGCGACGCTGGTACCAGGGTGAGGGCTGCGGAACGGACGGACCCGATGAAGGCCCGCCTGCGGCTCCTCGCAGACCAGGGAGTAAATCTTGGTGACCGCGACCGATTCCTCCGGGGAGAGAGGCGGCAAGAGGCCGGGCAAGCGCCGGGCGAGCATCGTCTTGCCGCCGCCGCGAGGCCCGAGAAGGAGGAGCGGGTGCCCGCCGGCGGCGGCGACCTCGAGAGCCCGTTTGGCGCTCTCCTGTCCCCTCACCTCGGAGAGGTCAGGACAGAGACAGCTCGAAGGAGAAGCGGTGAGGGAGGAAGGCCAAGCGGCGAGGGGCTCAGCTCCTGTCAGGTGGAGCAAAGCCTGCGAGAGGCTGGAGAGGCCGATGACCGCAGGGCCCTGTCCGAGTGCAACGGCCTCCGGCACGTTGGCTTCGGGCAGCAAGAGCTCGCGGCATTCGAGGCGGCAGGCGAGCTCGGCAAGGGCCAGGCCTCCACGGATCGAGCGCACCGTCCCGTCGAGACCGAGCTCTCCAGCGATCAGGCGTCCCTCCAGGGTCTCGGGAGCGAGGTGCCCCGTAGCAACGAGGACGGTCAGGGCGATGGCGAGGTCTAAAGGAGGCGCGTCTTTCGGGAGATCGTTGGGGGCGAGGTTGACGACGATGGACCGGGCACCGAGGTCGAAACCGCTGTTTCGAAGCGCGGCTCGGACCCTCTCGCGGCTTTCCCGGGCCGCGTTCGGGGGGAGCCCCAGGA
>DASUEN010000027.1:0-33523 GCA_036275055.1 Thermoanaerobaculia bacterium
TTCATGCCTATCCATTTCGGATTGCTGAAGCGGCTTCTCGAAAGGAGACCTGCCGATGTCGAGCAAAGTCGTCCGCTCCGTCCTCTTGGCGTTCGTCCTCGTCCTTTCCGCTCTGGCCTGGAACCCCCCGCCCGCGCTGGCCGCGTGCGCGAACGGCTCCACGCAGTTCGTCATCCAGCCAGGGGTCTGCTGCGGGAACAACACCCAGAAGTGGAAGGGCCAGTCCTGCCTGTTCGGAGTCTGGAAGGACAACGGCGCCAGCCGGTGCCAAGGCGCCTGCCCCATCGCCGGTTGATGACCGGTTGACCGCTGGTCAGGCTGAGCCGCCGCTGCGCACCCTCGGAACAGGGAGGAGGAGAAGGGCGGCTCCGGCCCCTCCTCCCGCCTCTCCCCAGCCGGTACCCGCGGCCTCGGTATCCAGATACCAGCGGCAGGAGCCGGCGCCTGCCGCCAGGCGGGCGACCTCGCCGCCCTACGGGCTCGCGGTGAGGACGGCGACGCCACGACTTGCTGAGCGCAGAACGCGCTCGCCGAGACAGCAGCCATGGTATCCTTACGGGGTGACGCGATACGCGAGAGAGGAAATCCTGGGATGCCGAGACACGCGATTGCCCAGATTGATGGCATGGAGCAAAAAATAATGGCGCCCGCCTCGCCTGAGGAGATGAAACGCCGGAGACAGATCCTTGACGAGATCCACGCTCTCCGAAGCAGGCCGGTAACTGAAGAAGAGAAAGAGCTTTGGCGGAATTTCGATGAAGAGCTTGAACGCGAGCGCTTGACGTTCCGCTGATATGCCTCGCCTCCTTCTCCTCGACAGCAACGTCCTATCGAAGGTCGTCCGCCCGGATCTGGACGAGAATAGGCCTGTCGCCGCCACGATCAACCACCTTGCCGCGGATTCCCATTTCGAGATCTGCGTCCCTGAAATCATCGACTACGAGCTACGTCGTAAGCTTCTACACCTCACCCACCGACCGCACCACCCGAGAAAGTGGGCCCAAGACGCTCTGGTTCTCTTGGACCGATGGGTTGCTTTGAGTTACGCAGCCCTCACGACCGAGACCATGAGATTGGCCGCCAAGATCTGGGCTCAGACACGAGCCAAGGGGGAGTTGAGGAGCCCGGAGGTGAGTCTGGACATCGATGCCATTCTCGCCGCCCAGGCCACGCAAACAGGCGGGGCGATCATCACGACTAACGAGAAGCATTTCCGAAACATCGCGGATGTCTTCGACTGGACGTCAGTCTTGAATTCCTTGTCCTCTTGATCAGCCTCGCTCTGGCCCTCGCAACAGGAGCAACGCAGCCCCCGTAAGGGCCGCCGTCTCCAGGCGCAGCACGCGGTCGCCCAAGTGGACCGGCCGCCAGCCGGAGGTCAGCAGGTCGCGGCGCTCGCCCGGGTCCCAGCCGCCTTCGGGGCCGACGAGGAGGGCTCCGATCTCTCCATCGAGCTCGCCCCAGCCAGCGCCCGTGGCCTCGGTGTCCAGGAACCAGCGCCGGGGACCGGCGGCGGCCGTCAGCTTGGCGACGTCGCGCCAGGGATGGGGACCGGTGATCTCGGGGAGCCTGGAGCCGTGGCATTGCTCCAGGGCGGCGGCGGCCACCCGGTGCAGCCGGCCGAGGTTCCCTTCCCCGAGCTCCCGAGGGGCGCGGACGGTGTTCAGGAAGCGGACGCCGGCGATCCCCAACTCGGTCGCCTTCTCCACCAGCCACGAGGCCCGCTCCAGACGGCAGGTGGGGACCAGCAGCTCGAGGTGGAAGGGCGGCTCGGCGTCGGGAGCCGGCTCGCCGAGGGCCACGGTAGCGGAGGTGCGATCCACCCGGGCCACCTTTCCCCAGCGCGCCCGCCCCCGGCCGTCCACCACCCGCAGGGTCTCTCCGGCTTCCACCCGCCGGGCGCGGAAGAGGTGGCGGTAGGAGTCCCCCTCCACTCTGACTTCAGAAAGACCGAAGACGGCCGGGTCGACGAGGAGGGTGATCACAGGGAGGCGCCCTCGGCGTCCGCGCGTGCCACCCGAAACGCTACCCAGTCGCCGGCCGTCCGGCGATCCTGCTCGACGAAACCCAAGGAGTGCATCCGGCCCAGCACCTGCCGCCCACGCTCGGCGAGGATGCCGGAGAGGATGAGCTCCGCCCCCGGCCGCAGCAGGAGGATCAGGTCCGGCATCTCGGGGAGGATCTGCTCCGGCACCACGTTGACCAAGGCGAGGTCGAAGAGTGGGCGCTCGCGCAGGGCGCTCGCAGGGCCAGCAAAAAGGCGGGGGCGGAGACGGTTGAGGGCGCAGTTGTCCCGGGCGTGGAACGGGGAGGCGAGGTCCAGGTCGAAGGCCACCACCGACCGGGCTCCTCCGAGGAGAGCGGCGAAGGCCAGCACGCCCGTGCCCGTGCCCACGTCGAGAACGCGGCGGCCGGAGACCGGGGCGTCCTCCAGCAGCTCCAGGGCGAGGGAGGTCGACTCGTGGCTGCCGGTGCCGAAAGCGGCGCGGGCGGGAAGTCGCAGCAGGGTGCGGCCGGGAGGCACCGCCTCCGGCGCCTCCCCGGGCTCGCGGGGATCGATGAACAGCGTCCGCCCGACGGGAAAAGGACGCGCCCGCTCCCGCCACGAGGCGAACCAGTCGGCGTCCGGCAGCACCTCGTCGGACGCCAGCTCGACGCCGCCCGGAAGCTCGATCCCAAGGTCGTCCTCTCCCGCGGGAAAATACGCCTCTACGCGAAGTCGCCCGTCGTCGCCGGGAACCGACTGCACTCCCTGGGTGCCGGCGAGCCACAGCTCGTCCACCAGGGCGTCTTCCAAGTCAGGAGGGAGAAGGAAGGAAAGACGGCGATAGGGCATCGCCGCCTCCTCTAGAAGCCTGCGCGCCAGAAGAGATTGACAAGGGACAGCAGGGACACCAGGGACGACAGGGACAAGAAAAGCCCAGGATCGGCAGCTCTTTTCATATCCTTGTTGTCCCTGCCGTCTCTGCTGTCCCTTGTGTCCCTGCTTCGGGTTTTCCGCCGCGCAGGCTCCTACGCGAACAAATCCTTCACCCTATCCAGCACCGTCCGCTCCTCCTTCACGGTGTGGCCGCCGATCTCGGCCAGGCGGCGGAGGATCTGGACCTCTTCGGGGTTCAAGTCGCGCGGATGGGGGACGGCGACCTCGACGGTGACCACGTGATCGCCCCGGCCGCTGCCGTCCAGGCGGTCGATCCCCTGGCCGCGGAGACGGAAGTCGCGGCCGTGGGCCGTGCCCGCGGGAATGTCGAGCGGCGTCTTGCCGTGGAGGGTCTCGACCTCGACGGTCGTTCCCAGCACGGCCTGGGCGTAGTTGACGGGGAGGCGCGAGAGGACCGTCGAGCCGTCGCGGCGGAAGTGCTTGTGCGGACGGACCTGGAGGACCACGTAGAGGTCTCCCGCAGGTCCCCCCCGCCGGCCGTCCTCTCCCTCGCCCGAGAGGCGCAGGCGGGCGCCGGTGTCGACGCCCGCGGGGATCTTGACCGAGATCGAGCGCTCCTTCTCCACCCGTCCCTCGCCCCGGCACTCGGGGCACGGGTCCGAGATCACCCGCCCTTCGCCCTGGCACTGCGGGCAGGTGCGGGCGACGGTGAAGAAGCCCTGCGTGAAGCGCACCTGGCCGCGGCCGCCGCAGGCCGAGCAGACGGTGGGTGCAGCGCCGTCGGCGCTCCCCGCGCCCTTGCACCGCCCGCAGGTTTCGAGGCGGGGGATGCGCAGCGTCGTGTCCGTGCCGAAAGCCGCCTCCTCGAAGGTCAGGGTGAGGTCGTAGCGCAGGTCGGCGCCGCGCGTCATCCCCCCGCCGCCTCCCCGCCGGCCGCCGAAGCCGAAGATGTCGCCCAGGATGTCGGAGAAATCGGCGAAGATGGTGGGATCGAACCCGCCGGCCCCGGTGCCGGCGACCCCCTGATGGCCGAAGCGGTCGTAGCGCCCCCGCTTCTCCGTGTCGGAGAGCACGGCATAGGCCTCGGCGGCCTCTTTGAAACGCTCCTCGGCTTCCTTGTCGCCGGGGTTCTTGTCCGGATGGTCGCGCACCGCGATCTTGCGGTACGCCGACTTGATCTCCTGCTGGCCGGCGGTCTTGCCGACGCCCAGCACCTCGTAGTAATCGCGTTTGGCCATTCCTTCTTCTTCCTAACCTTTCGAGCCGGAGTCGCTCGCCCGCGTGAGCATGACGTCCGAGAGCGTGCGGGAGACGGCGTTCAAATCGTAGATCGCGGCCTCCAGCTCAGCCCGCTGCTCATGGTTGATCGCCATGCGGGATTGCAGCAGCGCTTCGTGGATGCGCCTGACGTCGTCCTCCTGGAGCAGGTCGCGGAACTGGCTGAACACCCGCTCGTTGCTGTAGATGAGCCCCTCCAGCCGGTTCTTGAGCTGGCGCAGCTCCCGCCGCTCGACGTCGGCCTGGGAGTTGCGGTCCGCTTCGGCCACCAGGCGCTTGACCTCCGCCTCGGAGAGACCGCCCGCGGGGTTGATCTGGATGCTCTGCGAGAGGTTGGTCGCCATGTCGCGGGCCGCGACGTTGACGATGCCGTTGGAGTCGATGGCGAAGGTCACCTCGACCTGCGGCACGCCGCGCGGCGCCTGGGGGATCCCCACCAGCTCGAAGCGACCGAGCGACTTGTTTTCGGAAGCGATCTGGCGCTCCCCCTGGAGGACGTTGATCGCCACCGTGCTCTGGTTGTCCACCACGGTGGTGAAGATCTGGGTGTTCTTGGTGGGGATCGTCGAGTTGCGGTCGATCAGGCGGGTGAAGAGCCCACCCTGCGTCTCCACCCCCAGCGACAGGGGGGTGACGTCGAGCAGCACGAGGTCCTTGATGTCCCCCCGTAGGATGCCGCCCTGGATGGCGGCGCCCATGGCCACCACCTCGTCGGGGTTGATCTCGCGGTTGGGCTTGCGGCCGAAGATCCGCTCCACGGCCTGGGCCACCATGGGGGTGCGGGTCTGGCCGCCCACCAGCAGCACCTCGTCGATCTGGTCGGCGCGCAGCCCCGCCTGCTGGAGGGCGTCGCGGCAGGGGCCCTCGGTGCGTTCCACCAGGTCGCGCACCAGGTCCTCGAACTGCCGGCGGGTGAGGGTGCGGGCGAGGTGGCGCGGCCCGGAGCGGTCGGCGGAGATGAACGGCAGGTTGATCGCCGTCTCCTCGTGGGAGGAGAGCTCGCACTTGGCCCGCTCGGCCGCCTCCTTGAGGCGCTGGAGGGCCATGCGGTCCTCCTTGAGGTCGATCCCCGTCTCGCGCTCGAAGTCCTCGATCAGCCAGTCCATGATCCGCTGGTCGAAGTCCTCGCCGCCGAGGTAGGTGTCGCCGGCCGTCGAGCGCACCTCGAAGATCCCTTGGGAGAGCTGGAGGATCGAGATGTCGAAGGTGCCGCCGCCCAGGTCGTAGACGGCGATGGTATTGGTCCCCTCCTGGCGGTCGAGGCCATAGGCCAGGGCGGCGGCCGTCGGCTCGTTGAGGATGCGGACGACGTCCAGCCCCGCGATCTTGCCGGCGTCCTTGGTGGCCTGGCGCTGGGAGTCGTTGAAGTAGGCGGGGACGGTGATCACCGACTCGCGCACCTCCTCCTGCAACCCCTCCTCGACGAACTCCTTGATCTCGCGCAGGATGAGGGCCGAGATCTCCTCCGGGCTGTACTGCCGGTCGCGGATCTCGATCTTCATGTCGCCGTTGATCGCCTCCGCCAGCGTATAGGGGAGGACCTGGCGCGCCCGCTCCACCTGGGGATCGCGGTACTTGCGACCGATCAACCGCTTGACGGCGAAGACGGTGTTCTGCGGGTTGGTGATCGCCTGGCGCTTGGCGATCTGCCCCACCAGGCGGTCTCCTTCCTCGGAGAAGGCGACGATGGAGGCGGTGGTGCGGCTCCCCTCGCGGTTGGGCAGCACCACCGGCACCGTGGCTTCCACGATCGCCGCACAACTGTTCGTCGTGCCCAGGTCGATACCGAGGATCTTGCTCATCGCGAATGGCTCGTTCCAAAGCTCCGGCTATTGTACGTCGCCCCGGCGGGCGACCGGGAGCTTTTCAGAGGGCAGGGCCTTCCTCGCCCGTCGCCGGCGGCGCCGGACTGGAGGTTTCCTCGGCCGGCACCGCGACTTTCACCATGGCCGGGCGCAGCAGGCGGTCGTGCATGCGGTAGCCGCGGCGCAGCTCGGCCACCACGGTCGGCGCCTTGACCTCGCCGCTCTCCTCGCGCGCCACCGCCTCGTGCTGGGTGGGATCGAACGGCTGGCCGACGGCCGGCACCTCGGCGACGCCGAAGCGGCGCAGCAGCTCCTGCATCTGGCGGTGGATCATCTCCACACCGCGCTTCAAGTCTTCAATCGAGCCGTGCGCCGAGAGGGCCAGGTCGAGGTTGTCGATCACCGTCAGGAACTCCCGCATCGGCTCCAGCAGGGCGTACTTGCGAAACTCCTGGCTCTCCCGCTGGCTGCGCTTGCGGAAGTTGTCGAAGTCGGCCAGGGTGCGCACGGAGCGGTCGCGCAGGTCGGCGACCTCACGCCGCAACCGTTCCACCTCTTCACTTTCACTCGGGGCCGCTCCGGGAGGCCCCGGCCGGGAGCCCGTCTCGACCCCTTCCACCGCCGCCACGGCCTCGCGCATCGCCTTCTCCAGATCCGTGTTCTGCTCGTCCAGGTCGAGGGCCACCTCGGGGGTGTCGCCCTTGGAGTCGTCTGCCATCGCTACCTCGCTATTGTCGCTATGATTCGGGTCTGTTCAATCTCGAAATGAATTCTAACGCCGCTCGGGCGGCTCGCCGGAGAAAGCCTCGGCCAGGGCCTGGCTCAGGGTCTCCCCCAGGCAGCTCACCAAGGGGATGACCTTCTCGTAGTCCATGCGGGAGGGTCCCACGATGCCGAGGGTGCCCAGGGGGCGGTCACCGACGGCGTAGGCGGTCGCCACCACGCTGAAGTCGAGCTCCGAGGTCAGCTCGCTGTCCTCGCCGATCAGCACCCGCACGCCGCCGCCCTGGATGCACTGGTTGAGGATCTTCACCAGCCGCGCCTTGTCGGCGAAGGCGTCGAACATCCGCCGCACCCGCTGCACGTCGGAGAGCTCGGGCTTGGCCAGCAGCATGGAGGCGCCGTCCACCACCACGCCCGGGGTCTCGCCGACGGAAAAACCGCTGCGCGCCAGCTCGATGGTGCGGGCGAGCACGCGGTCCATCTGCGCCCGCTCCTCGTTCATCTGGCGCAGCAGCCGCTCGCGGATCTCCCGCAGGGTCTGGCCGCAGAAGCTGTCCGTCAGGTAGTTCGAGATCCGCACCAGCTCTTCCCGCGGGATCTCCTCCTCGGTCTCGATCACCTTGTTGTCGATGAAGCCGGTGGAGGAGACGACGATGCACAGCACCTTGCGCCCCGAGACGGGGATGAAGTCGACGGCCTTCAACACCGTCTCCCCCATCGCCGGCGTGACCACGATCCCCATCTGGCTCGACAGCTCCGACAGCAGGTGGGAGGCGGTGCCCATCAGCTCGTCCGCGCCGCCGGCCTTGAGGTTCTCCTGAATGTAGAGCCGCTCTTTCGCCGGTACCGCCCGCGCCTCCATCATCGAGCCGATGAAGAGGTGGTAGGCCACGGCCGTGGGCACCCGCCCTGCCGAGGTGTGGGGCTGCCGCAGGTACCCCCACTCCTCGAGGTCGGCCATGACGTTGCGGATGCTGGCGGCCGAGAGCCCGAGCTTGCCGTGCTTCGACACCGAGCGCGAAGAGACCGGCTCGGCGCTGAGGATATACGTCAGGATGACGTCCTTCAGGATCTCCCGGTCCCGGGCGCTGAGCTTGCCTTGTTTGACGTCTGCCATGGCCCGTGTTTCCTGGAGTCGCTAGCACTCTCACCGCGAGAGTGCTAACGCATGGTAGCCGCCCGGCTCTTCCCTGTCAAGCCGTGAGCCAGCCCAAACCACTGAGTTCAGGAGACTTTTGGAATTCTTGCCAGGTTGCCGGAGAGGGGCTATCGTTGGCCTGTGGACGTTTCCCTGGCGGGTCTCCGCTTCTCTCTCGCCGGTCCGGGCAAGGTGGGGTCGAGCCTTGCCGGCTGGGCCGTGGCGGCAGGCGCTACAAGGGTGGCGGTGGCGGGGAGGGGCGGCCTGGAGGAGTTGGAGACAGGAGGGCAGGACCTCCTCCTCCTCGCCCTGCCGGACGCGGCCCTGGCCGCGGCCGCGGCGGTGCTCGCCCGCCGCCCCCAGGCGGCCGTGGCGCTGCACACCTCGGGCAGCCTGGACGCTTCCGTCCTGGCGCCGCTGCGGGCGGCCGGCTCGGCGGTGGGCTCGCTCCATCCTCTGAAGGCGTTCCCCGAGCCGCTCCCGGATCCCAGCGAGGCGAGGGAGGTGTTCTTCGCCGTGGACGGCGACCCGGCGGCCCTGGCGCTCGCCTCGCGGCTGGCCCTGGCCTGGGGAGGAGTCCCCGGGGAGGTACCGCCGGCCGCGCGGACCCTCTATCATTTCGCGGCGACGCTCGCGGCCGGCGGCGTGGCGACCCTGCTGGCGGCGGCCGGGGAGATCGGCCGGCGGCTGGGGCTGCCGGCGGCGGTGACCCGCGGCTACCTGGAGCTCGCCCGCGGCGCCGTGGGCGGGGCCGTCCGCACCCTGGAGACCGGCCGCCCCCTGGCGGCGGCCATCACCGGCCCGGTGGCGCGGGGGGATTCGGCCACCCTGCGCCGCCAGCTCGCGGCCCTGCGGGCGAGCGCTCCGGACAAGCTCTCCCTGGTCCGCGCCCTTGCCCTGGAGACCGCCCGCCAGCGGGAAGAGCTGGGCGAGGACATGACCGCCGTGCGGGAGGAGATCGGCGCAAGCGGAACGTAACGCGCCCGGAATTGACGCGCACCCCGGCACGGGTGCTATGCTCCGGGGTCCCATTTCAGCCTGCGCCCAAGCCCTATGGTGTTCTTCAATTACAGCACGATGCAGATGGCGGCCAAGGTCGTTTACTACGGCCCTGGCTTGTGCGGCAAGACGACCAACCTGCACTTCATCTACCAGCACACGGCGCAGGAGTCGCGGGGCGAGATGGTGTCGCTCGAGACCGAGACGGACCGCACCCTGTTCTTCGACCTGCTGCCCATCGACGTGGGCTCGATCGCCGGCTTCAACACCCGCATCCAGCTCTACACCGTTCCCGGCCAGGTCTTCTACAACACCACCCGCAAGCTGGTGCTCAAGGGGGTGGACGGGGTGGTCTTCGTCGCCGACTCGCAACGCGCCATGGGGCAGGCGAACGTCGAGTCGTTCCGCAACCTGGAGGAGAACCTGCTGGAGATGGGGTTGTCGGCGGACACCCTCCCTCTCGTCCTCCAGTTCAACAAGCGCGACCTCTCCGACATCTGCACCGTCGAGGAGATGAACGCCGCCCTCAACCGCCACAACTGGCCCTGGTTCGAGGCCTCGGCGGTGACCGGTATGGGGGTGTTCGAGACCCTCAAGGGGATCTCCCGGCAGACCCTGATGGCGCTCAAGAAACGGCTGGGGCGCAGCGAGCCGGCCTCGGCCCCGGCGCGGCCGGCCCAGGCACCTGCCGCCGTCCCGCGGCCGGCGGCCCCGGCGCCGCCGCCCGCGGCTCCTCCGCTTCCCGTACGGCCGGCGGCTCCGGCCGCCCAGGTCCCACCGCCTCAGGCTGCGCCAACGGCGGCGAAGGCGGCCACGGCTTCACCGCCTGCACCGCCGGTCGCCACCCCGCCACCGCGGGCGGCGGCTCCGGCCGGCAAGCGGACGGTGGACGTGCTTTCCGAGCTCGAGAAGCTGCGCACCGAGGCCATGAGGCAGCCGGCTCCCCCGGCGGCGAGACCCGTGCGCGCCCCGGCGGGCGAGACTGCCGGCGCGGCTGGGGCACCCACCAATGGCCGGGGAGAGCTGTCGCGCACGGTCGAGCTGACGCTGCGCAAGAGCGACTTCCAGCGCGCCCGCCGGTTCATCGTCAGCTTCCAGGTGGAGGACGAGCACCACCGGGTGATGGACGCCGTGCGTGACCTCCAGGTGGAGATCAAGGACGCGGCCAGCCTCGAGAAGCTCCTCCTGCGCCTCAACATCGCGCTCCACGCCAAGGAGTGAGGGGACGGCCCCCTGGCCGCCGCCACCCGCCACCATGAAATGCCCCTTCTGCGCCGAGAACCACGACCGGGTGGTCGATTCCCGGGAGAGCCGCGACGGCGCCACCATCCGGCGGCGGCGCGAGTGCCTGAGCTGCGGCCGGCGCTTCACCTCCTACGAGCAGATCGAGGACATCCCTTACATGGTGGTCAAGCACGACGGCACGCGCGAGGAGTTCAGCCGCAAGAAGCTCCTCGGCGGGTTGCTCAAGGCGTGCGAGAAGCGGCCGATCCCGCTCAAGAAGCTGGAGTCGATCGTCGACCAGGCCGAGTCGATGCTCAACGAGCGTGAGGACCGGGAGATCTCCACCCAGGAGATCGGCGCCTTCGTCATGGAGCGGCTGCGGGAGCTCGACCAGGTCGCCTACGTGCGTTTCGCGTCGGTCTACCGTCGCTTCGAGGACATCGACGCCTTCATGGACGTGGTCAAGTCGTTGCTTCACCCGGGGAAGGAGACGTAGATGGCGGCGAGGTTCGAATCCCTGTTCTTCATCTCCCGCTTCCAGGCCGAGCTCGACCGCCTCTTCCAGGAGGCCCTGCAGCTCGGCGAGGGGGACCTGCCGCTCGGCGAGTGGCAGCCCTCGATCGACGTCGTGGAGACGCCGGCCGCCGTCTTCATCCTCGCCGAGGTACCGGGTTTCAAGGCCGCCGACCTGCGGGTCGAGGTGCGGGCGACCCGCATCCTGATCGGCGGCACCAAGTCCACCAGCCTGCCGGAAGCCCAGCGGCTCAAGTTCCACTGCCTCGAGCGCGGCCATGGCCGCTTCTCCCGGGAGATCCACCTGTTCTCGCCGGTCAACACCCACAAGGGGAAGGCGCGGCTGGCCGACGGCCTGCTCACCCTGGAGTTCCCCAAGATCGAGGACAAGCGGCAGGAGGCTCGTCTCTTGCCTATCGAGGAGGGCGAGGGAACCTCGCATGACGATGACTAAACCGCCAGGGGAGCCCCAGGAAGAGGCGATCAAGATCCCCGACGTGCTGCCCGTCCTGCCGCTCAAGGACACCGTCGTCTTCCCCTACATCATCCTCCCCCTGTCGGTGGGACGGGACAAGAGCGTGCTGGCGGTCGACCGGGCGCTGTCGGAAAGCCGCGTCATCATGCTGGTGGCGCAACGCGACGCCGCGGTGGACAACCCCGGCGAGGCCGACCTGTTCTCGCTGGGCACGGCGGCGGTGATCATGCGCATGCTGAAGCTCCCCGACGGCCGCATCCGCATCCTGGTGCAGGGGCTGGCGCGCGCCCGCGTGCAGCACATCAGCCAGGTGGAGCCCTACCTCCAGGCCAAGATCGAGCGCATCGAGGAGCCGCAGCCCGCGGCGCCGTCGATGGAGATCGAGGCGCTGGTGCGCTCGGTCAAGGAGAGCCTGGACCGCGCCGTCACCCTCGGCAAGGGGATCTCCGCCGAGGTCATGGTCATCGCCGCCAACCTGGAGGACCCGGGGCGGCTGGCCGACCTCGCAGCGAGCAACCTGGAGCTCAAGCTGGCCGAGGCCGAGACCATCCTGGAGACGATCGACCCCATCGAGCGGCTGCGCAAGGTGAGCGACCTGCTGGTGCGGGAGATCCAGGTGCTCACCATGCAGCAGGAGATCTCCTCCCAGGCGCGGGGCGAGATCGACCGCAGCCAGCGCGAGTACTTCCTGCGCCAGCAGCTCAAAGCCATCCAGCAGGAGCTGGGCGAGGGGGAGGAGCTGGCCGAGGAGATCGCCGGCTACCGCCAGCAGGCCGAGGACAAGAAGATCCCGGAGGAGGCACGGGAGGAGCTCGAGCGCCAGATCCGCCGCCTCGAGCGCAGCCACCCCGAGAGCGCCGAGACGCAGATCATCCGCACCTATCTCGACTGGCTGACGGCCCTGCCGTGGGGGATCGTGTCCGAGGACGACCTCGACCTCGACCACGCGCAGGCCGTGCTGGACGAGGACCACTACGACCTCGAAAAGATCAAGGAGCGGATCCTCGAGTACCTGGCGGTGCGCAAGCTGAAGCCGGACACCCGCGGCCCCATCCTCTGCTTCGTGGGGCCGCCCGGGGTGGGCAAGACCTCGCTGGGGCGTTCGGTCGCCCGCTCGCTGGGGCGCAAGTTCGTGCGCATCTCGCTCGGCGGCGTGCGCGACGAAGCCGAGATCCGCGGCCACCGCCGCACCTATGTGGGGGCGCTGCCCGGCCGCATCCTGCAGGGGATCCGCCAGGCCGGCACCAGCAACCCGGTGTTCGTGCTCGACGAGATCGACAAGATCGGCGCCGACTTCCGGGGCGATCCGTCGTCGGCCCTGCTGGAGGTGCTCGATCCGGAGCAGAACTTCAGCTTCGTCGATCACTACCTCGGCATCAACTACGACCTGTCGCGGGTGATGTTCATCGCCACCGCCAACATGCTGGAGCCGATCCAGCCCGCCTTCCTCGACCGCATGGAGGTCATCCGCCTCACCGGCTACACGCAGGAGGAGAAGGTACGGATCGCGCGCCTCCACCTGATTCCCAAGCAGCTCCGCGAAAACGGCTTGAACGAAGAGCAGATCACCTTCGGCGAGGCGGCCATTCGCGAGGTGATCTCCGGCTATACGAAGGAGGCCGGGCTGCGCAACCTCGAGCGGGAGCTCGCCGCCATCTGCCGCAAGGTGGCGGTCAAGGTGGCCCGGGGCGAAGAGGCGGGGCAGGAGATCGATCCCGAGGCCGTGGAGAAGCTCCTCGGCGTCCGCAAACATTTCGCCGAGGAGCTGCTGAACCGCGACCGGGTGGGCGTCGCGACCGGGCTCGCCTGGACGGCGGTGGGGGGCGACATCCTGTTCATCGAAGTGGTGTCGGTGCCGGGCAAGGGGCAGCTCCTCTTGACCGGCCAGCTCGGCGAGGTGATGAAAGAGTCGGCGCAGGCGGCCCTCTCCTATGCCCGCTCCTGGGCCGGCGCGCACGGCGTCGCCGAGGACTTTTTCGGCAAGCACGACCTGCACGTCCACGTGCCGGCGGGATCCATCCCGAAGGACGGCCCCTCGGCCGGCATCACCATCGGCACGGCCATCCTTTCGGTGCTCACCGCCAAGCCGGTGAACCGGCGGGTGGCGATGACCGGCGAGATCACGCTGCGCGGTGACGTGCTGCCCATCGGCGGATTGAAAGAAAAAGCCCTCGCCGCCAAGCTCGCCGGCGTGCACACGGTGATCGTTCCCAAGCTCAACCGCCGCGACCTCGCCGAAATCCCCGCCACGATCACCGAAGGGCTCACCTTCCACTTCGTCGATCACATGGACGAGGTTCTGAAGCTCGCCCTGCTCGATGGCGAAGCGGTGGATACCGTGACCGCGGAAGCTTCCGAGCAGCCACAGCCCCAGCCGGCCGGCGTTTGACCATGCCTCGCACCGGTGAGGACCGGCTCCTTCACTGGCTGCGCGGCCGCCTCGCAACGTCTCTGATCGGCGACGACGCGGCGATCCTCCCTCCTCTCGGCGAGATCGTGGTGACGGTGGACAGCCAGATCGCAGGCGTCCATTTTCCACCGGATCTCGCGCCGGCCGACCTCGCCCGGCGGCTGCTGGCGGTGAACCTTTCCGATCTCGCGGCCATGGGCGCTATACCCGCCTACGGCTTTCTCGCCCTCTCGACGCCGGCGGGGTTCGATCACAAGCGGCTCTTCGTTTCCCTCCTCGCCGCCTGCCGGCGATATGGTGTGAGCCTTGCCGGCGGCGACCTCGCACGCCACCCTGGCGGCACCATCGCAACCCTGACGCTGATCGGAACGAAAGCGGAAGGGGGACGCTGGTTGCAAAGAAGCAACGCCGTTCCCGGGCACGTTCTATGGCTGGGCGGCACGGTGGGTGAATCCGCCGCCGGCCGGTTGCTGATCGAACGCGGCGCCCGCCGGCGCGGATCGCGCGTCGACCTTCCTCCCTTTTGCGAAGTCTTTCCTTCGCCGCTGCGCGCCGCCGCGCGCAGGGCTGTGCGCCGCCATCTTCTCCCTGAGCCACAGCTCGCTCTCGGCCGCTGGCTGAGCGGACAAGCGGCGGTGATCGCAGCGATCGACGTCTCCGACGGCGTGGCGCGCGATCTTCACCGCCTTTGCCGGGAGAGCGGCGTGGGTGTGGAGATCGCAGCGGAGGCGCTCCCCTTCGCGGCGCATTTCCCGGTGCTGTGTAAAGGGCTCGGAGCCGATCCGCTGGCGCTGGCCCTCACCGGCGGCGAAGACTACGTGCTGCTCTTCACCCTGCCGCCGGAGCTTGCGCCACCCCCGGAGCTCGGCGGCAAGCGGATCGGAACGATCACTCGCCGGGGAACCTTCATGGTGCGTGGCGGCGTGCGGAAGGAGCTGCCCGACGCCGGCTGGGACCACCTCGCCGGCCCATGAGGAACGACGGGAAAAAGATGAAGAGACGATGAAAAATGAAAGACCCCGGCGCCCGAGCCGGGGTCTCGAAAGCTGCCGGAGCCGAGTTGCCAGAGATCAGCGGAAAAGCTTCTGCAGGCTCTTGACGAGCCCCTTGAGCTTCTTCTCGAGGTTCTGCTGACCCTTTTCGATGGCCTTCATGCGCTGCGCCACGGCGTTGCTCAGATCGCTCGCGATCCCGCGGCCAGGCGGACGGCCGGGACGGCCACGGCGGGCGGCGGTTGCCGAGCCCTTCTTGCGGCCGCCGCGGCCGCTCTCGCTGCGGAGCTGGCGGAACACGTCCACCGCCTGCGGATGGAAGCGACGCGCGCGCCCCTTCCCCTCGTGCGGCAGGCGATCGGAGTAAAGACGGACGTAGCGAACGAGGGTCGGATAAGAAATTCCCGTCGTCTCGCTGATCTGGGTCAGCGTCAGGAGACCGCCGGATTTCTTCGCCCGGCCACGCGCCGGAGGCGGCGGCGGAGCAGCGTTCTTGCGCGGCCGGCCGCGACGGGCGGGAACGGCCTGCGGCGCCGGTGCCGCCGCCGCTTTGCGGCCGGCCCGCTTCGAGCCTGCCTTGGCAGGACGGCCTGGACGGCGCTTGGCCGCCACCGGCGCTTTTTCGGGGCGCGGCGCGGAAGCGTCCTTGCGCGGCCGGCCGCGGCGGCCGACGTTCTCGTTCTTGATTTCATCGAAGACCGGCAGCGCGCTCTCGGGATAGCGCTGCTTGCGGCCCTTGCCGACCGAGGGGAGACGCTCCTGGTAAAGTTTCTTGTAGCGCTGAAGGGTGGGCATCGAGATGCCGGTCTTCTGAGAGATCTCGGAGAGTGTGAAGAGCTTGTCTTCCTGGGTTTCCGGTTCTGCCATGATGTTCGCTTGCCTCCTCGTGGTTATTTGCAAATCGATGGGATGAGTCGGGTTCGATCAAAAACCACGGCCATTATCAAAAATGCGGCCCTACCTGTCAATAGGTCCGCGAAAAATTCTTTGCCCGAACCTCGATTTCGGGCTGAAAGCGGGCTCGAATCGCCCCCAAACCGGGGGTTGGAGGCGGCGGAGGGGTCGATCTAACGTAGAATTCCGGCCCATGAACGGCGAAACCAAGAGAGAGATCTACCGTCAGGCCATCGCGGAGCTCGACGCCGTGCTCACCGGCGTCGACGATCCGATCACCGCCATGGCCACCTGCGCCGCGGTCCTCCATCAAAAGCTCCCTTATGCGAGCTGGACCGGTTTCTATCGCGTAGTGGCGCCCGGGCTGCTGCGGGTCGGCCCCTATCAAGGAGGGCTCGGCTGCCTGGAAATTTCCTTCGACCGCGGTGTTTGCGGCGCCGCCGCGCGGCAACGCGCGACACAGCTCGTGCCCGACGTCCATGCCTTTCCCGGTCATATCGCCTGCGACGCGGCGGCGCGTTCGGAGATCGTGATTCCCATCGTGGACGAAGGCGGCGAGCTGGTGGCCGTGCTCGACCTCGATTCGCATCAGCCGGCGGCGTTCGACGCCGACGATCGCGAAGGGCTGGAACGCGTCGCCGCGCGGCTGCGCGCCAGCCTGGGGGGCGAGCGCGCAGCGTTTTACATTCCCTAGCGGCGGGCCTTGCCGATCCCGAACCGCCGCACGTAATACGAAAACGTCTGGCGCGAGACGCCGAGGAAGCGGGCCGCGGCGCTGAAGCTCTCCGGATGGCGCTCCAGCGCTTCCAGCACCTGGCGGCGGCGCAAGTCGTCGAGTTGGCGGTGATAGGAACCACGCGGCGCAGCGCCCGCGGCCGGCAGCTCCAGGTGCTCGGGCTCGATCGATCGATCACCGGCCAGCGCCACCGCCAGGGCCAGCACGTTCTGCAGCTCGCGCACGTTGCCCGGCCAAGGGTGCGCCTGCAGGGCGGCACGGGCGGCGCTCGAAAGCTGCGCCGGCGTCCCTGATCGATCACTCAGCCGCGCCAGGAAGTGATCGGCGAGCCGCAGCACGTCGTCGCCGCGATCGCGCAGCGGCGGCAGCTCGACGCATCCCACCCGCAATCGAAAGTAAAGGTCGCGCCGGAAGGTCCCTTCCTCCACCATTTGCGACAGATCGCGGTGGGTGGCCGTCAGCACCCGCACGTTCACCCGCCGTGCCTCGCTCTCTCCCAGGCGGCGGACCTCTCCTTCCTGTACGGCGCGCAACAACAGACCCTGGGCGGCGAGGGGGAGGTCGCCGATCTCGTCGAGAAAAACGGTGCCGCCGTGCGCCGATTCGAAGACTCCTTTGCGATCGCGATCCGCGCCGGTGAAGGCGCCGCGGGCGTGGCCGAAGAGGTCGGCGAGCAGCAGCGTCTCGGAGAACGCCGCGCAGTTGACGGCGAGAAAGGGGCCGCCGGCACGGGCGCTGCCGCGGTGGAGCTGGCGGGCCGCCAGCTCCTTGCCGGTGCCGCTCTCGCCCTGGATCAGCACCGGCAGGTCGCCTGGAGCGAGGCGGGCGATCCGCACCTGGGCGGCGCGCAGCGCCGGGCTCTCCCCTACCAGGCCGCCGGCAGGGGGCGGCGCAGGAGGGAGACCCGGGATCCGCGAAGACGCTGCCGCGCTCCGCCCCAGGTCGCGGAGGGCGAGAGCGAAGACCGCCCGCAGGGCGTCGTCCGCCATCGCGGCCCGTACCGCGAGGCGCCCCCCGTCGAGCTCGGCGGCCAGCTCCGCCGCTCCTCCCGGCCCCGGCACCAGGAGACGCAGCTCGTCCGCCGTGGTCAGCGACAGCTCCGCCCCGGGGTGGCCGGCGCCGGCCAGCAGGGCGGCGAGAGCCTCCGGATCTCCCGGCGGGCGGCCGAGGTAGGAGGCCAGGACGCGCCAGGGGCCGCCGTCCCGGGCTTCCAGGACCTCCGCCGGCCAGACCGCGCCCGCGCGTCGCAAGACCGAAGCCGCCGTCCGCAGCCAGTGGACGGGTGCCGAGCCCGGGACGGCGGTCTCGGCGTCGAAGACCAGCCGGGCGGCCCGGTAGGGTTCCAGGATCGCCAGCGCCTCCCAGCTCCCGGCGGGAGGAACCCCGCTGGCGAGGAGCCCTGTCCAGAGGGACTCGAAAGGCGTCCCCGCCGCCTCCCGCAGCGCTCCTTCGCGGTCGTCGGCATGGGCGCGCACCGCCGGCCGTTCCTCGGGCTCCAGCTCCTCCAGCACCGCCGCCGGCACAGCCGCGAGACGGGCGGCGGCTTCGTCGCGGCGGCCCAGCCAGCCCAGGGCGCGGGCAGCGAGCAGGGCGGGCAGGGCGCGGGGCGGCGTTTGGCCTCGTTGCAACACCTCGCGGGCCTCGCGGCAGAGGTCCAGGGCGGCTGCGGGACGGCCGAGGGCCAGCTCGAAGCGGGCGGCTACCTCCAGGTCGAGCGCCAGCCCGCGCAAGTTCCCCGAGCGCCGGTTCGCCTCCTGCGAGCGGTTGAGAGTCTCCGCGACCCCGGCGAGCCGCCCCCGGCGGATGCGGATCTCGGCGATGTTGAACAGCGCCAGGGTGGTCTTGCGCGGGCCGTCGCACCCCGCCTCCAGACGGAGGAGGTGGAGGAAGGCGCGTTCGGCTCCCAGCAGATCGCCGGCCCGGGCGCGGGCGAGACCGAGGTCGTTCCACAGCCCGGCCGCCTCTCGCCGCCGGCGGCGTCGGCGGCCTGCCCGCAGAGCCCGGACGGAGCTCTCCACGGCCAATGGCCCGCCGCCCGGATCTTCGGCAACCCGCAAAGCCTGGAGCTGGTGCCAGCGCCAGGCCAGGTCCGGATCGTCCAGGGCCGGGCGCGCCTGCTCCAGGAAGGCGGTCATGGCGGCGAAGTCGTTCCGGTCCCAGGCGGCACCGGCGGCGACCAGCCGCGCCCGGAGGAAGGTGCGGGGCTCGCCCGCAGTTTCGGTCTCCTTCAAGGCGCGGCGGATCCAGTGGCCGGCACGCTCCGGTTTGCCGCGGCCGGCCTCGACCCGCGCGGCGACCTCCGCCAGCTCGGCCACTTGGTCCGGCCGCAAGGCGGCGTCCTCCAGCCCGCGCAGGGTGGCCCGGGCGGCGCCCAGCTCGCCGAGGTCGAGCTGGCAGCGCGCGGCCAGGGTCCGGGCGGTGGGGGAGGAGAGGCCGGCGAGCCCCTCCAGGGCCATCTCGAACCGCCCCAGGGCGACGAGCGCCGCCGCTCGTTCGACCCGCTCCTCGCCGGACTCCGGCGGCCGGCGCTCCCAGGCCGCCACGGCCGCCCGCCAGCGTCCCGCCGCGGCGAGCTCGCCGGGGGTACCCTCCTCCTCCAGGTTCCAGAGCGAGCGCGCCTCCGGCCCGGCGAGGAGGTCCGCAAGGCCGGCCAGCGAACGGCCGCGGCCCAGGAGGCGGGCGCGGAAAGAGCGGGGCCCCGCCACCCACAGGCGCCCGGGGCCAGGCTCGCCGGCCAGCGCTCTCCGCGCAACCGCCTGATCCGGCTGCCAGAGGAAGGGCGCGGCGTCGAGGATCTGCCGCACCGCCTCGTCCGGCGCGAGCGGCACCAGCGACTGCCGCCAGTCGGCGAGGAGCGCCCGCATCGCCCGCCGTCCCTCGCCCCGGCCGGCCACGAGCCCCTCGCCGAAGTCGCCGAAGAGGAGGGCCGTCAGCTCCAGCAGCAGGTCCTGCGCCGGCCGGCCCGGGCCACCGAGCCCGTCCACCCGCAGCAGGCCGCCGGGGGCGACCCGCGCCTCGTCCCAGCCGGCGAGCCGGTGGCCGGCCTGGGCCAGCAGCGAGAGGAGCGCCGCCGCCTGCAGCAGGACGGCCACGCGCTGCCGGTCCGTCAGATGCACGGCGGACAGGGGAACCCCGCGCGCCGGGAATTCAAGGCACGGGTGAAAGACACCGAGCAGCCCTCGCGTCTCCGGAGGGGATATCATGAGCGCGCAGAGTGTAACCCAGGAATCCGCCGCGCGCGCCTCGGCGGAAGATTTCCGAAGATCAGACGATCTTCGCCAGGTCTCGCCAGAATCCCGGATACGATTTCGCCACCACCTCGGGATGGTCGATCACCACCCCCGGCCGGCGCAGCCCCACCAGGGCGAGGCTCATGGCGATGCGGTGATCGCCCCACGGGTCGACGTGGACGGTGTCGGCGGGCGGCTCGGCCTCGCTCCACAGACCGGGGATCCAGAGGCTGTCGCGCCCCTCGCGCACGTCGGCACCCAGCTTGGCGAGCCCGGTCGCCATGGCTTCCAGGCGGTCGCTCTCCTTGATGCGGAGGTGGGCCACGTTGTAGATCAGCGTCTCCCCGGCGGCGAACGGCGCCAGGGCCGCGAGGGTGGGGACCTGATCGGGCATCCCCGAGAGGTCGGCCTTGATCCCCCGCAGCTCGCCGCCGCGCACCCGCAGCAGCTCCCCCTTCCAGAAGACCTCCGCCCCCATCTCGGCCAGCAGGTCCAGGAGCTCCCGGTCCCCCTGGCGGGAGTCGGGAGAGAGCCCCTCCAGCAGGACCTCGCCGCCGGTCAGCGCCGCGGCGGCGGCGGG
Organism: Thermoanaerobaculia bacterium; assembly: GCA_036275055.1. Taxonomy (GTDB): domain Bacteria; phylum Acidobacteriota; class Thermoanaerobaculia; order Multivoradales; family UBA5704; genus DATARR01. Next base: position 19,879 of record DASUEN010000027.1, read on the forward strand.
GTAGCAGGCGGCCGAGTAATCCCCCTCGACCCGCAGCCGCCCGCCCCGTAGCGCCGAGGGGCGCACCCGATAGGCCCGCGGCCCCACCCGCTCGATGTGGCCGTCGAAAGCCGTAGCCGCGGCCAGGGTGACGTCCACGTAAGGGCGGGAGGTGAGCGACGGCACCTCCACCACCACCGGCTCCGGCGCCCGCAGGGCCGCCATGAGGATCGCCGAGAGGTACTGGCTGGACTCGCCGGCGTCGAGGATGGCGGTGCCGCCGCGCAGGCTTCCCCCCTCGATCCGCAGGGGGATGTACCCGGGCTCGCCGAGGTACTCCAGGCGCGCCCCCAGGCCGCGCAGGGCGTCCACCAGCGGTCCCACCGGCCGCTCCCGCAGGCGCGGCACGCCGTCGAGGCGCCAGCGGCCGGGGATGACGGTGAGCGTCGCCACCAGGAAGCGGAGCATGGTGCCGGCGTTGCCGCAGAGGATCTCCACCTCCTCCATCTGTTCACCTTTGCCGGGGCGCCCCTCCGGGGTGAGGCGCACCTCGTCCTCCCCTTCCTCCACCCGGAAGCCGCAGCGGCCGAGGGCGGCAAGGAAGAGGCGGGTGTCCTCGGCGATCAAGGGGCGCTCGACCACCACCGGCGCGCCGGAGAGGAGCGCCAGGTTGAAGTAGCGGTGGGTGACGCTCTTCGAAGGCGGCACCCGCAGCTTGCCCCGCGCCCGCCGGCCGCTGGGAACGGCGAACGGCTCACTCGGCATCGAAGACGAGTCCGTCATATCCGAGCTCCACTCCCGGCGGCAGCGGCACGGCCGGGGCATCGTGATCCACGTCGTGGGTGAGGTGGGTGAACAGGGTACGCCGGGCCCCCACGCGCGCCGCCGCGGCGAGGGCCTCCTCGATCGAGAAGTGCGTCGGATGGGGACGGTAGCGCAGGGCGTCGAGGATCAGCACCTCCACCCCCGCCAGCAGCCCGAAGCTCTCCTCGGGGATGCGGCTGGTGTCCGTGACGTAGGCGAAGTTGCCGATGCGGTAGCCGTAGACCGCGAGCTCGCCGTGCCAGACGGGGATGGGCACCACCGTGCGGCCCAGGAGCTCGAAGGGCGCGCTGACCGGAATCAGGTCGAGATGTGGCTTGCCGCCCCCCTCCTGCCCCGCCTCGAAGATATAGGCGAACATCCGCCGGATGCGGGAGAGCGTCGCCTCCGAGCCGTAGCAGGGGATGGCCGCCTTCTGGCGGAAGTTGAAGATCCGCACGTCGTCGAGACCGAAGACGTGGTCGGCGTGGGCATGGGTGAAGAGGATGGCGTCCACCCGCGGCAGGCCGAAGGCCAGCGCCTGGGCGCGCAAGTCCGTCGGGGTGTCGACGAGGACGACGCTGTCGCCCATCTCCAGCTTGAGCCCCACCCGCCAGCGCTTGTTCCTGGGATTGTCCGACCGGCAGACGGCGCAGGTGCAGCCGATCACCGGCACGCCGGTGGAGGTGCCGCTGCCGAGCATGGTGACGCGCAGGGACATGGGACCCGCGAGTTTACCGCAGCCACTCCACCTCGCGGCTGCGGAACCAGGCGTCGAGGAGGCGCACCTCGCCACCCGGCACGCTCCACACCCGCGGCTCGTGGAAGTGGCCGAGGAGGAGCACGTCGTGCCCCTCGGCCAGCCGGCGCTCGGCGTAGCGGCGGATGGCCGCCTCCGGCAGCGCCGCCCGGTGCTTGAAGTTGGTCTGCGACAGTCGCTTCTCGGTCGAGTGCACGGCCCGGTGGGCGAGCGCCTTCGGCGTGTGGCAAACGGCGAAACGCACCGGCGCGCTCTTCGACAGCCGGCGCCAGAAGCGGTACTTCCAGTCGCGGTCGTTCAAGCCGTCGCCGTGGACGGCGAGGTAGCGGACTCCCCCTACGGTGAAGGCGGTCTCCAGGGCCACGCGGTCGAAGGTGCCGGCATAGGGGCTGCCGGCGAGGAAGAAGTCGCGGTTCCCCTCCACGTAATCGATCTCGATCCCCTGCCGCCGCAGGTCCCGCAGGGCCGCCACCACGGCGGCGACGTCCGGCGTCTCGAAGCTCTCGAACCCCACCCAGGCCTGAAACAGGTCGCCCATCAGCACCAGCCGGGTGCACCCCTGGCCGGGGAGAGCCTGAAGCTGGGTCACCAGCGGCCCGGCCGGGCCGCCCGGACCGCCCAGGTGGGCATCGGCGAGGAGGGCGACGGACAGAGAGGACCCCTGCGCGATCACACGATCGACAGCCGCGGCTTCAGCGCGTCCTGGCGGGCGACCTCCTCCACCACCGCCTCGGCGACGTGGCGGAAGGCCTCGGCATGGGGTCCCTTGGGCTCGGCCACGGTGATGGGAACGCCCGCGTCGCCGCCCAGGACGATCTTGGGATCGAGAGGGATGGCGCCCAGGAAAGCCGTCTCCAGCAGCTCGGCCGTCCGCTTGCCGCCGTCCTTCTTGAAGACGTCGGTCGTCTCGCCGCAATGGGGACAGATGAAAGAGGACATGTTCTCGACGATGCCGATCACCGGCACGTTCACCTTGCGGAACATGGCGAGCCCCTTCCTGGCGTCGACCAGCGCCACCTTCTGGGGCGTGGTGACGATCACCGCGCCGGCCAGCGGAATGCGCTGGGTCACCGTGAGCTGGGCGTCGCCCGTGCCCGGGGGGAGGTCGAGGACCATGTAGTCGAGCTCTCCCCACTCGACGTCGCCCAGCATCTGCTCGATCGCCCGCATCACCATGGGGCCGCGCCAGATGACCGGCGTATCCGTCTCGACGACGAAGCCGAGCGACATCACGGAGACGCCGTACTTGACGAAGGGATGGATACGGTTGCCCACCACCCGCGGCTTCTCGGTGATGCCGAACATCATCGGCACCGACGGGCCGTAGATGTCCACGTCGAGGAGACCCACGCGGTAGCCGAGCTGGGCCAGGGATATCGCCAGGTTGGCGGCCACGGTCGATTTGCCCACCCCGCCCTTGCCGCTCGCCACCGCCACCACGTGGCGCACCCCGGGGATGAGGGTGGCGTCCTGGGAGATCGCCTTCTGCGCCGCCTCTTCCCGGCCGGGCGGCTTCACCACCTGGATGTCGACCTTCACCGCGGTCACGCCGGGGAGGGCGCGGAGCGTGCGCTCCACCTCCTCCCGCACCTTGTCGCCGGCCGCCGGGTTGTGGGTGGCCATCTGGAGCCCCACCTCCACCGCGCCGCCGCTCGCCTTCACCTGATGTACGAAGCCGAAGGAGACGATGTCCCGGCTCATGCCGGGGAACTTCACCCCCTTCAAAGCGTCCCACACCCTGGATTCGAAATCGTCTGCCATCGCAAAGTCCTTCCTGGGCAATCGTTGCTGGAGAAATTGCCGGAGAAGAGAGTACCACCCCGGGTCAGGCCTCGGCGGCGGCGTCCTCGTCCGCCGGCAGCTCCAACTCGGCCAGGGCGGCCACCTGGCGCCGCACCTCGGCGATCAGCTCCCGCTTGCGGCGCAACCCGTACTCCGCCGTCTGAAGGGGGGCGCCGTAGGTGATCACGGCTTTGCCGGGCTGGATGAGGAACCCGCCCCGCGGCCGGATGGCCCGCGTCCCCCGGATCCCCACGGGAACGATGGGGAGGCCGCTCTTCAGGGCCAGCAGGAAACCGCCGCGCTGGAAGGGGAGGAGGACGTCGTCCGGCGCCCGGGTCCCTTCCGGGAACATGAGGACGGAGGTCCCCGCCCGCAGCCGCTCCGCCGCCGAGGCGAAAGTCTGGCGGGCGGTGCTGCGGTCGGCACGGTCGACGGGGATGAAGCCGCCGGCCGTGAGCCCCCAGCCGAAGATGGGAATCTGGAAGAGGCCGCGCTTGGCTACCATGCGGATGGGGCCGGGGCAGGTGGCGAGGAGCACCGGGATGTCGTAGAGGCTCTGGTGGTTGCAGAGGAAGACGTAGCTCTTGGCGGGATCGAGGGCCGGGTCGCGCCGCACCTCGACCTGCACCATGCTGGAAGAGAGGAGGGCGTTCGCCCACAGGCGCATGGCGGCGAACATCCAACTCCCCCGCGGTGGGATCCAGGAGAGGGAGATGCCGAAGATGGAAAGCAGGAGCGAGCCGAGGATCAGGTAGAGGTTGCCGGCGGCGGTGGCGACCAGGGTCAGCCATCTCGCGGGGCCGGCGGAGGGGGCGGGGATGGATTGCGAGGTATCGCTCAACAAGGTCTCCGGTCGGCCCCATTCTCCACCGCCCCGGCCGGCGGCGTCCAGCCTGCCGGGGCGATCACGCCCTGCTCGACGGGGAGAAGGAGGGGGAGGCCGGGAGAGTACTGCTGGCCCGCGCCGACCGCAGGCTTCGCGGCTATTGGCAGCAGCACTTCCAGCGATTCGGTCCGCCGACGACGTCGTCCCAGGTGAAGTCGCAGTACTGCTGGCCCGCGCCGACCGACCCACAAATGAGTTGCTGGCCGGCGACCCAGGCCTCCGCGCCCCAGTTCGGATAGCCGCGGCTGGTGGTGCACGTATTGACGCAGGTCTTGTTGACCGAGGCGCAGAATTCCGTGCAGTTCCCGTAGAAGACGGTCTTGCCGACGAAGTAGCTCCAAGTCGGCGTTGCCAGCGCCTCGTGCACCGTGCTCAGGGCCAGCACCACGAACAACGCTGCCGCGAGGGTCAAGATTCGGGATGACATGGTGGCCTCCTTTCGGAAAAGCGGGTGAGCAAAAGAGCAACAAATCCGATTCTAGACGGACAGGCAAGCCGCGGCAATACCCCTTCGGGTGGGCGGCTCGCAGCGAGTGGGGAACCTCCTCCCGGCCGGTGCCATTCTCTCCTCCCGGGCCGGCGGCGTCCAGCCTGCTAGAATCCACCCGTGGCCATGACCAGCCCCTACGTCCGCCGTTTCCGGCTCCTCGGCCTGTTGCGCGGCAGCCTGGTGGCGGGAGCGCTCTACGACCTCGCCTTCGCCGTCCTGATGGCGGCGGCTCCGCAGGTACCGGCACGAATCTTGAACCTGCCGTTACCACCCCTGCCGGAGGGGAGATTCTACCTGTGGATCATGGCTACGCTCCTGCTCATGCTCGCCGCGCTCTACCTCGCCGCAGCCCGCGATCCGCGCCGCTACAGCGCGATCATTGCCGTGGCCATCGGCGGCCGGGTGCTAGGAGCCGCGCTCTTCGCCCTGGCGGCGATGACTGCGGGGAGGGGCCACGGGCTCGGCGGCCTGGTCCCTCTGGCGATCGGGGATTTCGCCTTCGGTGCCGTCCACGCCCTGGCCTGGTGGCCCATCCGCTCGTGAAAGCCCGGGACGTCGCGGAGCGAACGGGCGAGCTGGGGATCCTCACCGGCCGCGCCTTCCTCGCCATGGTCGCGCCCCCCTACGAGGTCGGCCTGTGGGTGCGCCAGATGGAGCAGATCGGCGTCCGCTCCCTGGGAGTGGCGGCGATCACCACCATCTTCACCGGCATGGTCCTCGCCCTGCAGACCGCCCTCTCGCTGCCGGCCCTGGGGGTCAAGTACTACATCGGCTCCGTGGTCTCGAAGTCGCTGGTGCGCGAGCTCGGACCGGTCCTCACCGCGCTCATCGTGGGCGGGCGGATCGGCTCGGGGATGACGGCCGAGATCGGCACCATGAAGGTCACCGAGCAGATCGACGCCCTGCGCGCCATGGCCGCCGACCCGGTGAAGAAGCTGGTGGCCCCCAAGCTGGTGGCGACCCTGGTGATGCTCCCCGCCCTCACCATCCTCGGCGACGCCCTCGGCATCCTGGGCGGCCTGATCGTCGCCACCTACACCCTCGACCTCGCCCCCGGTCTCTATATCAATGACGTGCTCGACACGCTGACCTTCGGCGACGTCTTCAGCGGCGTCGCCAAGTCGTTCTTCTTCGCCTATTTCATCACCATCATCGGCTGCTACAATGGTCTCAACACCACCGGCGGCGCCGACGGCGTGGGGAGGGCGACGACCAATACGGTGGTGCTTGCCGCGATCCTCGTCCTGGTCTCCGATTTCTTCCTCACCAAGCTCTTCTTCCTCCTCTAGAGACGGAGCGGACGTGGCTAGAGACGGAACGGACGTGGCCGAGGCGCTCTTCGAGGTTCGCGGGCTGACCAAGCGATACGGCAGCCGGGTCATCCTGGACGACCTGGACTTCGACGTCCTGCGCGGCGAGTGCTTCGTCATCCTCGGCCGCTCGGGGACGGGGAAGAGCGTGACGCTGCGGCAATTGAACGGCCTGGAGAAGCCGGACGCGGGGAGCGTGACCTTCGACGGCACCGACCTGACGAAGCTCGAGGAGCGCGAGCTCTACCCCTTCCGCCGCCGCATCGCCATGCTGTTCCAGGGGGGCGCCCTCTTCGACTCGATGAACGTCTTCGACAACGTCGCCTTCCCGCTGCGGGAGCACACCGATCTCGACGAGAAGAAGATCGCCGAGACGGTACGCCACAAGCTCGCCATGGTGCGCCTCAAAGACGTCGAGGGGAAGATGCCTTCGGACCTCTCCGGCGGCATGAAGAAACGGGTGTCGCTCGCCCGCTCCCTGGCCCTCGACCCGCAAGCGGTGCTCTTCGACGAGCCCACCACCGGTCTCGATCCCATCACCTCGGCCACCATCGGCAAGCTCATCCAGTCGATCCAGAAGGAGCTCGGCGTCACCGCCGTGGTGGTGACGCACGACCTTCCCCTCGCCCGCCGGGTGGGGGACCGCCTCGCCCTCCTGGTCGGTGGGAAGTTCTGTTTCCTCGGCGATTGGCAGGAAGCCGACGCCTCTCAGGACCCCATGGTCGCCGATTTCCTGGCCGGCCGGGAGGAGGACGAAGAGAATGTCGCCTAAAGCCCGCGAAGTCCGCGTCGGCCTGCTGATCCTGGCGGCCCTCGCCGTGCTCGCCACCACCATCTTCGTCCTCGGGCAGAAGAACAACCTGTTCACCAGCAAGAACCGGTACTCCGTGGAGCTCAATTCGGTCTCCGGCTTGAAGCCGGGCAACCCGGTGCAGCTCAACGGCGTGGACGTGGGCGCGGTGGAGAAGGTGGAGCTGCCGCCCAACCCCTGGCGGCAGTTGATCCGGGTGTGGATCACGGTGGAGAGCCGCTACGCCTCGCGCCTGCGCGCACCGCAGGGGAACCAGCCGGCCATCCCCGGCCAGACCCCCTCGGTGGCGCGCATCAAGACCCTCGGCCTCCTGGGCGACAAGTACATCGACCTCACCTCGGGCTCGCCGGGCTACGAGGTCATCCCCGACGGCGGCTCCATCCCGGCGGCCCAGCCCACCAACGTCGACGCCCTCCTTGCCTCGGGCGAGGACGCGATGGACAACGTGGTAGCCATTTCGAGCTCGCTCAACAAGATCCTCGCCCGCCTGGAACGGGGCGAGGGGTTGATCGGCGAGCTGACCTCGGACTCCGAATCGAGCCGGCGCCTCAAGGCCTCTCTCCTCGGCACCTCCGAAAGCCTGCAACGGGTGGCCGCCAAGCTCGAAACGGGGCAGGGCCCGCTCCCCCGGCTGCTCAACGACCGCGCCCTGGCCGACCAGCTCGCGCAGTCGATGGATCGCCTACAGGGGATCCTGACCAAGGCCGAGAGCGGCGAGGGGCTCCTCCCCTCCCTCTTGAACGACCCGAACGCCAAGACCCAGCTCAACGAGACCCTGGCCACGCTGCACAAAGTGTCGCAAGATCTGCAATCCTTCACCTCCGGCCTGGAGAAGAGCGACGCCCTGCTCCCCCGACTGGTGAAGGACGAAGCGTACGGCCGCGAGGTCACCGAGCAGCTCCGCCAGGCGGTACAGAATTTGAACGACGTCTCGCGCAAGCTGGACAAGGGGGACGGCACGGCCGCGAAGCTGATCAACGATCCGCAGATCTACGACGCCGTCAACGACGTCATCGTCGGCGTCCACCAGTCCCGGATCCTCCGCTGGCTGATCCGGAACCGGCAGAAGAAGGGGATCGAGACGAGGTACGACGTGACGAAGAAGGCGATCGAGCAGGGAGGCGGCAAGCCGGAGCCCCTGGAGGACGAGGACGTGAAGCCCCCCGCGAAACCGTCCGCGACCCCTTCCGCGACACCGCCGGAGCAGACTCCATCTCCCGAACCGGCCGCGACACCGCCGCCCGGGCTGCGCTGAGCTAAAGGAAGAGACATGTCATCGCACATCCTGGTGACTGGCGGGGCGGGCTTCATCGGCTCCCATCTGGCGCGGCGGCTGCTCGCCCGGGGGGACCGGGTGACCGTGCTCGACGACTTCAACGATTTCTACGACCCTGCCCGCAAGCGGGAGAACGTGGCGCCCTTCCTCCCGCACCCCGCCTTTCGGCTGGTGGAGGGGGACATCCGCGACGAGCCCCAGGTGGACCGCCTCTATGCCACGGGGCGGTTCGACGCCGTGGTGCACCTGGCGGCCCGGGCCGGTGTGCGCCCCAGCCTGGCGGAGCCCGTCCTCTATGAGGACGTCAACTGTATCGGCACCCTGCGGCTCTTGGAGGCCGGCCGGCGGCACGGGCCGAAGACCTTCCTCTTCGGCTCCTCCTCCTCGGTCTATGGGATCAACGAGAAGGTCCCCTTCGCCGAGGACGACGAGGTCAACCAGCCGATCAGCCCCTACGCCACCACCAAGCGCACGGGCGAGCTGCTCTGCTACAACTACCATCACCTCCACGGCTTCCAGGTGGCCTGCCTGCGCTTCTTCACCGTCTACGGCCCGGGGCAGCGGCCGGAGATGGCGATCCACAAGTTCACCGACCTCCTCTACCGGGGCAAGGCCGTGCCCATGTTCGGCGACGGCGGCTCGCGGCGGGACTACACCTACGTCGACGACATCGTCGACGGCCTGCTGGCGGCCCTCGACCTGGCGCCGGGGTTCGAGATCCTCAATCTGGGGGGCGCCGAGACCACCTCGCTGCGCGACCTCGTGGCCTGGATCGCCGCGGAGCTTGCCGTAGAGCCCAGGATCGACTATCTTCCAGCACAACCCGGGGACGTTCCGATCACTTTCGCCGACGTGTCCAAGGCGGCTCGGATTCTGGGTTATGCCCCGAAGGTCCCCATTCGCGAAGGCCTGCGCCGTTTCGTCTCCTGGTACCGGGACCGCGCCGAGCGCCTCGAAACGACCAACATTTCCCAGCGAGCCTGATTCGATATGAACATCTGCGTCGTCGGTAGCGGTTACGTCGGCCTGGTGACGGGCGTCTGCCTGGCGGACTTCGGCATGCACGTGGTGGGGGTGGACAAGGACGCCGCCAAGGTAGGTGCCCTCTCCCGCGGCAAGGTCCCGATCTACGAGCCCGGCCTCGAGACCCTGGTCCAGAAGAACATGGAAGAGGGTCGCCTGCGCTTCACCACCGACCTCGGACCGGCCATCGAGGAGGCCCAGGCGGTGTTCATCGCCGTGGGCACGCCGCCAATGGCTGACGGCTCGGCCGACCTGACCTTCATCCGCGAGGTCGCCTCCTCGATCGCCCAGCATTTGAACGGCTACAAGATCATCGTCACCAAGAGCACGGTGCCCATCGGCACGGGGAAGATGATCGAGGCCATCGTCCGCGAAGGGGCCGGCAGCCGCCACAAGTTCGCCGTGGTGAGCAACCCCGAGTTCCTGCGCGAGGGCTCGGCCATCGAGGACTTCATGCACCCCGACCGGGTGGTCATCGGCACCAAGGATCCCAGAGCCGCGGAGCTGATGAAGGACGTCTACTCGCCGCTCGCCGCCGCGGACGTGCCGTTCATCATCACCGACGTCGAGACCGCCGAGCTCATCAAGTACGCCTCCAACGGCTTCCTCGCCACCAAGATCTCGTTCATCAACGAGGTGGCCCAGATCTGCGAGGCCTGGGGCGCCAACGTCGAGGTGGTATCCAAAGGAATGGGGCTCGACAACCGGATCGGGCCCAAGTTCCTCTCCGCCGGCCCCGGCTTCGGCGGCTCCTGCTTCCCCAAGGACACCCGTGCCGTGGCCCAGATCGCCCGCGACCAGGGGCTGGAGTTCCGCATCATCGAGGCCGTCCTCGAAGTCAACGAGGTCACCCAGAAGCGGATGATCACCAAGATCGAGCACGCCGTCGGCGAGATCGCCGGCAAGACGATCGCCGTCCTCGGCCTCTCCTTCAAGCCGAACACGGACGACATGCGCGAGTCCCCGGCCCTCCCCATCGTCCAGGGGCTGGTCGATCGCGGCGCCAAGGTGCGGGCCTTCGATCCGGAGGCGATGGAGGGGTGCAGGCCCCTCTTCCCCACCGTGACCTATTGCGAGCACGCCTACGAGACCGCCGAGGGAGCGGATGCCCTGGTCATCGTCACCGAGTGGAACCAGTTCCGCAAGCTGGAGCTGGACCGGCTGCTGGAGCTGATGCGGGAGCCGCTGGTGATCGACCTGCGCAACCTCTACGACCCGGAGAAGATGGCCGCCGCCGGCTTCCGCTACGTCTCGATCGGCCGCCCCGAGGGGATCCCCGCGGCGCGCCCCGCCGCCGTGACGGCTGGAGGGCGCCCGTGAGCCGGGTACTGATCACGGGCGGCGCCGGCTTCCTCGGCTCCCACCTCTGCGAGCGGGCCCTGGCGGAAGGGCACCGGGTGGTCTGCGTCGACAACCTGCTGACCGGCAGGCTGGAGAACATCGCCCACCTCCGGGACCGCGCCGAGCTCGAATACCTGGAGCACGACGTCTCGAAGCCGTTCGAGGTGGAGGGGCCGGTCGACTTCGTCCTCCACTTCGCCTCGCCCGCCTCGCCCATCGACTACCTGGAGCTCCCCATCCAGACCCTCAAGGTGGGCTCGCTCGGCACCCACAACAGCCTGGGCGTCGCCAAGGCGAAGAACGCCCGCTTCCTCCTCGCCTCCACCTCCGAGGTCTACGGCGATCCCAAGGAGCATCCGCAGAAGGAGACCTACTGGGGGAACGTCAATCCGGTGGGTCCCCGCGGCGTCTACGACGAAGCCAAACGCTTCGCCGAGGCGATGGCCATGGCCTACCATCGCTACCACGGCTTGGACGTGCGCATCGTGCGCATCTTCAACACCTATGGGCCGCGCATGCGGGCACGGGACGGCCGGGTGGTCCCCGCCTTCATCCAGCAGGCCTTGACGGGCGAGCCCATGACCGTCTTCGGCGCCGGCAACCAGACCCGCTCCTTCTGCTACGTCGACGACCTGATCGAGGGGATCTGGCGGCTGCTGATGAGCGACCTGCGCGAGCCGTGCAACATCGGCAACCCACACGAGATGACCATCCTGGAGTTCGCCGAGACCATCCGCGCCGCCGTGGGGAGCGCCAGCCCCATCGTCTTCAAGCCGCTGCCGGTGGACGATCCGCAGACGCGCCAGCCGGACATCACCCAAGCCCGCGAGCGCCTGGGCTGGGAGCCGAAGGTGTCGCTGGCGCAAGGATTGGAGAGCACCATCGCCTACTTCCGTGGCGTCGTCGCCCAGCAGGGCGCGGCGCGCGTGTAGAATCCGGCCATGCAAGACCCTCTGAAGGCCCTGACCTATGCCCTTGAGAAGTATCCGCAGCGGGTGGAGATGGTGCCGGTCGAGGACTTGGTGACGGACAGCGCCCGCCAGAACGCCAAGCGGCCGGCCTACGTCACTCTCTCCGTTCCCGACGAAGTGGTGAAGAGCCTCAAGGGGCGGCGCGAAGAGCGCGACCTGCTGCTCCTGGTGCGGGTGCCGAAAGAGGTCCTGGAGCGCGCGGACAGTCTCATCGTCCTTCCCGGCGAGGTGCGCTAGATGGCCACCGTCCACTGTGCCCGCTGCGGCCGTCCCGAAGCGCCCGCCCTCCCCCGCCAGCCCCTCCCCGGCAAGCTCGGCGCCGAGGTGCGCGAGCGCGTCTGCCTCGACTGCTGGAACGAGTGGCAGAAGATGGAAGTCATGGTCATCAACGAGCTGCGCCTCAACTTCATGGACCCCGCGGCGCAGGAGACCCTGACCAAGCACATGAAGGAGTTCCTGTTCCCGGGCGGGCAGGAGGCCGGAGGGCTCAAGGTGATTGGGCCTCAGTCGCCGGAGGAGGGGTGAGGCTCGGTGGCCTCAGCGGAGTGATCAGTCCAACCCCAGGCGCTTCTTGGCCTCCGCGAGGGAAATCCGTTTCGTCTCCCGAGATCGTTCCTCGAGAAATGCCATGAACTCTCGGTTCCGGCTGAGAGCCTCGACTTCAGCGTCAAAGTCGTCTTCGGAATGCTCGCCTACCTCGGTCAGGAGGAACTCACGGCCTTCGGGGGTCGTGAGCAGGACTACTTCATCCCTTGCGATGTCAAGTAACTCTATTAGATCGGAACCCGCGGTCAAGGCGATCGTCTTCATAGCAGGAACTCCTTCCCTCGAATCAGAAGTCGGTTGTGCTCCTTCCAGCCCACCGCTCTGACCACTACGATGTTAGCGCTATCCTCCACCTCATAGAAGACGCGGAAATCCCCGATGCGCAACTCCCACTTTGCCAAGGGGTTAGGACGCAATGGCTTCCGGCGCAGAGTTGGCACGAGAGGCTCGACAGCGAGATGCCGTTCGATTTCAGCCATGACGTGCCTGCGGTCCGTTTTCCGCAGGAAGTGCATATCTTCAGATGCGCTCTCCGTCAGCTCGATCTCGAACATGGAAACCTCACGTGCCAGAAATCGACGCTAATCGTACCATGTCCGGGAATCGCATCGGGTCTTGTAGACTCAGCGTCATGACGAACTCCGAGAAACGGAAGCTCCTCGACCTTCTCGTCGCCGAAAGAATGGAGCTGACACAGATCCTTGGGGAGAGCGTCGATCCTGAGAATGAGGATCGCTTTCTCTCGATCCCTGACTGGCAGAGGCGAATCCTCGCCGAGCGCTTGGTGGACATCGAGCGCAACCCCGCCGCCGAGCAAACCTGGGAAGAGGTCAAAGCAGAGTTCAAGGCTGATCTTCGGGACCAGCGCGAGAAGCGGCGAATCTGAGTTGCCCGCGAAGCTGTCGAGCTCCCCCACCCAAGACCCTCACCCCTGCCCCTCTCCCGACCACCCCATCCCCCTCCCCGGGAGAGGGGAACCCGGCTGGGGCTTCTTGCTTTTCTCCTTCGTCCTTGATGTCCTTTCTTGGCTGTTCTCCCTCTTCTCCCGGGGAGGGGGATCTCGGCGGTCGGGAGAAGAGGGCCGGGGTGATGAGGGTCTTGGGCGGGGGGCGCTCTGAGACAGGTAGCGCCTATGGGCGGAGTCAGCGCTTGCCGCCAAGCCACGCATCGAATATCGTCCGCTCGACTCGGACTCTTCCTAATGACGTCGCCTCCTCCTCACCGTCCGGCGCCCCGCGTGCCGCGGCGCCTTCTGATCCGTTTCGTCGCCCTGGTGGTCATCGTCGCCACCGGTGCTGCCGTCCTTCGGTTCACGCCGCTGCACGAGTATCTGACGGTGGAGAAGATCTCCGCCCTCTTCGACCGATTGCGGGCAAGCTGGTGGGCGCCCCTGGCACTGGTCGCTACTTACGTCGTCCTCTGTCCACTGGGAGTGCCGGCGTCGCCCATGATGCTGACGGGCGGCATGGTCTTCGGGTTCGTTCCCGGCTTCCTCTACAACCAATTGGGGACCTGGCTGGGCGGCGTCACGACCTACTTCCTGGGGCGCATCCTGGGACGTGACTTCGTGCTCCACCTGGCGGGGAACCGCCTGAAGAAGGTGGAACGGGCCATTGCCCGGCGCGGCTTCTGGAGCCTCGTCGCCCTGCGCCTGCTGCCGATCCCTTAT
>DASUEN010000028.1:0-2713 GCA_036275055.1 Thermoanaerobaculia bacterium
GCCGCGCGGCGGCGCCAGGCCGGAATCCCACCCACCCAAGACCCTCATCACCCCGGCCCTCTTCTCCCGACCACGCCACCCCCTCCCCGGGAGAAGAGGGAGAACAGCCAAAAAGGACATCAAGGACAGTAAGGACAACAAGGACGAGGGAGAGCAGCCAGACCGCTCCAGCCGGGACCCCTCTCCCGGGGAGGGGGATCTCGGGGGTCGGGAGAGGGGCAGGGGTGAGGGTCTTGGGCGGGGGCGCTGCGAGGAAGGTCAGCAGACTGAGGGCCGGAATCCTTGCTCCCCCTCCCGTTGTTTCCTCCAGAGAGGAGGGAAAATCCCATGACCGATGGAATCATCCGAACCTGCCCGCAGTGCGGGAAGAAGAACCGGCTTCGCTTCTCCCGCTTGGAGGCGAAGGCCCGTTGCGGCCAGTGCGGCACGGAGCTGGCGCCGCCGTCCGAGCCTCTCGCCGTGGACCAGGGGGGCGAGCTCGCCGGCGTGCTGCGCGAATCGAGCCTGCCGGTGCTGGTGGACTTCTGGGCTCCCTGGTGCGGCCCTTGCCGCATGGTGGCGCCGGAGATCGCCAAGGTGGCGGAGCGCAACGCCGGCCGGATCCTGGTGGTGAAGGTCAATACCGACGTCGATCCAGCCGTGGGCAATGCCCATCGCATCCAGTCCATCCCCACCATGGCCCTTTTCCAGGGCGGCCGGGAAGTGGCGCGCGAAATGGGCGCCCGGCCGGCCGCGGCGATCGAGGGGTTCGTGCGGCAACACCTCGGCGCAGCGGCCTAGTCGGATCGACGCAGAGCGGGCAGGACCGCTACTTCTACTTCTTCTTCGGATACTGCGCCATCGTCTTCTCGCTCTCGAAGTAGAGCACCTTCCCGTCCGCCTGGGCGCCGATGACCGCCGTGGCCTTGTCCACGGACTTTCCCGTCACGGGATCGACCGCGGTGCGCGCGGCGGCGTCCTTGGTCAGCCGGTCCTTGCACATGGCGCAGCAGCCGTAGTAGGTCTTCTCGCCCACCTGCACGGGGATCATGTCCTTCTCGAAGAGCTGGTCGTTGACCATGCAGACCTTCTTGGCCTCGACCTTCTTGAGGACCGGGGACGCCTGCGTTTCCCCGGCCACGGCGAGGCCGGCCACCAGCAGGGCGGCGGTGCAGATCGTGAGGGACAGGAGGAAAAGCTTGGTTCTGGGCATTTTTGATCTCCTCGAAGTGTTGGAGGAGTGCCGGCTCCACCGGTGGGGCGACAAATCATCGTCACACTGGTATCCTCAAGCGCTCCTTCCCGAGCGTAGGGACCCGCCTCTGCGGGCGGGATGGCGGTACACGAAAACAGGGCCTGCGGGCCCGACTGTGAACGGACTGTTCCCACGGAGACCATGGTGATTGAAGAAACCGCACCGCGCCCCAGGATCAACTGGCTCAACCTCCTCTTCCTTGCCGGCACCTTCCTTGCCGCCCTGGTGACCACGCCGTGGTACCTCGCCAAGTACGGGCTCGGCTGGCCGGAGGCTCTGACCTTCTTCTTCATCTGGCTCTTCGTCGGGCTGTCCGTTACAGCCGGCTACCACCGGCTCTTCTCTCATAAGACGTATCAAGCGGCCTGGCCGGTGCGTCTATTCCTTCTCATTTTCGGCGCCGGCGCCCTGGAGAACTCGGTGCTCAACTGGGCCGCCGACCACCGGGTGCACCACTCGCACGTCGACGAGGAGCGCGATCCCTACAACATCCAGAAGGGCTTCTGGTGGGCGCACATCGGCTGGATCTTCTTCGACAACGAGACGCCGAACCCCAGCGTCGTCCGCGACCTGACGGAAGACCCCCTCGTCGTCTGGCAGGACAAGTACTACGCCTTGATCGGCATGAGCGTCGCCCTCGGCATCCCGCTCCTCGTGGGCCTCTTGACCGGCCACGTCCTCGGTTGCCTGATCATCGGCGGCCTCCTGCGGGTGGTGGTGAGCCACCACGGCACCTTCTTCATCAACAGCCTTTGCCACATGGTGGGGCGCCAGCCCTACAGCACCGAGCACAGCGCCCGCGACAGCCCGATCATGGCCGTCCTGGCCTTCGGCGAGGGGTATCACAACTATCACCACAGCTTCCCGTTCGACTATCGCAACGGCGTCAAGGTCTGGCAGTTCGATCCCGCCAAGTGGATGATCTGGACCCTCGCCCGCCTGGGATTGGCGCGCGACCTGCGCCGGGCTCCCGACGCCGCCGTGCTCAAGGCCAAGATCGAGGTGCAGTTCGCGAGCGCCAAGCAGAGGCTGCAGGAAGTGGTGCACGACTTCCGCGAGCATCACGAGGAGCGGCTCCACGAGGTCTACACCCGGTTGCAGACGACGCTCCACGAGCTCTTGTCGTTGCAGCGTCGTGGGAAGCCGCGTCCGATCCCGGCCGGCCAGGAGCACCTGCCGCTCGAGACCCGCATCGGCCTCAGCTACCACGCCTTGGAGGACGCCCTCCGGGAGTGGAAGCGAACCCTGCGGCAGATGAACCGGCTGCCGATGACCGCGGCGGCGTGAGAGAAAGGCGCGAGGGACGGCAGGGACGACAGGGACAGGGATTGAGAATGAACTATTTGCTTTCGCTTCTCACCATCCTGGCTTTGGGCTCGCCCCTCGCGGCCCAGGGCCCGTCTCCAGCGTCTCCGGCCATTCCCGAGCCAATCCGGGCCACCGCCGCCGCCTTGCGCAGCCAGGCGCTTCAGGGCACCA
>DASUEN010000029.1:0-10687 GCA_036275055.1 Thermoanaerobaculia bacterium
TGGCTGCCGGGAAGCACGGGCACGCCCGCCGCCTTGGCCGTCTGCCGGGCCTTGGCCTTGTCGCCCATCAGGCGAATGACCTCCGGACGGGGCCCGATCCAGCCGATCTTGCACTCCTGGAGCACCTCGGCGAAATGGGCGTTCTCGGCCAGGAAGCCGTAGCCGGGGTGGACGGCGTCGGCGCCGGTGATCTCGGCCGCCGAGATGATGGAGGAGATGTTGAGGTAGCTCTGCTTCGAGGGGGGCGGACCGATGCAGACGTCCTCGTCCGCGTAGGTCACGTGCAGGCTGTCGCGGTCGGCGGTCGAATAGACGGCGACGGTCTGAATCCCCAGCTCCTTGCAGGCCTGGATGATGCGGAGCGCGATCTCGCCCCGGTTGGCGATCAGGATCTTCTTGAACATCGGTGGGCTCGGATGGCTAGGCGGTGCGGATGGCGAACAGCGGCTCGCCGAACTCCACCGCCTGGGCGTTCTGGGGATAGATCTCGGCGATCACCCCGTCCACGTCCGATTCGATCTCGTTCATCAGCTTCATGGCTTCGATGATGCAAAGGACCTGCCCCTTCTTCACCCGCGAGCCGACCTCGACGAACGGCTCGGCGTCGGGCGACGACGAGCGGTAGAACGTGCCGACGATCGGAGAGTTGAGGATGTGGGTGCCCTCCGGCAGCGCCGCCGGTGCGGCGGCTGGAGCCGGAGAGGCCGCCGCGGGAGCCGGGGCGGCGGCCGCCGGCAAGGGCGCGTGGGCCGAGGCGGCAGGAGGCGGAGCGTAAACGGGGGCCGGAGGAGGGGCCGCCGCCACCGGAGCCGCCGCCTGCTGGCCGTCGATCTTGAGCCGGAATCCCGAGCGTTCGAGCTCGATCCCCTGGAGCCGGTTCTGCCCCACCAGCTCGATGAGTTCCTTGATCTGTTCAAAAGTCAGCACGTGGATGCCCCCTTACAAATCCCCTGCACGCTTGCGATTGAGCCCGGAGGGCGGTACGGCCTTGACCGCGCTGCCCGGCGCCCCGGTTCAGGAGAGGTCCGCCTCCAGGAGCAGACGCGCTCGCCGGAGCTCGAACCGGGCCCGCCCGTAGTTCCCCTCGGGTCCCAGCACGAGAAGCAGATAATAGTCTGCGGCGACGGAGCTTACCATCAGCGTCATCCGGTCCGTGGTCACCGAGAGGTGCTGCACCTCGCCGACCTCCAGCTCGCGGTGGTTCTCGGTGATGGAGCGCACCTGGGTGACCAGCTCCGCGGCCAGCACTTCGAGGTCCAGGTCCGGATCGGAGCTGACGGACTCCACCGGCATGCCGTCCTTCGCCACCAGCGACAGCGCCAGAGCGCCCTCGATACGGTTGCTGATACGGCTCAGTTGATCAAGAAACATCGCGCTGGCCCCCCCGCCGGATGCGCTCCAGATAGCTCTTCAAGAGAAATGCCCTGCGAGCCCGTCCCTCCGCCTCGCCGCTCCGCCCCTCGGGCTGGTACCCCGCGAGCAGGTCGTGGGCTTCGAGGGACCGAGCCGCGGTGGGCGCCGTTGGCGGGGCCGCCACGGTCGCCGCGGCAGATTCGGGGATCCGCGGGGCCTCGATCGGCGGCGGAGGCGACAGCTTGGCCAGTCCCTCCCGCGCCGCGGGGTTGTCCGGCTCGCGGTCCAGGACTTCGCGGAAGATCCTCTCGGCTTCCGCCAGATAGCCCTGGCGCAGGTAGAGCTCGCCGAGCGTCGCCGTGGCGATGGGTCCCGGCGCCGCGGCTGGCGGGGTGGAGACCGGCGGGGAGGGAGCCGGCGGCAGCAGAGGCTCCGGCTCCACGGCCCACGAGGCGGGCAATGCAGGCTCTTCGAGCTCGAAGACCGGCGGCTCCTCCATCGCCTCCACTTCTTCCATGACTGCGGCTGGAGCCGCGGGCTCCGGAGCCACCTCCACGGCCGCCAGAGGCGCGGGGGCAGGAACGGCGGCCTCCTGGACCGCCGGCTCGAAGTGGAACAACCCTTCGGCGGCCAGGCCGGCGAGGTAGCGCCGCCGGCTGTCGTGGGAGGCGAGCCCGGGAAACAGGACGTCCTCCGGCTCGCTCGGTTCGATCTCCTTCGCCTCGGGCTTCTCGAGCACGGCCACGGAGGCCGCGGCCGCTACAGGCGCCGGTGCCGGTGCGGGAGCCGCGGCGGGGGGAGGCGACCAGAGCTCGGCGAACGGCTCCGCCTCGCGGGCCACGGGCGCCGCAACGCGGGGAGCCGGCGGGGCGAGATCGAAGACGTCGCCTCCCGCCGGGCGGGGTGCCGCAACCGGTGGCGGGGGTGGCACGGGCCGGCCTGGCAGCGCCGGGGGACGCGGATTCTCAGCCTGGGTGGGTTGGTCCATCGCGCGGAGCCTCCGGCGCAGCTCTTCGATTTCAGGGTCGCTGTCGTTCAACAGCGTATACAGGTCGAGGCGCTCACGGGCGCGCTCGGGCTCGGAGATCTCGATGTAGGCCCGCACCAGCAGCTTGTTGGCCACCATCTGCGTGGCGTCCTGCTTGACCACCCGCTCCAGCACCAGGCGGGACTGGTCGGGCTCCCCCAGCTCCAGCAGGCACCGCCCCTTGGCCACCAGGGCCGAGAGGTAGCCGGGGTGCTCCTTCAAGCCCCGCTCCAGGACCTCCAGCGCCTCCCGCACCCGTCCCTGGTGGCGGTACTCCTCCGCAAGCTGGAGGAAGATGCGGGAAGAAGGGTCGGATTCCCAGCGTGCGCGGAGCTGGGTGAGGCGGTCGGGAAACGCGCCGTCACTCATCGGGAGACACCTTGGGCAGGGCGCGGGCGCGAGGGTACGGAGCGGGAGTCGTCAGGAGTGACAGCAAAGTGGCCGCATTATAGCAGCACAGCAGTCCCTCCTCCGCGTACGGCGAAGGAGGGACTGTGGAGAGACACTAGCTGGTTTCCGGCCGGCTTCACTGCACGGTGATGGTGGTGGTTGACGACAGCAGGGTGCCGTTGCCGGACGGAGTCTGCGCCGTCACCATGAAACTGGTCCTGCTGCCGAGTTGGGCCTGCGTCACCGTGAGCACGTTGGTGGCGATGCCGGTAGTGTCGGTAAAGACCACGCCCGTAGTGGCGAAGGTGCCGACCTCCGACTGGAAGGTCACCGCGGCTCCCTGCAGGGGCTGACCCTGGGAGTTGGTGACGAAGGCCGAGAAGGTGATCGTACCTCCAGACGCCGGGATGGTCTGCGAGCTGGCCTGCAAGCTGATGGCCGCCGCCGCATCGCGAATCGTCAGAGTGGTCGTCGCCGCATCGCTCGAGCCGACGATGGCGGTGATGGTGGCCGAGCCGGGCTGCGTGCCCACGTTCAGGGTCGAGGTGGCGGTGCCGTCCGCCTTGGTCTGCGGGCTGGCAGGCTTGAGCGTCCCCAGGGTCGTCGTCAGGATCACCGTGGTGCCGGCCGCCACCGGGGAGCCGTCGGCGTTACGAGCGATCGCCGTCACCGTAGCCGTGCCGTTGACCGCGACGTTGTTCGGGCTGACGCTCAAGATCACCGTCGGTTTCGAGCCCGAAGCCACTCCCACCTGGATCGACGTGGTCGCCATCACCGTGCCGCTGCCCGTGGCCGCCGTGACCTTCGCCATGCCCGGACGCCCGTCGGCGTGGTAGGTGGCGATGGCCGTGCCGTGGCTGTCGGCGGTCACGATGGAATCGATGGTGCCGATGTCCACGGACAGCCGGATCTCCGTTCCCGGGTTCAGGGGATTGCCGTCCGGACGGCGGCCGACGACGGTAATGGTGGACGTCCCGGTCAAGGAGACCTGGCTGGGGTTGGCGCTGACGACGAGCACGGTGCCATCCGGAGCAACCGGAGTGGCCTTGTCGCAGCCCAGGATGGAGACCAAAACGAGGATGGACAGCAGGGCTGAGGCGGCACGGTAAGTCATAGCACCCCAGTATACGAAGCAGGGCGGCCGTCCGTCTAGGAGGCCGCCCCGAGAGGTGAGGGTGATGAATCGCGCGCGTCTAGGGGACGGCGATCACCAGCGTCTTCTGACTGGTCTGGGCGCCGCTGGTCACCTTCAGCATGACGGTGTAGTTGCCCGTCGCTGCGTAAGTGTGGGACGGGTTCTGTGCCGTGGATGTATTCATGGCACCGCTGGAGGGCTCGCCGAAGTCCCAGAGGTACGTGAGCGGCGGCGTGCCACCGGTGGACATGTCGATGAACTGCTCCGTGTGCCCGTTCAACGGCTGGGCGGAGAAGTTCGCGACCAGCGTCGGCGGCGGTGTCGTCGTGCAGGTATTCCCTAAATTACCTGGGTCGATGGTGATCCCGTTACGGAGCGTCACGGAACAGTTCGTGTCGAGGTTGCGTACCGTCACGTCCATCGGCGTCGGGAGCAGCCGGGTGCCTGTCTGGCCCGGGGGGCACGCCCCCGAGGTGAAGTTGGCCAAGGGTTGGGGCGGCGCCGTGGCGTTGATCGTTCTGTCATTGGGTACGCTGACGCCGGTTGCCGGCTGATCCTTGATGATCACCTGAACGTTGTTGGAGAGAGTCGAGAACCCGCTACCCGTAATCATGATCTGGGTCGACGCGGTAACCGAGGGCGGGCTGACCGCGCCGATCTGCGGCAGCGGCACCTGGAAAAGGAAGCCGATGTTGGCGGTGTTGCCGTTGCCGTTGTCGATGTTGGTGACGCTCACCGAGGTGGAGGAGATGGTGCCGTTGGCTGGGCAGGTGCCAGTCAGCGGCGCCGGGCTGGTGAGGATCACGATCTGGGTGCCGCTGACCGAGACCACCTGCTGGGCGACGCTGACGCCGGTGAAGCCGAAGGCGACCGCCACCGGGTCGTCGAATCCGGAGCCCTGGATCGAGGTACGGGTGCCCCCCAGGTAGGAGCCGCTCCCCTGCGTCATGGAGGTGATCTGCACCGGGACGCCGTACCGGAAGACCTGGCTCGCGACGGTGCTGAAGCCGGTGTTCACGTTCTTGACCAGGACGTTCACCAACTGGTTGGTGAGGTTCTGGCCGAAGCCGCGGGCCGCCGGCGTGACCGCGACGATACGGTTGGTGGTCACCGACTGGACGGTGGCTTCGACGCCGTTGAAGCTCGTGGCGCTGGCGCCGAGACCGAAGAGGACCTGCACCGGCGACTGGAAACCGTCGCCCACGATGGTGACGGTGGTGCCGCCGTCGTTGGTGCCCAGAGCGGGGGTGACGGAGAAGACGGACGGCTGATCGGTGCCGCCGCCCAAGGAGTAGGTGAAGGCCCGGTCGATCGAGTCGCTCAACTGGTCCGGCTTGTTGACGTTGATGGTGACCGCCACCGACACCGCGGCCGTCTGTCCCACGCCGACGGTGACCCCCGCCGCCGCCGCCGACGGCGTGACGACGGTGATGGCGCCGCCGGTGACGGATTTCACTGTGGCGGTGGCGCCGTTGAAGGTCACTCGCACGGGCGACGAGAAGCCGCCGCCCAGCACGGTGACCTGCTCGCCGCCGTTCGGGTTGCCGACGCTCGGGCTCACCGACGAGACGAAGAACGTGGCGGCCTGGGTGATGCGGACGTTGGTCGCCCCGGAGCTGCCCGAGAAGGTCGCGGTGACCGCGGCGGTGCCCGTTTCCTGGGTGGCGAAAAGGGTGGCCGCGGCGCGGCCGTTCACGAGCTGAAGGTCGACGGCATTGGCGCCGCTGGCGCTGCCGAAGGCGCCCAGGGTGGTGGTGACGTGGACGATCGAGCCGTCCGCCGGCACCTGGCCGTTGTCGGAGCGGTGCACCTCCACCACGATGTTGCTCGAGCCGCTGCCGCCGGCGGTGATCCCCGGCGGATTGGCGGTGACCGAGACGTTGAAGGTCACCGTGGGCTCCGGCGGTTTCGGCGTCTGCGGAGTGCCGCCGCCCTTGGGCTCAGTGGGGGAGGAGGTGCAGCCCACGGCCGCAGCCAGGGCGAGGGCGAACAACAGCAGTCGGAGGGCATTCCTTAGGGCTTGCATACTATGACTCCTGCCGGTCTCAACGCCGGACTTCGAGCGTAAAGGCGGCCGGCGCGGTAGCGATGTCATCGCCCGAAAGCGTGCGGCCGAAGAAGGTGAGCGAAACGTCGAGGACGACCACGGCGGTCCCCGTCTCGCGGTCGATCCCGAAATCCTCCAGGTCCTTGAGCGGCTGGCTCAGGAGCTGGTCGCTCGCCAGGACCGGCAGGTTGAGGATGTCGAACGTGCCATTGACCGTCACCTGGCCGAAGATCCTCTGCAAGCTCGGAGGGGGGACGCGAGTCCCGGTATCCCGGCGCCGGTAGGTGATTTGGTACGAGCTCAGCTCGATGGTCTGCAGGTCGCTCGTCGTGCCCGTGGGGTCCTTGGCAATGTTGCGCAGAGTCACCCGGTCGATCTGGAAGGGACCGCCGGTGCTCAGCGAGACTCCCGTGGGAAGACCGCTGAAATCGGAGACGGAGAGCAGGACGGTGCCCTCGCTCCGGTCGGTCCGTGAACGGCAGCCGGCCGCGGCCAGGGCTAGGGCCAGGGCGATCAGAGTCCAGAGGACGATGCGATGGTTCTTCATGGGGAAAGCTCCGCTCCCGAGAGTGTCTCAGATTTTGATGACGCGCGGGGTGATGAAGATGAGAAGCTCGTCGTTCTCCTCACTGCGCGTCTTGTTCTTGAACAGGTTGCCGATGATTGGCAGGCTGCCGAGACCGGGGACCCGGTTTTCCCCGTTGTTGCTGGTGATCTTGTAGATGCCGCCGATGACGGCCGTGCCACCGTCGCGCACCACCAGCCGGGTGTGGGCGTCCTTGGTGGCGATGGGCGCGTTCGACGCGCCGGGGACCAGGAAGGCGGTCTGCGGCTCGCGCTTCGAGATGTCGATGTCCATGAGCACCGTCCCCTCGGCGGTCACCTGGGGGACGACGTCGAGCCGCAGCGTGGCATTGATGAACTGCACGGTCACCGTGTTGTTGAGCACGGTCTGCACGGGAATCTGCAGACCGCTCTGGATCGAGGCGCGCTGGTTGTTGAGCGTCGCCACCTTGGGCGCCGAGAGGATGGTGATGAGCCCCTCGCTCTCCGCCGCCTGCAGGGCGATGTCGAGGTTGAAAGTGTTGAGGACGTTGCCCAGCTTCAGGTGGAGGAGGCCGTTCTGGCCGCCGGAAGCGAGGTTGACGCTGCCGTCGGCGCTGCCGTTGTTGGGGAAGACCAGGCCGGTGGTGTTGCCGTGGGCGGCGTCGGAGAGAGCCTTGAAGCTCCAGTTGATGCCGACGTCGCGGTTGAAGCGCTTGGTGGTTTCGACGATCCGGGCCTCGATCATCACCTGCGGCTCGGGTGCATCCAGCAGGTCGATCACCGACAGCACGGCGTCCATGTTGGAGGGCAGCTCTTTGATGATCAGGGCGTTGGTGCGCCCGTCCACCACCACGCTGCCGCGCTGCGAGAGCAGCCCCGCCTGGCCGGACTTGAGCAGCGACGCCACCTGCGACGCCTGGGCGTAGCTCAGGCGCTGGTAGACCGTGCGCAACGGGATGGCCAGCGCCTTGGCCGCGGCGAGCGCTTGGCGATCCTGGGCCTCCGTCTGCAGCACGCTGCGGGGAGCGATGCGCATGACGTTGCCGTCCAGCTCGTAGTCCAGCTTGTTGATCTTGAGGATCTGCTCCAGCGCCTGGTCCCAGGGGACGTTCTCCAGCTCGGCGGTGACGGAGCCCGAGACGCCCGGCTGGATGATGACGTTCAGGCCGCTGATCTGGGCGAAGGTGCGCAGCACGTCGGTGACGTCGGCGTTGGTCACCTTGAGGTCGATGGGCTCGCCGACGTAGGTCTTCTCCTTGTCGTTCGGCCCCTTCTGGAGGACGGAGCCGGCCGGCGTCACCTGCGGCGTCTTGACCTCGACCGGGCCGGAGCCGGCGTGGGCACCGGCGGGCATCGAGCCAGAGGCGCCCGACCGCGGCTGCAACACCACCTTGCCGGGGGACGACGACGACTGAATGACCGCGGCAGGGCCGCTCTCCGGCGCACGCCTGGCGCTGGCCGGGGTTTCGGCTTCCGGCGGAGCCGCCGGCTGGCGCTGCGCGAGCACCAGGTCGGAAGGCTGGGCATTGCCGGCGGGCGGGGGGGGTGGCGTCGGCGCGGCGGTCGCGGCAGTGGGCTTGGTGCGGGCGGGAGGCGGGGTGGCCTGAGCCAGGTGGACCGGAGCCGCAGCTTCCGGAGCCGCGGGGTGGAGCGCCGGAGCCGGGGCCGCCGGCGCGGGAGTGGGAGCCGCCGGCGCCGGCGTGGCAGTCTCCGGGGCCGCGGCCTCCGTGCTGCCGCCCGGCGCGGGGAAGGAGACGACCAGGGCCTCCCGCGTGCGCTCGATCACCGGCACGGTCTCGCGCCGCAGGTCGAAGACGACGCGGGAGACCGGCTTCGGCGCGGGCTTGAACTGGGCCACCCGGACGCGCTCGACGACGGTGCTGTTGACGGTGAGCGCCGAGCGCTGGGCACGATTGATCACGCCGTCGAGGTCGATCACGAAGCGCCGGGGCTCGGAGAGGGCGAAGGTGGAGTACGGGAACTCGCCGTCGCCGGCGATGCGGATGACGGCGCCGCCGTCCGCGGCCAGGATCTCGATGACGTCGAGCCGGGTGGCGGCGACGCCCTGGGGAGAGGGGGCCACCTCGGGCTTGTCGGGTGTGCCGAGGGGCGCCGGGGCGCCGCCCGCGGCGGGCGCCTGGCTGCCGGGCGCCGCCGGCGGATTGTTGGGTGGGTTATTGGGCGGCGGATTGTTGGCCGCGGCCTCCTCCCCCAGCGGCTCGAAGGCGAGCTTGGCCTTGCCCGCCTTGGCCTGCTCGCCCACCGGCAGGAGCTGGATGCGCAGCTTGGCGCCATCCGCGGTGACCGAGTGCTCCACCTCCTGGCGGGTGGCGATCACCAGCCGGGTCATGGGGCGGCTCCCCTCGTCGCTCTTCTGGATCGCGAGGGAAGAGACCAGCCCGTCCGCGGGCGAAAGGTCGGCGAGACCCGCGCGCGGGACGGCGTTGGGGAGCTCCACGATCACCCGTCCCTCGGCATTGCGGAAGCTGGTCCACACCAGCGGCGCGCTCGACTCCAGGTCGATGAAGACTTCCGGGGCTCCTTCCCGTAGGTCCAGGGAGCGGATTTCGGCTGGAGCCGACTGCGAAGCCGCCTTGGTTTCCGCCGGAGCCGGCTTCGGCGACGGCGTCGCCTCGACGACCCGGGCGGGCCGGGACGCGGTGCAGGCTCCTACCGCCACGGTCAGCAAGGCCGAAGCGATCCATCGCCGATATCCGGCGCTCTGTTTCGTGATCACCACATCTCCCATGGCAACTCGCCTCCCTTACGGGGCCTGGAAACACCCAACTCGGACGCTAGGAAGGGTTCAGGCTCTTGACCACCTCGCGAAACGGCTTCAAGGCGGTAGGATCCTGTACGACCTGCTTGAACACCACCTCGTTGCGGTTGATGCTCACCACGTCGCCGTCGTAGAGCTGGTCTCCCTCTTTCAACAGATAACTCTTCTTCTGGTTCGCCGCCGCCACCTGGGCCACGAAACCCTTGCTCGTCCTGAAGATCCCGGTCAGGTCGATCTCGTCGATGAGCAGCCCGGCGATCCCCTCCGGCCGCGGGCCGCGGAACTCGGGACGGTCGGGCGCGGCGAGCAGCGACTTGAAGGGGTCGCGCCGGTTGCCCGGGTCGTAGGAGAAACCGCTGCCGGAGAGCACTTCCTCCTCGCCCTCCAGGATCTGCTCGATGTTGCCGAGATCGGGGCCACCGCTGGTTTCCGCGCCGGCCGTGGTCTGCGGCGACTGCGACGACTGCGACGATGGCGCCGAGGACGCCCCCGCCTTGCCGGCCGGCTTGGCAGGCGCCGCCGGCGGCGCGGCCGGCTTCTGCGCCGGCGTCTGCCGTGGCGCCTGCGCCAGGGAGGCCCACGCAGCGGCCACGGCCAGCAGGGCGATCAGGCTTGCGGAGCGGGCGAAACGGGCCATCAGTCGGGTCCTCCGGCGCTCGGGCGGATGCGGCCCGCCGGGCCGCCATCGGGCTGCGTGGACGGCGGCCGCGGCCTGGCCGTGGGAGCCTTGACGGGCTTGGCGGGCTCCTTGGGCTCGGCCGACGGCTCCTTGTAGACGAACGTCTTGGCCGAGAAGGTGGCGGTGATGGTATGGGGCCCCGTGTTCCGGCCCACCGGCAGCGCGCTCACTTCCAGGTTCTCGATGTTGATGACCCGGGAGAAGCGGCTGATGCGGTCGAAGAAGAGGGCCAGGTTGTGATAGCTCGCCTCGACGTTCACGCCGATCGGCCACTCGCTGTAGAACTCCTTTTCGGCCAGCGTACCGGGGTTGAAGCGCTTGAGGGTGAAGTCGCCCTGCTCGGCCAGCGAGCGGATGCGCCGCATCAGGTCCGGCGTGTTGCGCCGCGCCGGCAGGATGCGCAGCAGCTTGTCCAGCTCCAGCTCGAGCTGGCGCACTTCCTCGCGGAATTTCGGCAGCTCCTTCTGCGCCGTGCGCCCCTCCTGGATCTTGGTCTGCAAGCCCTTCAGCACTCCCTCTTGGTGCTCGATGTCGTCCCGTATCGGCTGCAGCATGCGCCAGGAGCCCGCCGCGAACAGCAGCGCTCCGACCGCCAGCCCCACGCCGAGCCCGACGTACCAGGGCTTGCCTTCCAATCCCGTCTTCAACGCCACCGGGTCATTCCTCCCTATCCCGACGTCGCCGGAAGTGACGCCTTGGGCTTGGCGGGGCCGGCGGAGCCCGGTTTGCCG
>DASUEN010000030.1:0-18672 GCA_036275055.1 Thermoanaerobaculia bacterium
AACGCAGGCGACCGGCGAGGAGCAACGCACATGACCAGGAACGTCTCGCGCGTCCTTTGCAGTCTGGCCCTTCTCTGCTTGACCGTCCTTTCAGGGTGCAAGTCCAAGGAGGACGTCCTCGACGAAGCCCGGGCCGTGGGCCGGGAGGTCGCCTCGTTCCCCGCCGCGGACGAGGACTACTTCCACGACATGGAAAGCGGCGGCAACCTGTCGGCCGACGAGATCAAGGGGCGCAACACTTGGATCGTCTGGACCGGCGGCGACGACCGCTTCTGGGACGACATTTCGAAAGGCAGCGTCGGCACTCTCGACTTCCTGAAGACGCTCTCCTCCCATCCGAACCTCAAGGCCAATCGCGACAATCGCTGGAAGTACCTAGGCCTGGTCAACGAGCCGTGCTTCGAGAAGGCCACCGGGCCGGATCCGAACCGTTATGGCCTGTGGCTCGACAAGCGCCGCGCCGACTGCCCTCCGGATCCCTTCGAGAACGACAAGAAGTACCCGGGCGTCGTCACCGGCGCGCGAGGGAAGAACGTGCCGGCGGGCTCCTACTATGGCTGGGCGACGGGCATCGTCGGCTTGCGGCTGTTCCCCAACCCCGCCTTCAACGAGGAGGCGGCCAAGAAATGGGATCCGAAGCGCTATTACAAAGATCCCACCTATTACTTCTCGAAAGACCTCGTGAAGCCCTACCGGGTCGGCGTATCGTGCGGTTTCTGCCACGTCGGCCCGAACCCGGTCAACCCTCCCGCCGATCCGGAGAACCCGAAGTGGGAGAACCTGAGCTCGAACGTCGGCGCGCAGTACTTCTGGATCGACCGCATCTTCACCTGGGAATCGGACCCGACCAGCTTCGCCTTCCAACTCTTCCACACCTCCCGCCCCGGGGCCATGGACACCTCTCTCGTCTCCTCCGACTACATCAACAATCCGCGCACGATGAACGCCATCTACAATCTCGGTCCGCGGCTCGACATCGGCAAGCGCTGGGGCAAGGAGACGCTGACGGGAGGCGCCCTCAACAACGCACAGTTCAACGACTATTTCAAATCGGGTCCGCTGACGGAATTCTTCCAGAAGCCTGACACCGTCTTCACGTCGCGCGTCCTCAAGGACGGCAGCGACTCGGTGGGAGCCCTGGGCGCCCTCAACCGTGTCTACCTCAACATCGGATTGTTCAGCGAGGAGTGGACGCGGCATTTCAATCCGCTGGTGGGCGGCAAGCCGATCACGCCGATCGAGATCGCCGTGGCGCGGAAAAACTCCGCCTATTGGCAGGCGACGGAGGCGCAGACGCCCGCCCTGGCCGCCTTCTTCCTCGCCCGCTCCGCGCCGCACCACTTGAAGGACGCCCCCGGCGGCGCGGCCTACCTGACCCAGGACGCGGCCAAGCTCACCCGCGGCAAAGAGGTGTTCGCGGAACGCTGCGCGCGCTGCCACTCCAGCAAGATCCCGGAACCTGCTCCGATCGATCCCGGCGGGTGCGCCGGCCCCCAGTACCTCGACTGCTGGAACAAGTACTGGGCCTGGACGAAGACCGACGACTTCAAGCAGAAGATGCGGCAGATCGTGCTCGCCGACAATTTCCTCGACGGCAACTATCTCTCCACCGAGCTGCGCGTGCCGGTGACGCTCTTGGAAACCAACGCCTGCAGCCCGCTCGCGACCAACGCCATCGCCGGCAACATCTGGGACAATTTCGCCTCCCAGTCCTACAAAGACCTGCCGTCGGTGGGCACCATCACCGTTCACGATCCATTCACCGGCGCGCCGCACCCCTACAGGATGCCGGCCGGCGGCCGCGGCTACACCCGGCCGCCGTCGCTGGTGAGCGCCTGGTCCACGGCCCCCTTCCTGCAGAACAACAGCGTGGGGAAGTTCAACTGGGAGCCCTCGGTCGCCGCGCGGATGGATTCGTTCCAGGACTCGATCGAGCAGATGCTATGGCCCGAAAAGAGACCGAAGGATCCGGTCCTCGGCGACAAAGTGCCCGGTATCATCGACCGGACGACGCAGGCCAGCTACCTTCGGGTGCCGGCCGGCTACATACCCGAGTTCCTGCGGGATCAGCGCGAGCTCGCGGAGCGGCTGACGCCGGCGATCCTCGGCCCTGGAGGAATCGAGATCGGGCCGATCCCCGCTGGCACGCCGGTGAACCTGCTGACCAACGTGGACCTGCTCCCCGACCACGCGACTCCCCAGGAGCGGGCCGAGCACTTCGCCAAGCTGCTCAAGCTCTTGATTCGGGTGAAGCAAGACTTGCGGGCCCTGCCCAAGGACGCGAGCGAAGACCAGGCGCGTAAAGTCTTCGCGAACCTCGCGCAGCCGTTGCTCGAGCTCAGCAAGTGCCCCGATTTCGTGGTCAACCGCGGCCACTACTTCGGTACCTCCTATTTCAAGGAGGAACCCGGCTTGAGCGACGACGACAAGCGGGCGTTGATCGAATTCCTGAAGACCTTCTGAGGACCGCTGGAAACGGAGACCGGCGCGATGACTCGAGAACAGCCTGAAGCCGAGTACATCGTCGTCGGCTCCGGCGCCGGAGGCGGGCCGCTCGCCGCCAACCTCGCCAAAGCCGGTTTCAAAGTACTGCTGCTCGAAGCGGGCGACGACGCGGCGGACGACTACAACTGTCAGGTTCCCTGCTTCCACGCCTTCGCCTCCGAGGACGGCCGTTTGAAGTGGGACTTCTTCGTGCGGCACTACGCCAGCGACGAGCGGCAGCGCCGCGATCCGAAGTTCGTCCCCGAGCGTGACGGAGTCCTCTATCCCCGCGCCGGCACCCTCGGCGGCTGCACCGTCCACAACGCCATGATCACTCTCTATCCGCACAACAGCGACTGGGATCACATCGCTAAGGTCACCGGCGACTCTTCGTGGGCCAGTGGCAAGATGCGCCAATATTTCGAGCGGATCGAGAGATGCGAGTACCAGTTCCTGCGCAAGCTGATCGCCAAGCTCTTCCGCTACAACCCGTCGCGCCATGGCTTCGGCGGCTGGCTGGCGACCAACGTGGCGGATCCGGACCTCATGTTTCCGGACCAGGAGCTCAAAGACCTGATATGGCATTCCGTCGAGGCCGCCTTGCGCGAGCTCGAGCTGCCGCTCCTCGACAAGTTAGAGGACGCGCTCACCGTCCTGGACCCCAACGATTGGCGTCTCGTCCAACGCAGCGCTCAGGGCATCCGGCAGGTTCCGCTCGCCACCCGTGGCGGCAGGCGCATCGGCCCCCGCGAGTACCTCGAGCAGGTTGCGAAAGATCGTCCCGACCGGCTGATCCTCCGCACCGGCGCCCTCGCCACCCGGGTGCTGTTCGGCGAGGGAAACCGCGCCGTGGGCATCGAGTACCGGGCCGGACAGAAGCTCTACAGGGCCGCCAACGGCGGCTGCCTGAATGGCGGCGAGGAGAAGAAGGCATACGCCTCGCGCGAGGTCATCCTCGCGGGCGGCGCCTTCAACTCACCGCAGCTCCTGATGCTTTCCGGGATCGGCCCCAAGGAGCACCTCGACCGCTTCGGCATCCCGGTACGGGTGGACCTGCCCGGCGTCGGCCAGAACCTGCAGGACCGTTACGAGGTCGGCATCGTCAACCGGGTGAAAAAGGATTTCGGGCTGCTCAAGGGCGCCACCTTCGACGCGCCGGTCGCCGGTTGCAAACCGGACCCAATCTTTGCCGAGTGGCTCCGGGGAAAGGGCGTCTACACCACCAACGGCGCGGTGATCAGCGTCATCACCCGGTCGGCGGCGAGCCGGCCCGAGCCCGACCTTTACCTCTTTGGCCTGGCGGGTTTGTTCCGTGGGTATTTTCCAGGCTACTCCAAGCTCTTCCGGGAGCACAAGGACTACTTCACCTGGGGGCTCCTCAAGGCTCACACCAACAATACCGCGGGGCAGGTGACCTTGCGCTCCAACGACCCGCTGGACGTGCCGCAGATCGACTTCCACTATTTCGACGAAGGGAACGACGCGAGCGGGGACGATTTGGAGTCTGTGGTCAACGGCATCGAGCTGGCGCGTGTGATGACCCGCAAAGCCTGCGCACTGATCGAAGAGGAGGAGCTGCCGGGCGACAACCTCAAGACGCGCGATCAGCTCCGCCAGTTCGTCAAAGACCACGCCTGGGGGCATCACGCCTCTTGCACCAACAAGATGGGCGCGCCGGGCGACCGAATGGCGGTGGTGGACAGCTCGTTCCGCGTTTATGGAACGCAGGGGCTGCGGGTGGTCGACGCCTCCGTCTTCCCCCGCATCCCCGGCTTCTTCATCGTGACACCGATCTACATGATCAGCGAGAAAGCGAGCGACGTGATCGCGGCGGATGCCAGGAAGTGATCCGCGCAACCCCTCCTCACGGAATCGGAACCGTCACCGAAGAGCTGATCAGGCCTTCCCACGAGCCCGGCGAAGGCGCTCGAGTTCCTCTCGCAGAGGCTTCCAATACGCCGCGTCAAGGCGCCGCTCGGCTTCCTCCTCATCGCGCAGCGCCCGCATGAGAACGCCATTCGCAAGATTTTCGGCGGTCGCCAGCTTCAGGAGCGGCCTTTCCCCGGCCAGTTCCTCTACGATGTCGGCATGAGCCCGAGCCGCCTCAATCAAGAGATCCGGAGACCGAAGCTCCCGAAGCCAGAAGAGGATCTGCTCCGGTGTCGGCCCGTCCCGATGGCTCAAGTAGCTGGTATCGACCAAACGGCGGATCATCGGCCAGTCTTTGTCTCGCTGAGTCTTCTTGGCTGCGACGAGATCCGGCAGAGCCATGACTTCCAGCGTCTCGTCCTCGAAGGTGAAGCTCGTCCGCCGTGCCCACAGCTCTGGGAACGGCGCGACACCGCGCATGTGCGACATGACGTCGATCCGCAGGCCCGCGACTTCCGGCTGCCGGCAGCGAAAGTGGACGGCGAGCCCCTCGGTCAGGTGCTTCAGTGCCATGGGCGGGATGGCGATCACCTCGGCGTCGAGTTCCGCGAGGGCCGCCTCGAGGCGATCAAGATTGGCGGGGTCCGGCAGCAGGGCCAGGTCCAGATCGCGGCTAAACTCCGCTGCGCCGTACAACACGCAGGCCTGGCCGCCCATCAACAGGTGGGCGACCCGATGTCTCCGGATCGTAGAAAGGGCTTTGCGGATCGGGCTCGGGATCAAGAGAGCCTCCCATCGCGACGTAGTGGTGCCAGAGCCGGGCGCTCTCTTCCCAACGCTCCTCGGGGGTCATCCGGTACCAGTCGGCCCACTCCGGTTCGCAAATGTCCTCAATTTGAATCATCGACGGCATGCTACCACGGCAAAGGGGGATCAGTCAGGCAAGATCGTCGGCGGGGGGAGGCACGCTTGGATACGGCTCGATGGGATCTTCCAGGTGATCCGGGCGATCGGAGTGAAGGAACTCAACCGGGTGTTGACGGCGGCGAGGAGATGGACCTATGACTCTGCGCAGGGTAGACATCGCGGACGCCACGGAGCCTCTGGCTCAGTACGCCCAAACGATCGAAGACGGCCTTCTGGTGGTGACGCAGGATGGGCAGCCGATCGCCGTGGTGATGGCGGTCGAAAACGCCGATCTGGAGACGGTTTCGCTGAGTAACCATCCTTGATTCCTGGAGATCATCGAACGGTCACGAACCCGTCAGAAGCAGGAGGGCGGTCTCTCCAGTGCCGAGGTGCGCGCTCTCTTCGAATCGGAGTAGCAGCGACCCGAGGCTCAACGCTCCGCGACCCGTCCTTGCTGGAGCTCGACAAGCCCATCTCCCCAAGTCCTGGAGGAGCTCACATCCTCTTCGAACAGCCGGGCTTCCCACCTGGCACGCCTCTTGCCCCTCTCCACTGCAGGTGCGCGGGAGCTCGCCGCTCCTGGCGTGTAGCGAAGAATGGAGGTACCGATGATTACGCGGAACATCTCTCTACCTGAGTTGGGCTTGGTCGCCGGAACCCGCGCGGCCCTGGGTGCGGGGATCGCTCTCCTACTGGGTGAGCGCCTCGACGCCAAACCGCGGCGTGCCGTGGGCTGGACTCTCCTCGCCGTGGGTGCGTTGACCACCATCCCCCTGCTCGCGGAGGTGTTGCACCACCGGCCCGCGGCGGAACCAGCGTCATGATCCGCAAGCTCAAGTCCGGCGAGTACCGCCTCTACTCGCGGAAGAAGGACGCGAAGACGGGCAAGCGGAAGAACCTGGGCACGTTCCCCTCGCTCGAAGCCGCACAGCAGCACGAGCGCGAGGTTCAGTTCTTCAAACGCGCCGGGGGCTGACGCGGGACGAGCGGGAACGAGCCTTCGACGAGGTAGAATGCCTCGGACGGCGCCCGGGATCGAAATCCCGGGCCACCTTTTCGGCGCCCTCTTACAAAGAAAGAAGGAGCCCCACTTGAGCCAGGCGACGATCATCGTGGAGGGCACCTTCCGCGAGGGCTACGAGGAATACTTCGACGAGTACTCGCGGATCATGAAGGCGTTTCTCGCCAAGCACCAGGGAACCACCCTGCGCAGACAGCTCGTCAAGAAGGCGCTCTATGGCACCCATAGCCCAAGTCTGATCATGGTGATCGACTTCCCCACGGAAGAGCTGGCCGCCACCTTGTTCTTCGAGCAGGAGTACCTCGACGTCATTCCCCTGCGGGACCGGATCTTCGCGGACTTCAGGATGTACCTGGCGGCGTACGGGAACGTGTAAACTCCCCACCCCAAGGAGCCCATGCATGCGACAGATCGTCCTGCTGACCTCGCTGGCCCTCTTCGCTCTCGGCGTCCCGGCCTCCGGCCAGGGGCGGGTGGTGCGGTACGAGCCGAAGGAGTCGGACCTCAAGTACGTCTATGGGACGATGCCGCCCGTGGCGACGCTGCAGCCGGGGGACGTCCTCGAGACGCGGACCGCCGACTGCTTCGGCGGCGTGATCCAGAAGCCCGGCGATCCCCTGTCGAAGGTGAAGGGCGACAACCCGCTGACCGGGCCGTTCGCCATCGCCGGAGCCGAGCCGGGCGATACGCTGGTGGTCAAGATCCTCGATATCGAGGTCGACGGGCCGCGCGGGGTGGGCGCGCTGGCGCCGGGCTTCGGCGCGCTCAATCCCACGAACTACACCCCGATGCTCAATACGCCGCTGCCCGAGCACGTCTGGTTCTACGACATCGACCCGGCCGGCCATACGTCCACGTTCCACGCTCTCGACTCGGCCTTCAGCGTGAAGATCCCGCTGACGCCGTTCTTCGGCTGCATCGGCGTGGCGCCGGCTGGCGGCGAGGCCCGCAGCTCGGTGACTCCGGGCGAGTGGGGCGGCAACATGGATGCGAGCGAGGCGCGGGCCGGAAACACGGTCTATTTTCCGGTCAACGTCCCCGGTGCGCTGCTTTTCATGGGCGACGGCCACGCGGGGCAGGGCGACGGCGAGGTGGCCGGCACGGGCATCGAGGTGCCGCTGCGCGCCAAGGTCCAGGTCGATCTGATCAAGAAGCAGGCGATCCGCTGGCCCCGCTTCGAGACCGATCACATGCTGATGACGGTGGGCGCCTATCGCCCGCTCGACGACGCGCTCCGCATCGCCTTCGCGGAGCTGGTGGCCTGGATCCACGCCGACTACGGCCTCTCGGAGCTCGACGCGTACGAGCTCCTCTCGAAAGTCGCCAGCATCCACCTGGCCGAGATGGTCGATCCCAATTACGTGATCGTCGCGGGGATCGACAAGCGCTATCTGCCGACGCTGCCGCCCAAACGCTGAGGGCGGCTCCAGCGGCCCCTTCAGCGGCGGCAAGCACTCTCTCCTTCGAGCCTGGGCCGAACCCGGCACGGCATTCGCAGGTAACAAGCCCTCTACAATAGGCTCAAGATCGGCGATCTAGAGCCTCCACAGCCACCCCACTAGAGAGGAGCTCACAAATGTATGAAAGTAGCCCGATCGTCGGAACTTCCCTGCCGTCGAAAACACTCTGTCTTACGTTCGATGATGGGCCGGGAGAGACTCCCGGGTCGGGACCAGGACCGCATACTCTCGAGCTCGCCCAATATCTCGCCCAGGAAGGCATCCAAGCCACCTTCTTCATGGTGGGCAAGCATGGCGAGCAGTTCCCCTCTATACCCCCTCAGGTCAGGGACCTCGGTCATCTAGTGGCCAATCACAGCTTCAACCATCCGGACGTGGTGGACCTTCTTGCCGCGGGAGGCGACGTCATCGATCAGATTGCCCGGACGGATGCCGTCATCAGCAATTGGCTCACCGGGCCGACGACCTTCGTTCGACCACCTTATGGGGATTGGTCGGCCAATGTGGCTCTCGCGCTCAATAACAACCTGGCTGTCAACATGAGACACGTAGGACCGATTCTGTGGGATATAGACGGCGGCGATGTGTCGCACTGGCTGAATGGGGACAGCGCGCAGGTGGGCTCCGACGCCTATATGGCAGCGATCCAACAGGCCGATCGGGGCATCGTCCTCATGCACGACAGCACGGCTGACATCGAATTCGCCAAACCAGTGAATATGACGTACGCAATGGTCCAGATCCTCGTTCCTGCTCTCAAGTCTCAAGGTTATCAATTCGTTCCGCTGACCGCGATTCCCGACGTCGTAACGGCCGCCCAGAGACAGCTCGCGTTGGCCCTACAGGCGTCCAACGGTAAATACGTCTCGCCGCAAGCGGGAGGCGGCGGAACGATCCTGGTAGACGGTCCCGCGGTCGGGGCTTGGGAGACGCTCGGAATCGATTACGTGGCGCCTGGCAAAGTCGCTCTCCGGGCACCCAACGGCTTGTATCTATCTCCCCAGGATGGCGGTGGTGGTGAGGTCCTCGCCAATGGGCCCGGGATCAGCGGCTGGGAAGCCTTGGACCTGATTCCGGTCGGTCCTCAAAACGTTGCATTCCGCACGGCCACCGGTCACTTTCTGACCCGCCAGACCGCCGCTGGAGGCGAGCTCAGAGCCGATGTCACCACGCTGAGCGGGTGGGAGACTTTCACGTTCAAACCGGTCTAGAGGTTCGGCAGTAGATCGAGATGCAACCTCGCGCCAAGGGCGGCGCGACCTCCCTATCCGAAGGTCTGGGCCGAACCCGGCACGACATTCGCAAGGCGTGGCGATTGGCCGCCACGAGAACCTGGCGGACTCGACAACCGGGCAAGCCCAAACAAGGAGAAGGGAAATGAACGCACCGTCCGTCTGCCGCGCCGCCGCCGTGCGAGCTTTCGCCCTGGCGTTGTGTGCGGTTTCGCTCATGGCAGCAACCGCCTCGCCGGCAGCCGCCGCGGCGAAGCTGGGACCCTCTTTGCTCGCGAAGCTGGACGGTCTCGCCAACTCGAGCCCCGTGGGTACGGTGATCGTGTCGTTCAACACCGCGAGCGGCCTAAACGCCGGCCATTTGGCGACGCTGACCCTCGCCGGCATCACTCGCGGAGTCAGGCTCCAGAGCCTGGGGATGGTGGCCGCGCCGGCCACGGCGGGGCAGGTGCGGGCGCTCGCCGCCAACGCCGCCGTCCGTTCCATCTGGCTCAACGATCGATTGCAATATCTGAATGATCAGACCCGCGTCGTCACCGGCGCCGACCGGATGCGGGACGATCCCGGCTTCGCGAGCCTCCATGGCGGGCTCCCCGTCACCGGCCAGGGGATCGGAGTCCTGGTCAACGACTCAGGGATCGACGGCACCCACCCGGACCTCCCGTCCTCCAGCCACGTGGTGCAAAATGTACTCTCCCTGATCGACGTCGCTTCTCTGACCACCCTCGCCCTGCCGCTCAACGTAGAGAACGTGCCGGATACGGACACCAATACCGGTCACGGCACCCATTGCGCCGGGATCGTCGCGGGGACGGGCGCCGCCTCGGGCGGCCGCTATGCGGGCGTCGCCCCCGGGGCACATCTCATCGGCTTCGGCTCCGGCGCAGCGCTCTTCGTGCTCAACGGCCTCGGCGGGTTCGAATATGCGCTCGACAACCAGAGCCGCTACAACATCCGCGTCATCTCGAACTCGTGGGGAGGCACGGGCGCCTTCGATCCCGCCGATCCCATCTCGATCGCCAGCAAGGCGGCCCATGACCACGGCATCGTCGTCGTGTTCGCGGCCGGCAACTCCGGCCCGGGGCGCGACACCATCGGCTCCGAGGCGAAGGCCCCCTGGGTGATCAGCGTCGCCGCGGGGACCAAGGAGGGAGGCCTCGCGAGCTTCTCCTCGCGCGGCATACCGAAGGCCGAACGCCCGGCCGGCGACTTCAACGCGCCGACGATCACCGCCCCTGGCACGGGACGCGAATTCGCGTCGGACAGCGGCAAGTTCACGTCCGACGTCGTCTCCACGCGCTCGAAAACCAACGTCTTCGCCAATGGTGAGACCTCGGCCGCCGACCTCGAGCTCGCTCCCAGCGACCTGCCCTACTACACGGAGATCAGCGGCACCTCGATGGCGACGCCGTTCGTCGCCGGCACCGTCGCGCTGATGCTCTCCGCCGATCCCACGCTCACCCCGGACGACGTGAAGTCGATCCTCACCCAAACCGCTTCGCAGATGCCCGGCTTCTCGGAGTGGGAAGTGGGGGCCGGCTACGTCAACGTCTACGCCGCCATCGACAAGGTTTTCCACCGCAGCAAGCCCTACGGCAGCTACGGCGGTACGGTCGACCTCCAAACCTATAACCTTTCCATCGCGACGAGCACGGTGGCGCAGGCACCCTTCCACGTCGATTACGACCCGGCGGCGACTCCCGGAGCGGGAAGCGCCAATGCAGTGACCTTCACGGTAGCCGCCGGCATTTCGGTGCTCGACGTGTTCGCCAACATCGACAACGCGTTGCAAACCGGCGACGGCAACACCGTGGGGCTGCTGCTGACCGCTCCGAACGGCGGGGTTTATTCGAGCGGCATCGCCCTCCCGGTGCTCGACGCGCCGAACCGGGAGGTGCTGGTCAAGAATCCAGTGGCGGGAAGCTGGCGCCTCGAAGTCCGCGGCGTGCGCGGCCTGACGGCTCTCCCGGAGGTCTCGCTCCCCACGTCGGGGGCGGCGCTGCCGGGGCCGGTCGATGGCACGATCACCCAGCAGGTCATCGCCCTGCCGGTGATCTCGGACGTCCTGGGCGATCCCTCGCGAGCCGAGATCGAATTCGTCCTCAAGAACCGCATGATGGACGTACGCAGCGACGGCCTCTTCCATCCCACCGCGCAGGTGACGCGTGGCGACTTCGCCCAGAGCCTGGTCTTCAACACTCCCCTGCGGCAGTCGCTCGCCAACGTTCCCCAATACCTGGACGTGGCGGGTCCCATCGCGGCCATTGCTGAAGCGGTGTCGGCGAACGGCTCGACCCTGCGCGACTACGACTTCACCCCCTCCGGTATGCTGGCGCCCACTTTCGGATCGAGCTTCGTCCCCGACAACCCCGTTACCCGTTTGGACGTCGGGGTCGCCCTGGTCAAGGCCCTGGGTCTCGATGCGGCGGCGCAGGCCCTGGCAGGCTCGAACGTCACCGCCACGTCCAATGGGCAGACGGTGGTGGTGAGCGATCAGGGGAGCATTCCCCCGGCCCTGCGCGGCTACGTGCAGATCGCGCTGGACCGCGGCATCCTGAGCGCCACCTTCACCTCGGCGCCGCTCGTCGCCACGGTCTCGCCGGCCGGCTCGGTGACGCGGGCCGACCTCGCCTTCGCCCTCGACCACTACCGGCAGGCCTTCGCGGCCGGCAATTAGGACAGCAGCCCCCGCCGGGCGGCGTAGCGCACCAGCTCGGCGGTGTTGTGGGCTCCCAGCTCCATCAGCCCTCGACCGGCCCTGGTTGCCGGTACTGCTCGGAGAGCACCCGCGCTGCCCCCGAAGTAACCCTGGCCGGCGTGAAGGGCGCGGCACGGCGGCGAGGAGTTCGGCCACGGCGCAGCTAGCATCCTGTAAACTGTCCTCCGGATTTTTCTCGGGAGGCGCCATCGCTTGAGCCAGCTCTTGATCCAGCAATACCTCAACCAGCTCCAAGACCTGCGGCGAGTTGGGGGGACGCACCGTGAGTCCGTAGTTCGAGAGGCGTTCAAGGACCTCCTGAAGGGCTGGGCACGATCGCAGGACCTGATCTTCGTCCCCGAGTACGAATTCGCCACGCCTACGCGGGAGCGGCGCTACGTCGACGGCGCCCTGCTGCATGCGCTACGGGTGCCCTTCGGCTACTGGGAGGCGAAGGATGAGAAAGACGACCTCGACAGCGAGATCGCTACGAAGCTGCGGCGC
This sequence comes from Thermoanaerobaculia bacterium, assembly GCA_036275055.1. GTDB lineage: Bacteria > Acidobacteriota > Thermoanaerobaculia > Multivoradales > UBA5704 > DATARR01. The sequence goes on from DASUEN010000030.1 coordinate 12,178, forward strand.
GGCTATCCGCAGGACAACATCATCTTCGAGGACTCGACGCAGGCGGTTCTGATCCAGGCCAGGACCGAGGTCATGCGGTGCGCGGTCGACGACGTCATCGCGCTCGAAAAGCTCCTCCGCCTGTTCTTCGGGTACGCAAGGCCTGAGGTGGCGCAGTTCAGGAAGGCAGTCGAGCAGTTCCAGGCCGATCTCCCCGCCGTGCTCGAGGCCTTGCGCGGCATGATCGAAAAGGCTCACAACGTCAACGCCCAGTTCCGCCGGGCGGCGCAAGTTTTCCTCGAACACGCCCAGAAGACCATCAATCCAAGCCTCACCGCGGCTGACGTGCGTGAGATGCTGATCCAGCACATTCTCACCGAGGAGATCTTCGTCGCGGTGTTTCCTGGCACTCCGTTCCACCAGGACAACAACGTGGCGCGCGAACTCTACAAGCTCGAAGCCACCTTCTTCACCGGCAACACCAAGTTCCAGGCGCTTAAGGGGCTGGAGCCCTACTACGCTGCCATTCGCGTTGCCGCCACGCAGATCGCCACACACCATGAGAAGCAGAGCTTCCTCAAAGTTATCTACGAAAGCTTCTACAAGGTCTATAACCCCAAGGCGGCGGACCGGCTCGGCGTGGTCTACACACCGAACGAAATCGTGCGCTTCATGATCGAGAGTGCGGACTGGCTGTGCGAGCACCACTTCGGCCGAAACTTGATCGACAAGGACGTCGAAATCCTGGACCCCGCCACCGGCACCGGCACGTTTATCTGCGAACTTCTGGAACACTTCCGCGGCCAAAAACTAAAACTCAAGCACAAGTACAGCGAGGAGCTCCACGCCAACGAGGTGGCGATTCTACCCTACTACGTAGCGAACCTGAATATCGAGGCCACCTACGCGGCGATCACCGGCGAGTACGAGGAATTCCCGAACCTCTGCTTCATCGACACGCTCGACAACGTGGGCGAGCACACCGCAATGCCCGGCACACAGTTGGGTCTGTTTGGCAGTGTCACCGAGGAGAACGTGGCGCGTATCCGGCGCCAGAACAGCCGTACGATCAGCGTGATCCTAGGCAATCCGCCGTACAATGCGAATCAGCTCAATGAGAACGAGAACAACAAAAATCGCGAATACCCTGAGATCGATCGGCGTATCAAGGCCACCTACATAGCAGAGAGCACGGCGCAGAAAACCAAGCTCTACGACATGTACGCGCGTTTCTTCCGCTGGGCGAGCGATCGCCTGGCCCCGAACGGCGTCCTGGCTCTGATCACCAACCGCAGCTTCATCGACAGCCGTACCTTCGACGGTTTCCGCAAGGTCGTGGCGGAGGAGTTCAGCGAGATCCGGGTGGTGGACCTCGGCGGCGACGTGCGCGCCAACCCAAAGCTCTCAGGCACGAAGCACAACGTCTTTGGCATCCAAACGGGAGTGGCGATCAGCTTCCTGGTGAGGCGCGCGAAGCGGCAAGGCTGCCGCATCTTCTACACCCGTCGGCCGGAACTCGAGACCGCCGAGGAGAAGCTTGCGTTCCTCGCTGGCGCGAGGATGGGCGCGCTGCCGTTCGAGGAAGTGCGGCCGGACGCGAAGCACAACTGGATCAACCAAACCAGCAACGACTTCGACACGCTGCTGCCGATCGCGACCAAGGAAGCGAAGACCGCTAGAAATGAGTCCAAGGCAAAAGCCATTTTTCGGATCTTCGCGAGCGGAATCAAGACAAACCGAGACGAATGGGTCTATGATTTTTCCGGGGCCTCTCTGCGCATGAAAGCTGATTTTCTTTGCCAAAAATTTAGAGAGAGGGCTACCAAGGGTGGCAAGGCGAAGTTTGACTCGACAATTAAATGGAGCCGAGATCTTAAACTAAAAGCTGTCCGTCCAAACTTGGAAAAAATAACCGGCGACCTGACCAGAACTTCATTATGGCGACCATTTGTCAAGAAACCGTACTGGGCCGACAAGACTTTTAGCGATATTCTGACGGATCTTCATTTTGGGTATTTTGGCGACTCCCTTGATCGACCGAATTTCGTTATTGCCTTCCTCTGTGTCTACTCCTCGAATCCACTCGCAGCCATGGCGGCGCAAGGGCCATTTGATTATTGCCTCCTCAAGCGGGGCAATGGCGGCACTGAATCCGTGGCGATGTGGGTTTGGGACAAGACTGGAGAACGACACGACAACGTCACCGACTGGGCGCTGGACCAGTTCAGGAATCGCTATCAGCCTGGCCGTGGCGGGAAAAAGCGGCCTATCACCAAAGAGGCCATCTTCCACTACGTTTACGGCATTCTGCACGATCCGGTGTACCGCGAGAAATACGCCGTGAACCTCAAGCGCGAATTTCCACGCATCCCTTTCTACCAGGACTTCTGGCAGTGGGCCGATTGGGGCAAGGCCCTGATGGACCTCCACATCGGCTACGAGACCGTCGAGCCCTGGCCACTCCAGCGCACCGACGTGCCGGACAAAAACGCCCGTAAGGCCGACATGGCGCCGAAGGCGGTGCTCAAGGCCGACAAAGAATCCGGCAGCATCACGCTCGACAGCGAAACCACCCTCACCGGCGTCCCACCCGAGGCTTGGGACTACCAACTCGGTAACCGCTCGGCGCTCGAGTGGGTTCTTGACCAGTACAAAGAAAAGAAGCCCAAGGACCCCACCATCCGCGACCGTTTCGATACCTACCGCTTCGCCGACTACAAGGAGAAGGTCATCGACCTTCTGGCACGCGTCACGGCTGTCAGCGTAGCGACCGTCAGGATCACCGACGACATGAGCGGCGCCCGGCGGTAAGGCTGCGCCGGTTTACAATCCCACCCCTTCTAAGTACTGCGTTCCATAACTGCGGTGACGTATCACGGGCACTGGATCGCTTGCAGGCCGGTCCTTACCGCAGCAGCTCGAATATGTCACCGCTATTGCGGTCCAGAGTACTAAGTAAGCTCCCCACCCCAAGGAGCCTACGCATGCGACACGCCTTCCTGCCCAAGCGCCGAGAGCAACTCCGGCGGCCCCCCTCAGCCCTCCGGCAAGCACTCTCTTCTTTGTGGGACCGCCTTCGGGTGCGCCGGAGGCGCCGCGAGCAACCACTTCGAGAAGGAGCCAGCCATGAACAAATCGACGGCCAAGAGCCTGAAGCTCAAGCTCCACCGTGAAACGCTGCGCGCTTTGGAGGAGCCGGAGCTTGCCGCCGCCCTCGGCGCCGCGACCAACATGCGCAGCGTCTGCGGCAGTTGCGCCACCTGCGTCGTGATCCGCACGATGTGCTTCCCCTGAGGGCCAAGCCCTCAGGACAGCAGGCCCCGCCGGGCGGCGTAGCGCACCAGCTCGGCGGTGTTGTGAACGCCCAGCTTTTCCATCAGCCGGCAGCGGTGGTTGTCGGCCGTCTTGACGCTGATCCCCAGGACGCGGGCGATCTCCTTGGTGGTATGGGCGTTGACCACCAGGTGGAAGACCTCTCGCTCGCGGCGGGAGAGACCGCCATAGGGATCCTCGACCGGTCCCGGTTGCCGGTACTGCTCGGCGAGCACCCGCGCCGCCTGGGGCCCGAAATAGCCCTGGCCGGCGTGGAGGGCGCGCACGGCGGCGAGGAGCTCGGCCACGGCGCTGTCCTTGACCAGGTAGCCGGAGGCGCCGGCGCGCACCACCGGCAGGACGTACTCCTCCTCCTCGTGGGCGGTGAGGGCGAGCACGCGCACCTGCGGCATCTCCTCGTGGATACGGCGCACCGCCTCCAGGCCTGAAAGACGTGGCATGATGAGGTCGACGACCGCGACCTCGGGCAGCGTGGCGCGCGCCTTCTCCACCGCATCGAGGCCGTCCGCCGCCTCGGCCACCACCTCGCATTCGCCGCTCTCCACGAGCAGGCTCACCAGCCCCTGGCGCACCAGGGTGTGGTCGTCGGCCACCAGGACCCGAACCCGGTGCGCCGTCACGGGCTCTCCTCCTCCGCCAGGGGCACCGCGGCCGAGAGCACGGTGCCCTGGCCGGGGGCCGAGGCGATCTCCAGGCGCCCGCCGAAGAGCTCCAGGCGGTCGCGCATGCCGCGCAGGCCGGAGCTCGTCGTCGCCGCCCCTTCCCCGAGGATCGCCTGCGGCTCGAATCCGCGGCCGGCGTCGGCCACCCGCAGCACCAGCGACTCTCCGGAGCGCGACACCGCCACCTGCGCACGGTCCACGCCGGCATGCCGCAGGACGTTGGTCAAGGCCTCCTGGACGAGGCGGAAAACCAGGGTCTTGAGATCCGGGTCCACGCGCTCGGCCAGGGGATCGAGGTCGAGCTCGACCTTGAGATCGGTGCGCTGCTCCAGGGTGCGGGCGAGCCAGGAGAGGGCCGCCACGAGCCCGAGGTCGTCGAGCACCGTCGGCCGCAACAAGCGCGACAGGTCGCGGCTCTCGTTGAGGGCCAGGCGCGCCATCTCGACCGAATCGTCGAGGCGGGCCGAGATCTCGGGCGGCACGGCTCCGCCGAGCTTTTCCCCCAGGCGCTCCAACTGGTGGGTGAGGGCCGTCAAGGTCTGGCCGAGACCGTCGTGCAGCTCACGCGCCAGACGCCGCCGCTCCTCTTCCTGCACCCGCCACACCGCCTTGGCGAGGCCGCGGAAACGGCGCTCCCCCTCGATCAACCGCGCGAACAGCCGCTCGTTGGCGCGCGTGATGTCACGCACGCGATCGACGACGTCGTGCATCGGGTCGGCGGGCTCAGCCGTTCGGCTTGACCTTTCCAAGCTTGACTCCGGGCCTGCCGGTTGCATCCGGCTCCGTTCCATCCTGGACCTCCGCGAGGCGATCGAAAGACGTCCGCTGTGGGGGTGAGAGGTCGCGGCTCACCCTGGCGATCTCATCGGCGGCGCGGCGGCGCTCCGCCGCGGCTTCCACAGCACTGTGGCCTCCACGCTCCAAGGCGCGCGCCAGCAGCAGGTGCAGCCGGTAGGCGCCAGCATAGCCGCCGCAGGCAGCCGCCTGCTCGAGGCCGGCGCGGGCGGCCTTTTGTGCCTTCCCCAGGTCGCCGGCGGCGAGCGCCGCCGTTGCCACGGCCTCGGCGGCCCGCAGACGGAGCCGCGCATTACCGAGCGCATCCGCCTCCGCGCGCAGCTTTTCCAGCTCGGCCAGCTTCGCTCCCGCCGCCGCCGAGAGCCGGGCGGAGAGGAGCGCGACGACGCCATGGCTCGCCTCGGCCGAGGCGACCGCCTGGCGCAGAGCCGCGGCGGCCGCGGCCCGGTCGCCCTGCGCCAGCAGCAGCTCGCCGCGCAAGCGGTCGAGCTCCGCCTGCTGCTCCCGGTTCTTCCCCTCGCGCAACATCTCACCCGCGGCCCGCAGGTGCTCGCCGGCGGCGTCCATCATCCCCAGCTCCAACTCGGCCTCGGCCGCGGCCAGGGTGAACTCGGCGAGCCCCCCCTTGTCGCCCATCTCACGCGCAACCGTCAACGCCTCGCCGTAGGAGGCGAGAGCGGCTCCGGGGCGCCCCTGGTACTGGGCGAGGCGCCCGAGGTTGCCGAGGGAGACGACGGTCGCTTGCTTCATGCCGGTCTCACGGCTGGAGTTGAGAGCGGTGAGGAAGGACTTGACCGCGTCGTCCCACTCGCCGCGCGCCAGCTCGAGCTGGCCCAGGTTCTGCGTCGCCATCAGGATCCCGCTCGGGTCGGCGCTCTTCTTTGCCATGTCGAGCCCCTGGCGCCAGTAGACGAGGGCATCGTCGTAGCGCCCCAGCAGGTAGCAGGCGAAGCCCACGTTGCTGAAGCTCTGGGCGAGGGCGAGGTCGTTGCCGAGGTCGCGGCGGACGCGCAAGGCCTGCCGGTAGCGCTCCAGGGCCTCCTCGTAATTGCCGCGCTGCTCGGCGACCACTCCGAAATCGTTGTAGAGGTCGGCGATACCGGCCTGATCCCCCAGCCGCTGCGACAGCTCCAGGGCCTCGGTGAGCTGCTTTTCGGCCACCGCGGCCTCGCCGCGCACGGTGTGGACGTTCGCCAGGTTGCGCAAGGTCGTGGCATAGCCGCGCTGGTCGCCGATCCGCTTGCGGATGGCCGCCGCCTGCTCGTAGCTCTCGACGGCCCGCTCCAGCTCTCCGAGGTCGCGGTAGGCGACGCCGAAGGCGTTCGAGACGTCCGCCCGTCCCTGGTCGCTGCCGAGCTGGTTCTGCACCACCTGCGCCCGCACCAGGTATTCGTCGACGGCGCGCCGGGCGTTGCCGGCAAGGATGGAGTATTTGCCGAGGAGGAACCAGGCGCGCGGATGATGCGGCGCCAGGCGGACCGCCGCCTCCAGGGAGGAGATGGCACGATCGAGGCTCCCCTGCTCGCCAAAAGCCTCCCCCAGCTCGACCCGCACCTCGACGTCGTCCGGATAGCGCGCCAGGAGACGGCCGAGGATTTCCTGTGCCCGTTCCGGGCGGCCGAGGAGCCGCGCCTCGACGGCCTGCGCCTCGTACGCGGCGCGGCTCTCCCCCGCACCCAGGGTCTCCACCCCTTTGCGCGCCGCCTCCAGCGCGGGCCCGCCCCGA
>DASUEN010000031.1:0-10076 GCA_036275055.1 Thermoanaerobaculia bacterium
GACGTAGATATCCCCATCCCGCAGTTTTCAGGGATAATTGCGGATCATGGACCGCAATCTCCAGACGATTCTGCTGGGTGACAACCCCTGGCTCCAGGAACCGGCGAGCCTTCCGGACTGGCTCAGGCTGCGTCTACCACCCACCTATCTCCCCAGGTTCGCTGCCGCCAAGGCCCGGGAGCGCTGGAGCGAGGCGGATCGCGCTCATCTGGTGATCGGGCCGCGACAGGCCGGGAAGTCGACCTCCCTCTGGGCTTACCTCTCCGCCCGCGGCGAGCCGGCGCTCTTCATCGACTGCGAGCAGGGGATCGTCCGCGAGTGGTGCCGCTCGGCTCCTCTCTTCCTGGCCGATCTCGAAAGGCTCGTGGACCGCCCGGTGACCCTGTTCTTCGAGGAGATTCAGCATCTCGAAGAAGCCGGGCTCTTCCTCAAGGGGCTGGTTGATCGCAAGGTCGGTGTCCCCATCCTGGTGACGGGCAGCTCTTCGTACCACCTGGGAGCCCGCACTCGCGAGTCGCTCGCCGGCCGGGCTTCCCGCACCCGCCTTCTCCCTCTATCCCTGCCCGAAGTCTGCCAGGACCTCGACGGCAAGCCGCCGATCCTGCGCGAGCGGCTGGTAGAGGAGCGCCTCGCCCGGCACCTGGTGTTCGGCGGCTACCCGGCCGTCTGGTTGTCCGAGAACCCGGAGGCCCTCCTGGCCGACCTGCTGGAGGCGATGGTCCTGCGGGATGCGAGCGACCTCTTCCGGATCGCCCGTCCGGATGCCTTCCGCCAGCTCCTGCGCCTCCTGGCAGGGCAAGCCGGCAGCCTGGTGAACCTCTCGGAGTGGGCCTCCATCCTGGGGATCGGCCGCGACACGGTGGCCTCTTATCTCGAGATCCTGGAGTCGAGCCACCTGATCGTGGTCCTCTCTCCCTTCGCCGGGGGCAAACGCGTGGAGCTGACGGCGCGGCCGAAGATCTACCTGCTGGACAACGGCCTGCGCAACCGCCTCCTCCACGACTTCCACCCCTGGAGGAGAGGACCGATGCGGGTCCCCTCCTGGAGAGCTGGGTGGCGACGGAGCTCTGGAAGGCCCTTCCGGACGGGGCCACGCTCCACTTCTGGCGCAGCGCTGGGGGAGCCGAGGTGGACTTCGTCATCGCCCGCGGGGACCTCATCCTCCCCATCGAGGTCAAGGCGGGGCGCAGCGGACGGCCGCTCCCTTCCAAGTCGCTGCGCAGCTTTCTGGACGGCTATCAGCCAGCCACGGCTTTGATTCTCAACCTCGTCCTCACACACCGCGACCGGATCGGCGAGACCGAGGTGGAGTGGATCCTTCCGGGTGAGCTTGCCCGGCGAGTCGGGGAGGTGTTCGCGGAATCGTAGTCACCCCGGGCTCCGCCGGATCACGTACGCCGTGCGCTCGGCCAGGCGGGAGCGAAATTTGCATTCAGGAGGCGTCGAGCTCAGCGAAGGAGAGACGTGAGCGACGATGCAGCTCTCCTGCAAGGATTGGAGGAAGTTATCGAAGAGTCCCGGAAACTCCGGGTGCGCTTGGATTTGCTTCAGAGACAAGTCGACTTCTATCCGCCCCTGACCCACCTGGCCGCGAGACCGGAATCGCTGCCGGAGCTGGCCGTCAATCCTCAAATAGCCAAATTTACATTTCATCAGCCCAAGACCAGCAAAGAAGATGCTGGAATCTTCGCCGGGCTGCGGACCGTCCCACCGAACCCCGGGCCAGGCTGGCTCCTCCGCGGGATTTCTGCGCTCCCCGTCCAAGCTCGGAGCCCTGACGTTGCGCTCGATGGGGATGGAGACGCACCCGAGTTGGCGGCAGCCCGCGAGATCGGGGTCTAGCGCTCGAACCGCGATTTCGAAGCTCCGTTGAATTATCCGCTCAACCTCGGGCTCCGCCGAATCACGTACGCCGTATGCGGCACCGCGGTCCCCGAAATGTCCTGCGGGGTGGTGTTCTTGGCTACCACGCCTTGGACGAACTCGATTCCGGCTTTGGTATAGCAGTGCTGCACCATGGCCGAGCAGTAGAGGGCTCCTTCCCGCGAGAGGAGGTTGTCCCGGCCGCGCAGGGTCGGCCGCTGGAGGGCCAGGAGGGTCCCCATAAGCTCGCGCAGGGAGTAGCGCGCCAGGCCCGCCAGCAATTCGAGCCCTTCCGTCATTACCAGGCGCGCCTGCTCTTCGGTGAGCCCAAAGTCGAGGATCGCGAGGTTCGGATAGGCGTCGTCGTCCAGGTACTTGGCCGCCCGGTTCTCCTGCACGCCTAGGCGGACCTGCTTGCGGTGGATCTCCAGGTCCGACTCCAGCACCCAGTGGTGGCCGTCGATCCGCCGGCCGCTGCACACGAAGGCGTGGGACCACAGGCTCCGCTCTCGCTGCTGTGTGAGGCTGCGCTGCGCTTTGCGGATCGTCCGGTCGATCAGCGTGTGGCCGCCGGCAAGCCCCACCCGGGCGGGCGCGGCGTAGCGCTCGAAGAGCTCCGCATTCGAGAGGCCGGTAATCTCGACGATCGGCATGGGCTCCAAGGTCTCCTTGAGGAGAACGCTATCATGGGGGCGGCGGGCGAGTCGTCATCGGACGGGATCGGTCGGATCCGTCCGATCGGTCCGATTCCTCTGCAAACCCAGGTCCGCTCAGGGAGACGGGCGTTTGGCGGGAGGGACCTTCCGCTGCGCCGCGGCAGTCGCGATGACGTCGCGGGCCTGGCAGACGAACTCCGGGGGAGCGTGGAAGTCGTCGTCGCAGATCTTGAAGCGGATGGCCTTGGCGGCTCCGATCTTCTCAGCCTCGGCCCACGCCACGTCGGCCGTCAGGTACTCCACGACGCGGGAGCCCCCCGCCTCCTGCTGATACTTCGGCTTGCTCATCACCAGGGCGTGGCCGTCCACGGTGAGCGTCAGCCCGTTGCAGTGGGCGTAGCGGGCGCGATTGCCGTTGCCCAGTACGGCGAACATCACCGAGGCGGGCTCGTCCGACGTCCAGACGAGGAGTGGAGTGAAGGAGTCCGGCTCGGGAGCGATGCGGGTCTTCTGGACCACGACGCCGGTGGTCTTGTCCTCCTCCCGCTCGCTCTGGCCCTTCGGGCAATCCTGGCCCAGCGCGGGGAGAGCGGCAAGGAGCAGCGCCAGCGCGACAGCGGCTCGGCTCATCCTGGAAGTCCTCCACGGGTCGCCCGACGGCAGCGCCGGACGCCTTCGCTCCGGTAACGCGGGGCGGGGGCGGGGGATTCCGGCGAGACACTGGCCCCGATCTTGCCTAGAATAAGGGTGCGACCTTGGGCGAGCCGTTTCTCGCCAGGGTTTTCGATCATGTCCCAAGGACGCTACAGAAGTCTCGACGATCCCGAAACGCTCCGGCAGTTCATTGCCAACCTGCGCGAGGGGATCTACATCACGGCACAGAACGGGGAGATTTTGGATGCCAATCCGGCATGCCTGGAGATCTTCGGCGCCTCGTCGCTCGACGAGTTGAAGCGCTACCGCGCCCAGGAACTCTTCGCCGACCCCGGCCGGCGTAGCGAGGAGACGGAGCGGCTGGCGCGCGAGGGGGAGGTCCGTGAGTACGAGCTCGTGCTGCGCCGGCCGGATGGCGAGGAGCGCACGGTGCTCGACACCTGCCACGCCGTGGAGGACCCGGACACGGGCGAGATCCTCTATCACGGCATCCTCATCGACATCACGCATCGCAAGCTGCTGGAGACCCGTTTCCAGGAGGCCAGCGTGCGCGATCCCCTGACCGGCTGCTTCAACCGCCGGTTCCTCATGGAGGTGCAGAAGCGCCTGGGCGCCTTGGACACCTGGGGCGCGGTGGTGGTGGACGTCGACAACTTCAAGGAGTACAACGACGCCTACGGCCACCAGAAGGGGGACGAGGTCCTCGTCCGCATCAGCCGCTTCCTGCTGCAGAACGCCCGTGCCGAGGACGCCGTGGTGCGCATGGGGGGCGACGAGTTCCTGCTCCTCCTGCTGGGCGCCTCGGCCGGGGTCGTGGCCGAGGTAGGGCAGCGCCTGCGGGTGACCGCCAGGGCCATCAACCTCCCCTCTTTCTCCCTCGGCTGGGCCAACCGCCATGGCACGGAAAGCCTGGAGCAGACCATCGACCACGCCGACCGCGAGCTCCTCCAGATCCGCCTCTTCGAGCGCCGCTCCCGCCAGACGCGCGCCCGCGGCATGCGGCGCCGGCTGGTGGAGGGAGTGGTTGGCGACTAGGCGAGAGCCGGGAGCGCCCCACCCAAGCCCCTCACCCCTGCCCCTCTCCCGACCACCCCATCCCCCTCCCCGGGAGAGGGGAACCGGTTGGAGCGGTCTTGCAGCTCTCCCTCATCCTTGTTGTCCCTGCTGTCCCTTTTTGGCTGTTCTCCCTAGGGCGACGGGAGAAGAGGGCCGGGGTGATGAGGGTCTTGGGGGGCGACGAGCCCCCTCCGGCCCTACTGCAACACCACCAGCGCCACGCGCCGGTTCTGCGAACGCCCCGTGCGGGAGCTGTTGTCCGCCACCGGAGCGGATTCGCCGTAGGAGATGACGTTGATCCGGTGCAGCGGGAACTGGTGCTTCTGGTTGAGGTAGCGCCGCACGGACTCCGCCCGCAGCAGGCCCAGCTCCTCGTTGTACTTCACGGAGCCGACGTTGTCGGTGTGCCCCTGGATCTCCACGTAGACGTTCTGGTTCTGGTCCTTGATCTGGCTGGCGAACTCGTCCAGGGCCGCCTGGGCCTCGGGCGACAGGTCGGCGGTGTCGAAACCGAACTTCACCTTCTCGTCGGTCAGCACGGTCTCATAGAGGAACTTCCCCTGGGCCAGCTTGCCGGCCTGCTGGGCGCGGTCGAGCGCCTCCTGGGCGGTCTTCGAGATGTCGCCGATCTTCTGGTCCTGCGTGTTGAGCCGCCCCTCGTGGGTGTTGAGGCGGGTCTGGGTCTGCTCGACCTGGCCCTGCACCTCGTCGACGCGGGTGTTGACCGCGCCGGTCTCCTGCTTGACGTACTTCTTGGTCGCGCAACCGGTGGTGCCGACGAGGGCGGTAGCGAGCGCGAGAGCCACGATATACGGTTTGCTGGTCATCATTGGGTGTCTCCTTGGACAGGGAGACCTCGGACGGGAAGAGGTCTCCGCAAGTTAACCGCCCGCGTGGGTTCCCGCGGGAGGCGTTCCCTTGTAGCCGCGCCGAAAGACGACGGTGCGGCGATCCTTGCCTTCGACTTCGACTTGGAGTGGGCGAAACTTCACCGCTCCGTCGCCGGTCGAGAACCCCAGGACGTATTGGTGGCGCACGTCGTCGAGGATGGCGGTCAACGCCTTCTGCAGATCCTCGGCGCCGTTGATCGAGTAGTAGCGGCCCCCGGTCATGGCCGCGAGGAGGTTGAGCACGTCCGCATAGCGGTAGACCTTCTTCCCTTCCGGCGACAGCTCGTAGGGATTCCCCGCTTCCAGCCCCAGGACGTAGGTGGGGAGCTGCGCCTCCTGCACCACGGCCCGGGCCTGCTCGGGCGTCAGCTTGCTGGCGTTGTCCACGCCGTCCGTCACCAGCACGGCGAAGCGCTTCGGGTTGTGCCCTTCGAGGGAGATCTGGGGCATGCGGGCCACGGCGTCGTGGAGCGCCGTGGTGCCGTAGGCTTCCCAGCCCGCGATCGCCTCGCGCACCGTCGCCGTGTTGGAGGTGAATGGCACCTCCACCTGCAGCCCTTCGCTGGCGAAGGTGGCGAGCGAGACCTCGTCGCCGGTGAGCGCCCGGTCGAGGAAGAAGCGGACGACGTTGCGGCTCTCCTCCAGCTTCCCTCCCGAGGCCATGCTCCCCGAGAGGTCCTGGAGGATGACGACGCTCGCCGGAGCGTCGGAACGGCGCTCGAAGCTCTCGATCGGCACCGGCTTCCCCTCGACCAGCAGCCGGAAGTCCTTACGATCGAGGTTCTTCGCGAACCCCGCCCCGGCACGGACGACGACCGGCACCAGCACGAGCCCTACCGACATCTCGTCCTGGAACTGCGCCGAAGGGGCCTGAGGAGCGGGAGGCGGCGCCTGGGCCTGGATGGCGAGCGAGGCCCAGACGAGGCTCGCTCCCAGGAGGAAGATGGCTCCGAGGCCGCGGCGAAGGCCGGCTGCTCTCATGGCGCGCGAAGAGTGCAAAACTCGGACCATCATGGCAAGATTGGCCGCAGGAGGCATCCATGGCCGACCAGATCAACATCCGGAACATTTCCGTCAAATGCGGGAACTGCAACACTTATCAGACCCTGACCAGCTTCGGCCGGCGCGAGGAGTGGAACGTCTACACCTACGAGTGCGAGAACGAGATCTGCGATCCCAACGTCACGCGCACCCTGGTAGAAGTTCCACGGGAGATGGACAGCTTCGCCCGCCGCGACCCCGAGTGGCGGGGAGGAGGGAAGCACGGCGAAATGGGGGACGGCACGGCGGAGGAGTGAGGGCGTCACATAGAGACTTTACAATAAATCGTGAGGCAGCGCCCGGGATTGAAATCCCGGGCTACCCTCGGTATCCCCTCCGGGGCCGCAAAAATTCTTCGGGTCCCGCAGGGACTACCGTTGGTAGCCGGGGATTTCAATCCCGGGCGCGAAGGACGTAACGGCATGAATAGGGCTCAAACGATCAAAGTACGCTCTTCCTCTCCACCCTGAACACCCGGAACCCCCGCGCCAGATAGTTCTGCAAGGCGGCGGGGCTGTCCAGGGTGTTGGTATGGAGCCACAAGCGCGAGGCTCCCAGTGACCAGGCCCGCTCGGCGGCGGTGGTCAGCAGGGCGCCGCCCAGGCCGCGACCGAGGAAGCGGGGGAGGAGGCCGAAGTACTTGAGCTCCACGTCTCCCGCGTCCTGGCGCTCCAGCTCGAAGTAGCCGGCCGGCGTCCCTTCGGCATAGCCGATCCAGGTTTCCAGCTCCGGCCGGTCGAGATAGGCCAGCCAGTCGGCCTCCGTCCATTCCAGTCGGTCCGTCCAGTGCCAGTCCCGTCCCACGGCGGCATAGAAGAAGCGGTTGAGCTCAGGGGCGGGGATGCGGGCCTGGCGGACCTCGAAGCCCGCGGGTAGGGGCGAGGGACGGAGATCGCCCGCCGAGAGCATCTCCAGGTAGGAGATCTGGACCTCGCGGCTCATGCGGCGCGCAACACCTTGGCGCCCCGGATGCGGCGCGCCTTGAGCTCCCGCAGGGCCTGGTTCGCCTCCGCCAGGGGGTAGACCTGCGTCTCGGGCCGCAGGGGGACCTCCGCGGCCAGGGCCAGGAAGTCGCGCACGTCGCTGCGGGCCACGTTGGCGACGCTCTTGACCTCCTTCTCCAGCCACAGGTCGCGCGGGTAGTCGAGCCCCAGCAGGGCCGCCTTGTCCCGCTCCTCCTTGCGGATGGCGTTGATCACCAGCCGTCCCTCGGGAAGGAGGTGCTTGAGCGCCTCGACCACCGGCTGCCAGGCCGGAGTCGTATCGATGACGGCGGCGAGCTTCTCGGGCGGCTCCTCCGTGGTGTCCCCCGCCCAAGTGGCCCCCAGCTCGCGGGCGAAGGCGCGCTCCCCCTCGCTCCTGGCGAAGACGTGGACGGAAGAGCGGGGGTAGCGGTGCCGCGCCATCTGGAGCACCAGGTGGGCCGAGGCGCCGAAACCGGTGAGCCCCAGGGGATCGCCGTCCCGAAGACCGGAGAGCTTCAGCGACCGGTAGCCGATGGCGCCGGCACAGAGGAGGGGCGCGGCCTCGACATCGGAGAAGACAGCGGGGATCGGATAGACGTAGCCGGCGCGCGCGGTCATCCGCTCCGCGTAGCCGCCGTCCACGTCGCGCCCCGTGGCCCGGAATTCGGGGCAGAGGTTCTCGTTCCCCTCGCGGCAGTACCGGCAGTGGCCGCAGGAGGAGGCGATCCAGGCGACGCCCACGCGATCCCCCTCGCGCAACGAGGTCACGCCGGCTCCCAGCGCCTCCACTCGCCCCACCACCTGATGGCCGGGGACGACGGGGAGCCGGGGAGGGGTCATGCGCCCCTCGATCTCGTCCAGCTCCGTGTGGCAGACGCCGCAGACGGCCACCCGCAGGCGGACCTCCCCCGGGCCGGGGACGGGATCCGGGAGCTCCGCTGCCGCCAGCGGCCCCCCCTCGTCCACGATCGGACCCACCCTCTCCAACAGCATGGCTCTCATGGTCTAGAGGATAATAGAGGGCGGACTCTTGCAGAACAGCGATGACAGGGTATTCTCTCCCCCCGAGGAACACCATGGCAGACTTCAACGAACCCGACACCGACACCCCCCAGGCAGCGGGGGCCCCCCTCGCGGGCGAGCCCCTGCACATCCCCAGTCCCCAAGAAGCGCCCGGCAACCCTGGGCTCTCCGAGATCCCGGAGATCCCGAAGACCCCGGAAGATGCCGCGCCGGCCCTGCCCACGGAAGAGCCTACCGAGGTCGCCGTCCCCGGCGAGGAGGTCGTCACCCCCGGCGAGGAGGTCACTCCTGGAGAAGAGGTGACTCCCGGCGAAGAGGTCCCCCTCGGCGAGGAGGTCATCCTGGGCGAGGAAGTGGATCTCGGCGTCAACCTTGGAGAGCGGATGGCCGCCACCGAGACCCCCGAGGCCACCGAGAAGGAAGAGCGCCACGCCGGAGCCTCCAAGCTCACTCCGGAGCAGCTCGAAGAGAACCTGCGGCGCAAGGAGGCGCTCTGTGTCCGCACCGAAGAGCTGGCGGAATCCACCGAATGGAAGGCCACGGCCCAGGCCATCAAGGGACTCCAGGCCGAGTGGAAGACCATCGGCGCGGTGCCGAAGGAGCGTTCCGCCGAGCTTTGGGAGCGCTTCCGCAAGGCCGGCAACCAATTCTTCGAGCGCCGGCAGGCCTACCAGGAAGAGCATCAGAAGGATCTGGAAGAGAACCTGCAGAAGAAGGAGGCCCTCTGCGTCCAGGCCGAGGAGCTGAGCACCTCGACGGAATGGAAGACGGCGGGCGAGGCCATCAAGGGGCTCCAGGCGCAATGGAAGGAGATCGGTTCCGTCCCCCGCGAGCAGGCCGAGCCCATCTGGCAGCGCTTCCGCAAAGCCAACGACCAGTTCTTCGAGCGGCGTCAGGTCCACTACGAGCAGTTGGACAAGGAGCACAAGGAGAACGTCCGTAAGAAAGAGGACCTCTGCCGGCGGGCCGAGGAGCTGTGCAACGGCACCAGCTTCAAAGAGACCGGCGAGGCCTTGAAGGCCCTCCAGGCCGAGTGGAAGGCCGTGGGACCGGTGCCGAAGGCGAAGTCCGACGCCCTCTGGAAGCGCTTCCGGGGCGCCATGGACAAGTTCTTCGAGCGCCGCAGCGTTTGGTACGAAGAGCGCGAGAAGGACCGCACGCAGCGCAAGAACGAGTGGAAGGAGCGCCTGCAGGAAACCCTGGTCTACAAGAAGGAGCAGCTCGACCGCCTGCGCGAGTCGATCGCCCGCGACGAGGAGAACCTCACCCGCTGGCGCACCCGGCTCGAAGGTCTCCGCCCCGGCCCCCACGCCGACGCGACGAAAGCCGAGCTCGACGGCAAGATCAACGAAGTCGACGCCCGCGTCGGCACCAAGCGGACCCGGATCGGCGAGTTGGAGAAGGACATTCAGGAGATCGAGGGGAAGCTGTAGGGGGCCTTCGTCTCCGATCCTGAGACGCCCCACCGGGGTTCCCCGGTGGGCGTCTCTCTCAAGAAAGCTCCCTCAGCACCCACTTTCTTCCGGCCATTGTTCGGCCCGGGCCGGTTGGGACGCTACATTGGGGAGGCGCTGTCTGCGTGAATCGGACGGCCGCCGCCCTGCACTCCCCAATCCTCAGAACACGCTTGGTGGGGTATGATCAGCATATGAGACAGGCCGTCGTGAACTTCCCCGAGGATCTGAAGGCGGATCTTGAACGTTTGGCTCGCTATGAAGGGCGATCCGAAGAAGACTTGATCTTGGAAGGCGTCCGCAACGTCGTCCAGGCTCACGACTCGCCGGCTCCTCGGATTCCCCTGTTCTCTAGCGCCGACCCTACGCTTGCCGAGCGGAGCGACGAGCTCCTAAGGGCTCGTCACAGAATAACTGCACCGGTTCCTCTCGGAACTCAGTCCTACTAAGGCGTCTGGCCCAACGGGCCTGGAT
>DASUEN010000032.1:0-78496 GCA_036275055.1 Thermoanaerobaculia bacterium
CCTGGCCTTCCCCACTTGCAATCCTGCGCGCCTTCCACTAATATTTCCTTGACGCCCCTGTCGTCAGACTTCGGCATCGAAGGCGGCCAGGGGGAATTCCCAGCCCAGCGCGCGGCGTTCGAAGAGTCGGCTTCAAGGCCGCCGCTTTGCGTCAAGACTCTCGAAGACCAGGAGGACGTTCATGGCCACCGCTACCGTCGAGACCCTGCAGTTTCAGGCCGAAACCCGGCAGCTCCTCGACCTGATGATCCATTCGCTGTACTCGAACAAGGAGATCTTCCTTCGCGAGCTGATCTCCAACTCGTCGGACGCTCTCGACCGCCTGCGGTTCGAGGCGCTGACCCGCCCCGAGCTCCTCGAAGGGGATGGGGAGCCGGAGCTGAAGATCCGCCTGGAGGCGGACCGCAACCTGCGCACCCTCACCATCCACGACAACGGCATCGGCATGAGCCGCGACGAGGTGATCGCCAACATCGGCACCATCGCCAAGTCCGGCACCCGCGAGTTGGTGGAGCGGATCAAGAAGGGGGAGTCCCAGCAGTCGATCGCCGAGCTCATCGGCCAGTTCGGCGTGGGCTTCTACTCCTCGTTCATGGCCGCCGAGCGCGTGGTGCTGGTCACTCGCCGCGCCGGCGAGACGGCCGCCACCCGCTGGGAATCGACGGGCGACGGCACCTACACCGTCGAAGACACGGAGAAGGACGCCCGCGGCACCTCGATCACCCTCTACCTCAAGCCCGAGGACAAGGACAACGGCGTCGACGATTTCTCCGACCGCTGGGTGGTGAGCCGCATCGTGCGCCGCTACTCGGACTTCGTCAGCTACCCCATCATCCTCAAGGCCGAGAAGGACCCCGAGATCGAGGACCTCGCCAAGGAGCGGGAGACGGGCGAAAAGCCGGTGATGCCGCTCGAGGAGAAGACCCTCAACACGATGAAGCCGATCTGGACCCGGCCGCAATCGGAGGTGAAGCCCGAGGACTACAACGAGTTCTACAAGCACATCGCCCACGACTGGACGGAGCCGCTCAAGGTCGTCTCCTACAAGGCCGAGGGGCGCATCGAGTACCAGGCGCTGCTGTTCATCCCCGCGCAGGCGCCGTACGACCTCTATTACGTGGCCTCGAAGCCCGGACTTCAGCTCTACGTCAAGCGCATCCAGATCCTGGAGAAGTGCGAGGACGTGCTCCCCCAGTACCTGCGCTTCGTGCGCGGCGTGGTGGACTCGCCGGACCTGGCGCTCAACGTCTCCCGCGAGATGCTGCAGCAGGACCGCTTCATCACCATGATCCGCAAGGGGCTGACCAAGAAGCTCCTCGACGTGTTCCAGGAGATGAAGGACAAGGAGCCCGAGACCTACCTCAAGTTCTGGACCGAGTTCGGCCGCGCCATCAAGGAAGGGGTCAGCGCCGACTATGAGAACAAGGAGCGGCTGCTGGAGCTGCTGGTCTTCCAGTCGTCCAACGATCCGGAGAAGCTCACCACCCTCAAGGAGTACGTGGAGCGGATGAAGGAGGGGCAGAACGAGATCTACTACCTGACGGGCGAGTCGCGCGCGCAGGTGGAGAACTCGCCGAACCTCGAAGCCTTCAAGGAGAAGGGGTACGAGGTGCTCTACCTGGTGGACACGGTCGACGAGCTCCTCACCCAGTCGCTCAACGAGTACGGCGGCAAGAAGCTCAAGTCGGCAGGGAAGGGCACGGTCGCGCTGGGGAGCGAGGAGGAGAAGAAACAGACCGAGGAGGAGCTGAAGGCCAAGGAGGAGCAGTTGAAGCCACTGCTCGACGCCTTGCAGACCAAGCTCGACGCGCACGTCAAGCAGGTGCGCCTCACCAACCGTCTCACCAATTCGCCGGTCTGCCTGGTGGGGGCCGAGCACGACTACAGCCCGCAGCTCGAGAAGCTCCTGCAGAAGGGGAAGGGGGGCGGCCCGAAGCAGCGCCGCATCATGGAGCTCAACCCGAAGCACGAGATCCTGACCAAGATGAGCGAGCGCTTCGAGCAGGACAAGGCCGATCCGGTGCTCGAAGACTACGCCCAGCTCCTCTTCGGCTATGGCCTGATCGCCGAGGGAGGCGAGCTGCCCGACCCGGTGCGCTTCAACAAGGCGGTGGCGGATTTGATGCTGCGGGGGTGACCTCATCGCGCCCCCGCCCAAGACCCTCACCCCGGCCCCGCTCCCGACCACCCCCACCCCCACCCCGGGAGAGGGATCCAGCCGAACCGTCGTGCTGTTGGGCGGGGGCTCCCTCTTCTCCCGGTGAGGGGGGCTGGGAGGGGGCGGGAGAAGAGGGCCGGGGTGATGAGGGTCTTGGGGCGGGGGCGCGCTCCGAGGCAAAGGCAGAGCTGATCGTGGGGGAATACCCCCCTCGCCCCGCCTGTTGCACGTGGGGCGTCCCGGAAGCCTTGTCAAGACCCGCCAGGATCGGCTAGGCTTCCGGGTTCCTGGAGCCATTCTCAAAAGAGAGAAGGATCACGACCGTGAAGAAAGACATCCATCCCCAGCTCAACATGGTGACCGTCACCTGCGCGTGCGGCAACACCTTCGAGACTCATTCGACGAAGGACGAGGTGCGCCTGGAGATCTGCAGCGCCTGCCATCCGTTCTTCTCCGGCAAGCAGAAGCTGATCGACACGGCCGGCCGCGTCGAGCGCTTCCAGCGCCGCTACAATCGTCCGGCGACGGCGGCAGCCGGCTGACGCCAACCCCGCCCGGTCCCCATCGAGAGGACCGGGCCGGGGGCGGTTTCGAGATCCCAGTCATGCAGTCGAGCTCCAGCCCAGAGACCGAGCTGCTGGTCGGCGGCCAGGCCCTGATCGAGGGAGTGATGATGCGCTCCCCAGGGGCCTATGGCGTCGCCGTGCGCCGGCCGGATGGCTCCCTCGCGTTCCAGCGCGGCAAGGTGAACAGCCTTGCCAAGCGCTTCCCCATCCTCAAGCTCCCCATCCTGCGAGGCGTGGCCGTGCTGTTCCATTCGCTCGCCCTGGGGATCCGCTCGCTCAACTTCTCGGCCGAGCAGGCGGTGGCGGCGGGGACTCCCGCGGAAGCGGAGGCGGGGACTCAGGAAAAAAAAGAGACCTCCAACATGGCCATCGCCGGCTCCATGGCGTTCGGCCTCGGGCTGGGGATCGTGGTCTTCCTCCTCGCCCCCCTCTGGCTCACTCACCTGGGGGAGAAGTACCTCTTCGGGGGCCACCTCTCGAACCTATCGTTCAACCTGCTGGATGGCGGCCTGCGCGCGGTGTTCTTCCTGGGCTACATCTTCGCCATCTCGCGGATGAAGGACATCCACCGCGTCTTCCAGTACCACGGGGCCGAGCACAAGGTGGTCTTCAACTACGAGAAGCGGCTGCCGCTGACGGTCGCGAACGCCCGCGCCCAGAGCCGGCTCCATCCGCGCTGCGGCACCAGCTTCCTGCTCTTCGTGCTGCTGGTCTCCATCCTGGTCTTCGCGCTGATCCCCAAGAGCGCGCCGTTCCTGGTGAAGTTCGGCGGCCGGCTGCTGCTGGTGCCGGCCATTGCGGGGCTCTCCTACGAGGTGCTCCGCTTCACCGCCAAGCACCGGGCGGCCCCCCTCTTCGCCATCCTCGTGGCGCCGGGGCTTGCCCTGCAACGGATCACCACCCAGGAGCCGACGGACGACATGCTGGAGGTCGCCATCGCCGCCCTGGAAGAGGCCTTGCGGGAGGATGGCCTGCTGGTGCCGGCCGAGACGCCCATTCCGGTGCCGGCGATCGTCCCTGCGGAGATCTCCGGGGCCGCCGCCCGGGCCTGAGGCGGCGGACAAGGAAAGCTTGCGGCCATGATCGAAAAACTCGCCCAGCTCGAAAAGACCCATCAGGAGCTGACGCAGCGCCTGGCGGATCCGTCCACCTTCGGCGATCCCAAGATCTACCGGGAGGTCAATAAGACCCTTTCGGAGATCGATCCCGCCGTGAAGCTCTACCGGGAGTACGTCAAGGCCGAGCAGAAGAGGCGGGAGAACGAGGAGTTGCTCTCCACCCTGCCCAAGGACGACGAGCTCTTCGCCCTGGCCCAGGAGGAGAAGGAGCAGCTCGCTGGCCAGGTGGCGGCGCTGGAGGAGAAGCTGCGGCGCGAGCTGACGCCCAAGGACCCCAACGACGAGCGCAACGTGGTGTTGGAGATCCGCGCCGGCACCGGCGGCGACGAGGCCACCCTCTTCGCCGCCGAGCTCTTCCGCATGTACAGCCGCTACGCCGAGACGCGCGGCTGGCGGGTGGAGGTGATCGACCTCTCGGAGTCCGAGGCCGGCGGCATCAAGGAGGTCTCGGCCATCGTCGAAGGGCGCGGCGCCTACAGCCGCCTCAAGTACGAGGGGGGAGTCCACCGCGTGCAGCGGGTGCCGGCCACGGAATCCGCCGGCCGCATCCACACTTCGGCAGTGACGGTGGCCGTGCTCCCTGAGGCCGATGACGTGGAGGTGGAGGTGGACGAGAAGGACATCCGGGTGGACCGCTTCTGCGCCTCCGGTCCCGGCGGCCAGGGCGTGAACACCACCTACTCGGCGGTGCGCCTCACCCACGTCCCCTCGGGAATCGTGGTCTCCTGCCAGGACGAGCGGAGCCAGATCAAGAACAAGGCCAAGGCGCTGCGCGTGCTCAAGGCCCGCCTCTACGAGATCGAGCGCGAGAAGGCCGAAGCCGCCATGACCGAGGAGCGCCGCCGCATGGTGGGCTCGGGCGACCGCTCGGAGAAGATCCGCACCTATAACTTCCCTCAGAGCCGGGTGACGGATCACCGCATCGGCCTCTCCATCCACCAGCTCCCCACGGTGATGGAAGGGCACCTCGATCCCCTGATCGAGCCGCTGACCGCCCACTTCCAGGCGGAGAAGATGGAAGAGCAGGCGCGGGCGCCACACTGAGATCACCCCTCCGCCCGGGTGTGCGATCATGAAGCCCTGTTGAGGGAGGATAGCGATGAAGATGAAGGTCACAGAGGAGGGCTTGACCATTCCCAAGCGAAGCTCAATTTGGGATCTCGGCTCGGATCCCGTGACCTGCGGAGCTCCTGATGCCTCCAGCAATCCCGACCGTTATCTTTACAGTCCCCACCTTCCGGTGTCTGCCAGGCTGAGCTAGATTCGCTGCTCCCCACGAATGTGCCATCCTTACCGGGATGGACACCCCCTCGAAGATCCACACCGAAAGGAGATGCCATGCGCAGAGCATTGGCCTGCCTGGCGGGGCTCGCGGCGCTGGCCGCCACTTCCGTCCAGGCCGCGGAGACCAAGACCCCCAAGAAGCCCGCAGAGGAGCTGCGAATCGTGCCTGACATCCAGAAACGCGTCGCCCAGTTCGCCCCCACGCCGTTTTCCGCCGACCTCTCGCCGCTTTCGACCGAGGACCGCAAGGTGCTCGACAAGCTGGTCGAGGCCGCGAAGCTGATGAACGAGATCTTCCTGCGCCAGGCGTGGACGGGCAATCCTGCCTTGCGCGAGGAGCTGAAGACGCTCCAGGGTGCCAACGCCGCGGCGACCCGCGACTACTTCACGATCAACTTCGGCCCCTGGGACCGCCTGGCGGAACGCCAGCCCTTCATCGGCTCCAAGCCCCATCCGCCGGGAGCGGGATATTACCCGGAGGACGTCACGAAAGAGGAATTCGACGCCTGGGTCGCCAAGCATCCGGCGGAGAAGGAGAAGCTCACCTCGACTGTGACGGTGATCCGCCGCAAGGACGGCGGCCTCGCGGCCATCCCCTACTCGCAGGAGTACGCCGAGTGGCTGAAGCCGGCAGCAAAGCTGCTGCGCGAGGCGGCGGCGATCACCAGTAACGCCTCGCTCAAGAAGTTCCTGGAGCTGCGGGCCGCCGCCTTCGAGAGCGACGACTACTACGCCTCGGACTTCGCCTGGATGGACCTCAACGCGCCAGTGGAGGTCACCATCGGCCCCTACGAGACCTACGAGGACGACCTCTACGGCTACAAGGCGGCCTTCGAAGCCTTCGTCACCGTGAACCTGCCCAAGGAGTCCGCCGCGCTCGCCCTCTACAAGGAGCGGCTGCCGTGGCTGGAGCGCAACCTCCCCATTCCGGACGCTGACAAGAACCTCAACCGCGGCACCGAGAGCCCCATCCGGGTGGTGGATACGGTCTACAGCGCCGGCGACACCCGGGCCGGCGTGCAGACCGTGGCCTTCAACCTCCCCAACGACGAGCGGGTGCGCGAGGCCAAGGGCTCGAAGAAGGTCCTGCTGCGCAACACCATGAAGGCGAAGTACGACCAGATCCTCATCCCCATCGCCGGCCAGGTGCTCGATCCCGCCCAAGTGAAGGACGTCTCCTTCGACGCCTACTTCAACGAGGTCCTCCACCACGAGCTGTCGCACGGCCTGGGACCCGGCACCATCACCGTCAACGGCAAGAAGACCGAGGTGCGTCTGGAGCTCAAGGAGCTCTT
Organism: Thermoanaerobaculia bacterium; assembly: GCA_036275055.1. Classification (GTDB taxonomy): domain Bacteria; phylum Acidobacteriota; class Thermoanaerobaculia; order Multivoradales; family UBA5704; genus DATARR01. Next base: position 6,422 of record DASUEN010000032.1, read on the forward strand.
CTCCACCCTGGAGGAGGCCAAGGCGGACGTGATGGGCGTCTACAACATCCTCGCCTTGATCGAGAAGGGGGACATGCCGGCCGCGCTGCGCAAGTCGCTCGAGCCCACCTACGTCGCCGGCCTTTTCCGCTCCGCCCGCTTCGGGGTGGACGAAGCCCACGGCCAGGGTGTGGTGGCGCAGTTCAACTACCTGATGGCCAAGGGCGCCCTTCAGCTCGACGCCAAAGGGCGCGTGCACGCCGTCTCCGAGAAGTTCCCGGCCGGCATCCGCGACCTGCTGCACGACATGCTGATGCTTCAGGCCCGCGGCGACTACGAGGGGACGAAGACCTTCCTCGCCACCTACGGCAAGCCCTCGCAGGCCCTGCGCGACGCCATCGGCCGGCTCGCCGCGGTGCCGGTGGACATCCGGCCCCTGTACGCGGCGGAGAAGTAGCCGCCTTCCCTACGGGAGAAGAGGGAGAACGGCCCCAAAAAGGACACCAAGGACACCAAGGACGGCAAGGACGAACAGCAAGAACGCTCCAACCGGGACCCCTTCTCCCGGTGAGGGCATGCGGGAGAAGGGGCAGGGGATGAGGGTCTTGGGCGGGGGCCGGCCCCCCTACTTCAACCGCTCCCGCAGGAACTCCACCGTGCGCGGCCAGGCCTGCTCCGTGGCTTTCAGGTTGGCGCCGTTGCGGTCGTCCTGCGCGCGCAGGAAGCCGTGGCCGGCGCCTTCGAAGACGTGGGGCTCGTAGGTCTTCCCCAGCTTCTTCATCTCGGTCTCGGTGGCGGCGACGGTGGCGGTGACGCGGGCGTCGTCCCCGCCGTAGAAGCCGACGACGGGCGCTTTCACCTTCGCCAGGTCGGCGGCCTCGGGCGGCGTGCCGTAGTAGACGACGGCGCCGGCCAGGTCCGGCTGGGTGACGGCGTAGGCGAAGCTGCGCCCGCCGCCCCAGCAGAAGCCCACTGTGGCGCTCTTGCCGTTCGCGGACGGCAGGTGGGCCGCGTAGGCGCGGACGGCGTCGAGGCGGGCCGTCGCCTCCTGCGGAGTGAGCGCGCGCACCAGCTTCACCACGTCGTCGCGGCTGGCCCCGGCATCCGAGCCGCCGCCGTTGGGTCCCATGCCGGAGACGAGATCGGGGACGACGGCGATGAACCCCTCCTTCGCGAGCTGGTCGGCCACCGCCCGCGCCCAGTCGCTCAAGCCGAAGACCTCGTGGATGACGAGGACGACGCCGGCCTTGTCCTTGCGCTCGGGATACATGACCCAGGTGCGGATGGCGGGGCCTCCCGCGGGGTTCTTGACGTCCACGTACTCCCCGTGCCGCGGGCTCTTCTCCAGCGCTCCCTTGGCCTGCGCCTCGGAAGCGGGGAGCTTCTCGTCGCGCGGCCTGGGGGCGGCGGCCGGGGGAGCCGTGGCCGGGGTTTTTTCCTGGGGAATCGCCGCCGGCGCCAGCGTGGCGGGAGCCTGGGACGACGTCATGATGAGAGCGGTTGCGAGGAGCGGGAGCCACATGGAGGAGCCTCCTTCCGGGTCGGTTGCCGCCCGGTATGGTACTGGAGGGCGCCCACCATGGAAAGAAGGGAAAAGAGGGAGGCGCGCTCTTCCCTCCTTTCCCCTGGAAGGTTTCAGCCCGGCAGCTTGGCGGCGAGGACGTCCACCTTCTCGATGATCGGCGGCTCCGAGAGGAGGTCGGGAGCTTTCGCCATCAGGGCGGCGGCGACGCGGCCGGAGAGGTGAGCCTGGCGGCCGGCCTCATCCGGGAAGGCGTCGAAGATACCGAACGTGGAGGGTCCCAGTTGAATGGCGAACCAGGCGGTCGTCGCCGGCTCCTCCTGCACGATCGCCAGGCCGCCACGCAGAAACTCCGCCACCTCTTCCTCTTTCCCAGGCTTGGCCGCCAGCCGAACGAGAAGCGCCACTTTGGTCATGTCTGCCTCCTTGCGTAGTCGTTGGATTTCCACGCCAAGAGTACGCCAAAGAGGCCGCCGGCGGATTCATCGCCTGCGAGACGCTCAGATCCCCCGGGCGTAGGGGAAGCCCGGCGCGGCGAAGGCCTGCGGGTCGTAGTAGCTGCGGATCGCCCGCTCGGCCATGCCGTAGCCGAAATCGATCAGCCGCTCCTGGTCCTCAGCCGAAAGCTCGGCGAGGCGGGTCGAGATGCCGGCGAGCTCGGCGGCTTTGTCCCCCGGCAGGGCCAGCGCGCTCTGGGCCGAGTAGGCTGCCGGATCGGTCCACATGCCCCAGTAGGCCCCCTTGCGATCGCCGTTCTTGAAGGCCGCGACGATCTGCCGCTTGCGCAGACTGCGCACCTGGTTGTCGACCAGCGAGGCGATCCGGACGCCGTGGAATGCCCAGTCGGTATGGGGCTTCGCCTCAGCGACCATCTTCCCTCCGGCGTCGCTGACGAGGATCGTCTTGCAGCGTTTCCATGACGTCTCGATCCCCAGGTTGTCGTAGACGCCGCCGTCCGACAGGTAGACCTCGGTGTTGAACGGCGGCTTGTTGAGCGGCCCGGGATCGGTGTCGAAGTCGTGGGGGCCGAACTCCAGGCGCATCGGCGACAGGATCGGCGGGAACGCCGACGAGGCGGCGACCGCTTCCGAGACCTTTTTCGTGGGGTTCTTGTAGAGGCCGATCCGGTAGTCTCCGATGTAGGGCTTGGAGAAACGGAAGAGCGAGCCGGTCTGCACGTTGGTGGCGTTGATCACGAAACGCGGCTGATCGGGGAGGTCCTGCAGGGTACGCTGCCCATACAGGGTCTCTTCGTAGTGCCCGATGATGCGGTCGCTCACCGAGCCCCGGCCAAAGACGCCTCCCAGGATCGATTGGACGTCGATCGTCTTGCCGGCCATGTTCCGCACCGGCTCGACCACCTTCGACTCGAAGTCCTCTTTCTTCTTCAGCTCGCCCCAATGGATCGCCAGCGTCGCGGCGGTGATCGAGCCGCCGGAGACGCTCGAGATCCGGGCCAGCTTCGGCAGGTACTCCGCATCGTTCAGGTACCACAGCGTGCCGAGGTGGAACAGCATGGCGCGATAGCCCCCGCCGGAGAGGCAGAGGGCGATGCAATCTTCGAGATTCTCCTCGCCTGGGCTCGAAGTAAGTGGCATTTCTTCAGCCATGACGCACACTCCCTTGAAATTTTTTGAACGTTTCCATCTTACATCAAACTCCGATTCGGGTCCAGCCCGGGTTCGGTGTACTCTTCCCGCCCATGAAACTTGCCCTGTTCGTGGGTCTCGGCGTTTTCTGCATCCTCTACGTCGCCGTGTTGGTGGCCGCCGTCCGGCGGGCGCGGGAGCGCGGCGATTCCCGGATCGCTCCCAGCTTCTTCGAGCTGGCCCTGGGGTTCGTGACCTGCTTCTTCGACACCCTGGGAATCGGCTCCTTCGCGCCGACCACGGCGGCCCTCAAGCTGCGCAACCTGGTGCCGGATCAGGAGATCCCCGGCACGCTCAACGTCGGGCACACGCTGCCGACCATCACGCAGGCGTTCATCTTCATCGCCATCGTCACGGTGGACCTGAAGACGCTGGTGCTGATGATCGGGGCCGCCGTCATGGGCTCGTGGTTCGGCGCCGGATTCGTTTCCGGCGCGCCGCGGCGCAAGATCCAGATCGCCATGGGTTTCGCCCTGCTGGCAGCGGCGGCGCTCTTCCTGATGCAGATCTTCAACGCCACGCCCACGGGCGGCATGGCCGAGGGGCTTTCGGGATGGCGGCTGTGGGCCGGCCTCGGCGGCAACTTCGTCCTCGGCGCGCTGATGGAAGTGGGCGTCGGCCTCTATGCTCCCTGCATGATCCTGGTCAGCCTGCTGGGTTTGACCCCGCAGGCCGCCTTTCCCATCATGATGGGCTCCTGCGCCTTCCTCATGCCGGTGGGGAGCGTGCGCTTCATTCGCAGCGAGTGCTACAGCCTGCGCACGACCCTGGGCCTGGGGCTGGCGGGCGTGCCGGCGGTGCTGATCGCCGCCTTCATCGTGAAATCCTTGCCGCTCACGGCGCTGCGCTGGCTGGTGGTCGGCGTCGTGCTCTACGCGGCGCTCTCCATGCTGCGCTCGGCGGCGGTGGAGGCGAGGAGGCGGGAGAAGGGGTAGGGGATGAGGGGTCTTGGGCGGGGGAGACGCGATGACGGCCGACTCTGCTCCGCTGACGCCGGGGATTAAAATCCCCGGCTACCGACGGTGTTCCCTGCGGGACCGCGGTTCGTTCGCCATGGGTCCCGCAGGGACTACCGTCAGTAGCCGGGGTCTTCAGCCCCCGGCTAGGCAGGCTGAGCACTCTCCGCCCGCTCTCTGAAGCTCAGGCCTCCGCTTCTCTCTCCCGCGTCCGCGCCGCTTTGCGGGCGGCGGCCGAGCGCCCTTCGGCGCCCTTGGTCTTGGCGGCCTTCTTGGCCGCGGCGGAGCGGTCGGACGCCGTGCGCTGGGCGGCGGCCGACTTCCCCTGCTTCGAGAGCGCCTTCTTCGAAGCGGCGGCGTGCCCTTCCTTCTTGAGCGCGGCGCTGGTGGCCTTCGAACGGGTGCGGGAAACCGTTTTCTTGGCTCCGCTCGCGCCCTTCGCCGAGTCCTGCGCCGCCTTGCGCTTGGTCGCCGCCGAGCCTTTCTTGGGTGGGGAGAGCTTGACGCCGGCGCGGCGCGCCTTGGAGAGACCGATCGCGATCGCCTGCTTGGTGGACGCGGCTCCGTGCTTGCCTTCCCGAATGTGGTCCATCTCCTCGTGGACGAACTCGCCGGCCTGGGTGGAGGCGGACTTTCCTTCCTTCTTGTCCTTGGCAGCGCGCTCCAGCGTCTTCTTCTCGGGCATGGGGGTTTCCTCCTGTTGATGCGGATCGCTGATTGCAAGCGGCATGCCCTGACGAAACCGGATACGCCTCATATCTACAGACAACGGCCCATATCCCGGGACAACGCGCCGTATCCACGGATATGCCTCGTATCTGCGGACAACGGCCCATATCCCGGGACAACGCGCCATATCCACGGATACGCCTCGTATCTGGCGATGGGACCTGGTTGCTGGCCCTACTGCCACATCCGCCGGTACCGGGAATGGATCGCCTGGACTTTCATCTTGTCCGGAGCCTCTCCCACGACCTTCTGCGGATCGGTTTCGTCCCAGTCTACCCGTAGCAGCACGAGCTCCGCGGCCATGGCCATACACTGATGCCGGTACTGCAAAGTTACCACGATGAGGCCCGTGGGAAGGTGGATGAGCGAGAAGTAGGAGCGGCCTTCAGGGGTTGGTCCATGGCCGTCTCCCCGGAACACGCCAAAGGGTCCGGAGACAGGCCCCCGGACTTGGAGCTCGTGAAGCTTCGCACCGCGGTCCTCGGCGACGAGGACCCGGAACGTCCCGCGCTTCCAGGTGAGGGGTGGCGGCTCCGGAGAGACGGGGGGAGGGCTTGCCGGCTGCGTCCTTTGGGATCTTGGCATGGACGCCACCTTAGACGAGGACGGGACGCCCAAGCCAGCGTGCTTTCCGCCGGACCAAACCGCTTCGCGCCGGCCCGCAGCGGGATGGTGAGGGCGCTACCTTTGGCCCGGCCCCCTCCCCCTTTCCCGAGGAACGTCAATCTACAAAGGGATTCACAAAGCGGACACCCTCGACCTCACGGCCATGCTGGAAGTCTTCGGTGTAGATGGTCGACAGCCCGTGACGATGAGCCGCTGCCCAAATCAGCCCATCCCAAAAAGAGAGACCGTGACCCAGTGCCGTGGTCAATGCCTTTTGGGTGAGGTCGGGAGTCAGCGGCACGATCCGCGCGTTTCGGATGACGTCATCCACGATCTCGGCGACTTGTTCCGGGCCGAGACCGAGATTCGCTCCCCGGCGTAACAGGGTCCAAGCCACCTCGTTCAGAACCTGTGCCGAGAGCACGAGAGTCCCTGTCCGGATGACCTTCTCAGTCAATAAGATCGCCTTCTCATGCTTGACCGGATCTGCGGGATCGAAGGCGTAGACGAAAATGTTGGAGTCGATCAGGACGCCGCTCACCTCCGGCGGTCCTTTTCATAAATCTCCTCTCGCCTGGGATAAGGAGGTCCTCCGAGGGGTATCCCCACCCGCATCCGGCCGAGCAGCCGATTACGAGCCTCTTCAGGGGACGCCTCGGCGGGCATCAAGGGGAGGAACGTGACGATGACCCGCGCCTCGGTAAGACCCTCGGGGCGTTCCGAGAGCTCCACTTCTCCGTCTTTGTAGATCCCTTCGACCGCGGCGAGCACCTTGGCACCTCCGGTATTCGTTTTCACGCTCCGGCCCCTATTGTATGCCGTCGTCCCTTGTCGTGCCAGCCTTACTTCGCGCCGTCCGGGTCGAGCGAGCCGCCGTTGTCAGCCTGGAGCCCGTTCGGGTCCAGGCTGCTCCCGTTGGGCCGCGGGTTCGGTTGCTGCAGCCCATCGGGATCGAGCGAGCTGCCTGCCTTCTCCCAGATGTGCATCAAGGTGCTCCAAAAGGTGGCCACGACGTTCCGGCTCTTGGAGGGCCCCGCCTTGGGGCTGGCGGCGGGCCGGCGGGGTGCGGCGCCGGCCAGGGCGGCCAGGGCGAGGAGAAGGAGGAGGAAGGTTGCGGCGGTGCGGCGCAGCGCGGAGCGGGTCATGGCGAAATCTCCTATATGGCGGTCGCACGCCGGGCCGGCCTGGCCGCGGGGCACCGCCTCTATAGAGGGGTAGTGTCGCCCTCAGCCAAAAAAATTCCATCCATAGCCAAGCGGCTTGGGCCGATTCCGCCCGGGCGGGCCGGCGGTGCGCGCCAGGGGGTGGAGCGCACACCCTGTCTTTCGTTGGAGGACGATTTCCTCGCTTTCCATGACGTCCAAGGAGGCTCTCCGCATGAAAGACCGCCCCAAGCCCGTGAAAGACCAGCACCTCACCCGCAAGAAGCTGCGCCGCTTCCTGGAAAAGCATCACAGCCTGAAGGAGGAGAACGAGATCCTTCTCCACCTGCTGGCGGTCTGCCCGGAGTGCCAGGCCGCGGCAGAGCCGCTGCTCGAGCTCTACGAAAACGGGCGCCTCCAGAGCGAGTTCAGCTCCCTGGAGGTGGACCTGGAGGTCTCCCGCGCCGAGGCTCCCGGCCTGTGGCGGCTGCTCCAGGATTTTCCCTTCCACCTACGGAAGCCCGTGATGGAGAAGATGAACGGATTTCGCTCCTGGGGGCTCTGCGAGTACCTGTGCCACGAGAGCATCCGGCTGGCCGCCGGCAACGCGGCGCTGGCCGAGCACGTGGCAGACCTGGCGGTCCACGTCAGCTCCCTGCTCGGGGACCACGAGCCGGCGGAAGAGCTGTGGCTCTTCCAGCTTCGCGCCTACGCCCTGGCCCACCTCGGCAACGCCCGGCGGGTGCAGGGGGAGCTGCGCAGCGCCGAGGAGGCCTTCGCCCGGTCCTGCGAGTGGTGGAAGGCCGCCGAGAGCATGGGGGACGTGCTTGGCTACGAGGTCCGCCTGCTGGACCTCGAGGCATCCCTGCGGAGAGACCAGCGGCGCCTCCCCTCGGCCCTGGCTCTCCTCCGCCGCGCGCTCGAGCTCACTCCGCTCGAGGAGAAGGAGCAGATCTGCCGGCTCCTGATCAAGCAGGCGAAGACGTACGAGGAGATGGGAAAGCTCGAAAAGGCGATGAGCGTGCTGCGAGGCGCGGAGTCGCCCTTCTCCGCGGGGGAGCCGCGGCTGGAGCTCTGCGTCCGGCACAACCTGATGGACCTTTTGAGCAAAGTGGGGCGTTTCCAGGACGCCGAAGCTTTGCTCCCGGAGGTCACCCGTCTTTCGGAGAGCCTGGGAAATCCGCTCGACGCGGTCCGCCTCCTCTGGTCGCGGGGAAGGATCGCGGCCGGTCTCGGGCAGACGGCGGAGGCTGTGCGCCTCCTGGAGGAGGTCCGAGGCGAGTTTTTGCGCCGTAACATCAGCTACGATACAGCCCTGGTCACCCTGGAGCTGGCCGCGCTGCACGCCTGGGAAGGGCATGTGCCGGAAGTGAAGGCGCTGGCCTGGGAGACGCTGACGATCCTCCAGGCGCAGGACGTGCCGCGCGAGGCCGTGGCCGCCCTCGGCTTCTTCGTACAAGCCGCGGAGAAGGAGGCTTTCACGGCGGACCTGGCGAACCGGCTGATCGCCTTCCTGCGGGAGGCGCGCCACACCCCGGGCCTATGGTTCAACGAGACCCTGCAAACCGATTCCGGGGGGGACGATGAAGAAGGAAGCACCGGCGTTGCCTGACGACCTCGGCCACCTCCTGACGGTGCTCCGCACGGCCCTCGGCTTCAACCAGCAGGAGCTTGGCGAGGCCGCGGACGTCCACACCAGCTCCCTTTCGAGCTACGAGGGAGGCATCACCATGCCGCAGGTGCCCACGCTTTGCCGCCTCCTGGAGGCTCTGGGCGTGACGTTTGCCGCCCTGGACCTGACGCGGTCGTATCTGGCAGACCTGAAGGCTATGGTCCGGGCGACCGCAGCCGCCCAGGAGCCGCCAGGCTGCGATGCGGGTCCGGCCGGCGTCGATGCCCTGATGGACGAGCTTCGGAATGATGCGCAGCGCCTGCTCGCGGCGTTCTCCGCGAAGCTCACCCAGGTTCTTGGCCGCCGGGGCGAACCGGCTGAGCCGGCGCCTCCGGTTGCGAGCCCAGGTGCGAACGAGGACCAGGCGGAAGAGCAGTGGGCCCTGCTGAAGCGCGAGTCCGCATCCGGGCAGCGGAAGCTGCTTCTGGACGATTCCCGTTTCTGGAACCGCGCCCTCTGCGAGCGGCTCTGCCGGGAGAGCTCGAAGCAGGCCGCCCGGCACCCGAACCGCGCGTTCCACCTGGCGGACCTCGCCGTTCTCCTGGCGGAGACGGTGGCCTCGCAGGAGGGGTGTGGCAAAGACCTTCGCGCCTACGCGACCGCCTACCAAGCCAATGCGATGCGCGCCCAGGGCACCCTTCCGGCCGCCGACGATGTCTTCGAGGAGGCGAGCCGGCTGTGGAGCGAGGCGGTTCAGGAGGGCGACGTTCCCGCCGGCTATGAAGCGCGCATCCTCGACCTGAAATCTTCGCTGCGGCGAGATCAGCGGCAACTCGCGGAGGCGAGTGCGCTGATCGATCAAGCCCTGGCGCTCGAGCCCGCTGTTGCGGAGCGGGGCCGGCTCCTCATCAAGAAGGCCAAGATCGTCGAGGAGTCGGGGGACTTCGCCACGGCCATCGGCCTGCTCCAAGCCGCGGAGCCCTTCGTGGACGCCAAGGCCGATCCCCGCCAGGTTCTCTGTCTGCGCCACAATCTGGCCGATTATCTGAGCAAGCTGGGGCGGTTCGAGGAGGCCGAGGCTCTCCTGCCTTCCGTGCGTACCCTGTCGCGCAAGCTGAACAACGGCCTGGACCTGGTGCGATTGCGATGGGTCGAGGGGCGGGTCGAGGCGGGCCTCGGGCGCACGGCGAAAGGGATCGAGCTGCTGATGCAGGTGCGGGGGGAGTTCGCAACCCGGGAGATCGCCTACGACACGGCCCTGGTGACCCTGGAGCTCGCGGCGCTGCTGGCCGGCGAGGGGCGGACGGCCGACGTGAAGGCGCTGGCCCGCCACCTGGTACCGATCTTCAAGTCGCAGGAGGTGCACCGGGAAGCCCTGGCCGCCCTGGCGCTCTTCCGCCAGGCGGCCGAGAGGGAGCGCGTCACGGTGGAGCTTGCCCGCAACATGCTCGATTATCTGAACCGGGCGCGCAACGATCCCGGTTTGCGGTTCGAGGCTGCTCTCTAAGGACACCAGGGACCTCAAGGACAGGAAATCCCCTTCCTCGTCCTTGCTGTCCTTGGTGTCCTTTAGGTCCTTGGTTTTCGCTTCTCCCTACTTCGACTGCCCCAGGCTGAACCAGTTCCCGAAAGGGTCCTTGAAGATGGCCTCGATGCCGTAGAACTGCTCGGTGGGAGGCGAGACGAACTCGACTCCCTTGGCGGTCAGCTCTTCGTAGGTCTTGCGGCAGTCGGCGGTCTCGAAGACTCCGGCGCCGAGGATTCCCTTGGCGATGACCTTGCGGAGGAGCTCCGCGGCCTCGGGATCGTCCTGCTTCGCGCTCATGCCGATGGGCATGAGGATGATCTCGAAATCCTTCTGCCCCTGGGGTCCCACCGTCAGCCAGCGGAACCCGTTGTCCATCTTGGCATCGGTCCGCACCTCCAGGCCGAGCTTGTTGACGTAGAAGTCGTAGGCGATCTCCTGGTCGGGAACGAAGATCGGGGTATGGGACATGCGCTGAATCATGGTGTCTCCTCCTTGCCCAGAGGCTCTCACGGATGGCCTTCGGGAGCTTCTCGGATCTTGCGCTGCTCGTGCTACAGGGGCAGGCCGGCGAAATGGCGGAGGAAGCACGACGGTACCAGCCGCGGCACCCAACGCGCCGGCACCACCACTTGGGACCGCGCGCGCCGCCGGTACTCGGACGGGGAGATGCCGGTCGCTTCCTTGAAACGGAGACTGAAGGTGCCCAGGCTCTCGTAGCCCACCAGGAAACAGACGTCGGTCACCGAGCGCTCCCCCGCGGCCAGCAGGCGCTTGGCTTCGTCGAGCCGCAGGCGGGTGAGGAACTCGTGCGGCGTCTCGCCGAAGGCGCGGCGGAAAAGGCGATGGTAGTGGAACGGCGAAAAGTACGCGTTGGCCGCCGCCTGCTCCAGGCGCAGGCGCTCGCCGAAGCTCGCGGCCAGGAAGTCGCGCGAGCGGCAGAGGCGGCGGAAGGTGTCGTGATCGACCATCGAGGACAAAGGATAGCGTTTCGCGATGACGAAGGAAAGGGATGCGAAGAAGGAACGAGGGGGGCCGGGCGGCCCCCCTTCCGGCGTCTAGATTACGGGCACTGCGTCTGGACGAAGCAGCCGCCGCCGCCCCCGCCGCCCGTGATGGTGATGAGGGTCGTGTAGGAAGCCGAGCGGCTGGAGCCGGCGGAGTCGGACACGGTGAGGCCGACGCTGGCGTACTCGCTGCTGCAGAAGGTGTAGGAGACCGAGGTGCTGGTGCTGGTGCCCACGGCACCGCCGTCGACGGTCCAGGCATAGGACAGGGGAGCGGTGCCGCCGGTGACGGTGGAGGTCCAGGTCACGGTCTTGCAGATCGCTCCGGAAACGGAGGTCGGGCCGCTGATGACGACGTTGGTGATGGGGTTCGACGGCGCCGGGCACAGGCTGTTGGTATCGCTCGTCGTGTAGGCGATGCCGAGCCCCGTGCTCTGGGCATAGGAGTTGGCCGACGAGGAGCAGTTGGAGACGCCGTTGGCGGTCGCCGAGGCGTGGCTGGAGACCGAGGTGCCGGTGTGCGGGTCTTCCTGAGTCACGGTGTTCGTGGTGCCGGTCGCGGTCGTCGCCCGCGCGTAGGCATAGGCGTAGGTGTCACCGGAGAAGCCGCAGTTGTTGCTGAAGCTGGCGTCGGCGATGGCGGCGACTCCCGCGGTGCTGGTCAGGTAGTAGGCGTCGGCCGTGGCGCTGTAGCAGATGCTGCAACCGGCGCCGGTGACAGCGTCGGTGATGCTCGACAGGCTCTTCGAGCTCGTGAGCTCCCGCTTGGCGTTGAAGATCTTGACGCTCAGGTGATCGATCACCTTGGCCAGGTCCTCGGACGGGAAGGTCTGGTACTCCTGCATCAGGTTCTCGAGCTGGCGGTTGAGCTCGCCCACGGTCCAGGTGAGGCCTTCGCGGCCGTAGCCCATGTGCTCGACCTTGTTCGGACCCCGCTGGCGCTCGTAGACGCCGGCGGCGATCGGCTTCCACCCTTCGGCCAGCATCTTGGCCGCGACCTCGTCGTGTCCCACCGGCTGCTTCTGAGCGGCGGCAGAGAGGCGGCCAGCCCCCACGAAGGTCGTGAGGCCGAGGCAGAGGGCGGCGATCCACAGCTTCCTGTTCATCATCGAAGGACTCCTTTTCCAAGTCAGTAAGGAACCGGCCACAGCGGCCGGCTCGACGAAACGGCCGGACTCGAAGGGCATGTGTTGCGAGAGCGCGCGAATCTTAGATGTGCTGTACTGCGCTGGTCAAGGGACTTCTAGGCCGTCGCGCCGGCCGGACCCGGGATGTTGTAGGATTCCGCCAAAGATAGGTGACAGGAGTGAAGGCTCGGGCAGGCGATATCGTTTTCACGCCACCGGAGGGAAGGCCAAAGGGGGCCCGCCGGCCCCCTTTGGCGTTGCGCCTACGAACACGGCTGCTGCTGCATACAGGGGCCGGTCCCGGGATCCGGAATGTCGATGTAGGTCGAGAAGGTGGCCGAACGCCTGGAGCCGGCGGAGTCGCTGACCGTGAGGGCGATGCTGGCGGTTTCGGCACTGCAGAACGTATAGGAGACGGAGGTGCTGGAGCTGGTGCCTACGGACAAACCGTCGACGGTCCAGCTATAAGAGAAAGGAGCGACCCCGCCGGTGACGGTGGAGGTCCAGGTCACGGTCCTGCAGATCGCCCCGAAGGCATAGGTCGGCCCGCTGATGGTCACGTTCATCTCCGGCGCCGGGCAGACGCTGTTGGTGTCACTCGTGGTGTAGGCGATGCCGAGCCCCGTGCTCTGGGCATAGGAGTTGGCCGACGAAGCGCAGTTGGAGACGCCGTTGGCGGTCGCCGAGGCGTGGCTGGAGACCGAGGTGCCGGTGTGCGGGTCTTCCTGGGTCACGGTGTTCGTGGTGCCGCCCGCGGTCGTCGCCCGCGCGTAGGCATAGGCGTAGGTGTCGCCCGAGTAGCCGCAGTTGCTGCTGAAGCCGGCGTCGGCGATGGCGGCGACGCCCTGGCTGCCCGTCAGATAATAGGCGTCGGCCGTGGCGCTGTAGCAGATGCTGCAGCTCGCCCCGGTGACGGCGTCGGTGATGCTCGACAGGCTCTTCGAGCTCGTGAGCTCCCGCTTCGCGTTGAAGATCTTGACGCTCAGGTGATCGATCACCTTGGCCAGGTCCTCCGACGGGAAGGTCTGGTACTCCTGCATCAGGTTCTCGAGCTGGCGGTTGAGCTCGCCCACGGTCCAGGTGAGGCCTTCGCGGCCATAGCCCATGTGCTCGACCTTGTTCGGACCCCGCTGGCGCTCGTAGACGCCGGCAGCGATCGGCTTCCATCCTTCGGCCAGCATCTTGGCCGCGACTTCGTCGTGTCCTACCGGCTGCTTCTTGTCGGCGGCCGCCAGGCGTTGCGCCCCCACGAAGGTCGTGAGGCCAAGGCAGAGAGCGGTGGTCCACAGCTTTCTGTTCGTCATCGGAGGACTCCTTGTCGAGGTCAGTAAAGGAGCCAGCCACCCGCGGCAGGCTCGAGGGAATAGTGCTTCTGAGTACGCGTTAATTTTAGATGTCCCGCATTGCGAAGGTCAAGAGATCTCTGAGATGTCGTGCCGGCCGGTCTCGGGTGTTGTAGGATTCCGCCAAACGGATCCGACTTCAGGGAGATTCCCGATGAACCGTCCTCGCCTTCTCATGCTCGCGCTGTGTGCCCTGGCCGTGCCCGCCCTCGCCGCCAGTCCGCCGAAGAGCGGCGCTCCGGCCGCGGGCGTCTATCCCGCGCAGGAGGGATTCGTGGACGCCGGCGACGTCCTCCTCTACTACCAGTCGCTGGGCCGGGGTACGCCGCTGGTGATCGTCCATGGCGGTCCGGGGGCGTCGCACGACTACTTCCTCCCCTACCTGCTGCCGCTGATGCGCCACCACCGGCTGATCTTCATCGACGAGCGGGGCTCGGGGCGCTCCTCGGGGCTCGAAGATCCCAAGGGGTACACGGTGGAAGCCATGGTCGAGGACGTCGAGGCGGTGCGGCGCCAGCTCGGCCTGGGGAAGATCGACCTGCTGGGCCATTCCTACGGCGGCGTGCTGGCGCAGGCCTATGCCCTCAAGTATCAGCGGAACCTGGCCCACCTCGTGCTGTGCAGCACGTTCTCCAGCACGCGGGCGATGAACGAGGTTTTCGTGCGCATGAAGGAGAAGATGGCGCCGGAGCTGCGCGAGCGGATCGACAAGCTCGAAGCCGCGGGGCTCTTCGGTCATGGCAAGGATTTCGAGAAGCTGCGCTACCCCGCCGATTACATGACCGCGGCCTGGGGCGAGGGGTATTTCCCTTACCTTTACCAAAGCCGTCCGGACCCCAACTACGATCCGTCGAGCGCGGGAAAAGTCCCTTGGGACCTCTATCGCGAGATGTGGGGCTCGCATGGGGAGTTCGTGATCGACGGCAACCTCGCCTCGGTCGAATACACCGACCGGCTTGCCACGCTGAAAGTGCCGACGCTCATCACCGCCGGGGATCACGACGAATGCGATCCATCGCTCTCCCGCACCATGCAGGGGAAGATCGCCGGCTCCAAGCTGGTGATCCTCCCCGGCAGCGGCCACATGACGTTCGTCGATCAGCCGGCTCTCTTCCTGCGCACGGTGGACGAGTTCCTGCGCGGCGCCTCCCGGAAGTAAACATCCGGCCGCCGGCTGGAGGCCGGCGGCGGCTCGTTTCTCTCTTGCAGAGCACCTCCTAAGTTTAGGGATGATTCCGTCTTGGCGCGCTGGACGTCTTCGTCCTCTTTCCCGTTGCACACTGAGGAGACTTCTATGAGCTCGAGAAGCGTACGCCCGAAGCCCTGGCTCACCGTAGTCGTCGTGGCCCTCGCCGCACTGTGCGGCTGGTGCTCCCTGCCCGCCGCCGCGCAGACGGCGAGCTCCGCCCTGGTCGGCCGTGTTCAGGACGGCAAAGGCTCGCCGCTCCCCGGCGCCACCGTCACCGCCAGCAATGAGGAGACCGGCCTGGTCCGCACCACCGTCACCGGCAGCGACGGCGCCTTCCGCCTCCCTTCGCTGCCGGTGGGCACCTACAAGATCGTCGCCGATCTCACCGGCTTCGCCACGGTCACCGTCGAGTCGGTCAAGCTCAACGTGGCCACCGAGCGGTCGCTGGAGATCAGCATGAGCTCGGCGAGCGTCGAGGAATCGATCACCGTGGTGGACGACGCGCCCCTCGTGCAGACTTCGCCTTCGATCGGCACCGTCGTCTCCCAGAGCGAGCTCGAAAACCTGCCGCTCAACGGCCGGCAGTTCGCCAACCTCGCCTCGCTGGCGCCGGGAACGACCCTCACCGTCAACAGCGACCCCACCAAGCCCGGGCAGCAGACGATCGCGCTGAACGGCGGCATCGGCCGCAACGTCAACTACATCATCGACGGCGGCGACAACACCGACGACACGATCGGCGGCGCGCTCCAGAACTTCAACATCGAGAGCGTGCAGGAGTTCAAGATCCAGACCCAGCAGTACAAGGCCGAGTATGGCCGCTCGACCGGCGGCGTCCTCTCCGTGGTCACCAAGACCGGCACCAATCAATTCGCCGGCAGCGCCTACGGCTTCTATCGCAACGAGAGCCTGAACTCCGAAACCGAGACGGAGAAGACCTCGGGCGTGGGCAAGCAGCCCTATGACCGCAAACAGTACGGGGCCTCGGTGGGCGGGCCTATCGTCAAGGACAAGGCGCACTTCTTCGCCACCTGGGAGAAGACCCAGCGCGACACCTCCTACACCATCGCGACCGGCGGCACTCTCCCCACCTTCGATGGTCAATCCATCCCCGTGCCCTTCACCGACGAGTTGGGCACGGCCAAGGTGAGCTACGACATCTCGGCCAAGCAATACCTCCAGGTGCGCTACGGTTATCAAAAGAACGCCGACAAGTACGGCGCCTCGCCGCTGACGGCGCCCTCGGCTCTCGGCACCATCACCAACGACTACTCGTCCGTGCTGGCGGGGCACACCGTCCAGCTCGGCGCCGGCGCCCTGAACGAGGCCGTCCTCCAGTACACCAAGTTCAAGAACACGATCAGCGCGGACTCGGACGATCCGTCCATCCTCTTTCCCTCCGGCGCCCGCACCGGGCAGAACGGCAACACGCCGCAGACCACGCAGCAGCGGAAGCTCCAGCTCAAGGACGACTTCTCGTGGTCGCAGGCGATCGGCTCCGGCCGTCACGACTTCAAGGTGGGCGTCAACTACATCGACGAGCCGACCCTGAAGGCGGAGTTCACGACCGGCGTCAACGGCATCTACAGCCTGCTCGACGACAAGCAGGGCTCGCCGGTGGTGGACATCACGTTCTTCGGCGGCTTCGCGGGAGTCTCGACCCCGGTCAAGCAGTACAGCGCCTATCTCCAGGACGACTGGTCGATCGGGCAGCGGCTCAAGCTCAACCTGGGAATCCGCTACGACTACTGGCAGGGTTTCGACGTCGATCAGCGCTCGAACCCGATCTGGCAGGAGCTCTCGACCCAAACCAAGTTCCACGAATCGTACCTGGCGGACTTCCAGGGCGGCCGGGGCGGCCAGCTCAAGAACGACAGCAACAACTTCGGCCCTCGCCTGGGGTTCAGCTACGACGTCAAAGGCGACGGCCGCCACCTGCTGCGGGGCGGCTGGGGAATCTATTACGATTTCCCGTATACCAACGCCACCATCCTGTTCCCGTCGTTCGCCGTGCAGTCGAACTACGGTGTGAGCTACAACTTCCACGATGCCAACGGCATCCGCAATCCGGACGGCAGCTTCTTCCAGCCCGGCCAGCCGCTGCCGCCGAACCAGCTTCCTGGCAGCGCCGCCTTCCCGCCGAACGACGTGGCATCGCCGACGCTCGCCACCCCGCAGTCGACCCAGTCCTCGCTCGGCTATTCCTTCCAGGTGAACGACTGGCTGGGGCTCAACCTCGAAGGCGTCAGCATCCGCTACTCTCACATTCCGTTTTCCCTGCCGGCGAATCCGTTCCTGGACGCCAACGGCAAGCCGCAGGCCGACCGCCGGTTCCCCGACTTCGGCCCCTTCCGCCTGTGGTACGGCAAAGGCAAGGCCTCGTACGACGGCGGCAACCTGGGCATCCACGTGCGCCTCGCCAAGTTCGAGCTCCAGGGTTTCTATACCTATTCGAAGGCCACGGGCAACGTGCTCGCGGGGGCTGACGAGTTCCGCATTTACAACGCCGGCCAGCAGCCGGACCTGGGCGGCGGCTCGCGCGGCGGCGTGCCGGCCGATCCGCTCGATCCCCTGTGCAAGGCCTGCATCGGCCCGCTCTTCACCGATGCGCGCCACCGCGTGACGCTCGCCGGCACCTACCGGGCGCCCCTGGGGCTCGACCTCTCCGGCATCTTCCGCTACCACTCGGCCTTCCCCTACACGATCTTTTTGAACCGCGACGTCAACGGCGACGGCCTGTTGCTCGATCTCGGCCCCGGAACGGGGATCTCCCAGGTCAACTCCGGCAGCACCCACTCCTTCTCGCAATTCGACCTGCGGCTGAGCCGGGAGTTCCGTTTCGGCTCCCACTTCTCGGCCGAGCTGATCGGCGAGGTCTTCAACCTGTTCAACGAGAAGAACCCGTCGGGCTACATCAACGTCTTCGATGCCAACGGCAACCCGATCGGCAAGAAGCCGACCCTCTTCGCCGGCGATCCCCTGCAGGGCGAGCAGCGGCTGGCCCAGCTCGGCCTGCGGCTGCGTTTCTAGAAGGCCATACAACGAGACGCCGGGCTCGCGCGAGCCCGGCGTGGACAGGTTGCTTCCTTTAGTTTCCCCGCGCCTTGAGGACGTCGGCGAGCACGTCCGGGCGCCCTTCGATCCGCTCGAGGTGCGGGTAACGGGGGCCGCCGTGATAGTCGAGCTTGTGAACGCGGATGGAGTCGCCGTCGGCGGTGACGATTTCGAGGGGTGTGCTCCCCCCCTTGGCCTCGGCGAGCGCCGCCTCCACCGCGCGCTCCGAGTACACGTGCCCTCCGACGCCGAGGACCTTCTCGCCGGCGACCAGGCCGGCGCGCCCCGCGGGCGAATCGGGGAGGACGTCTTGAACGACCTCCTTCTTGCTCACCGAGAAACCGAGCGAGAAGCGCCAGTCATGGTTCTCACGCCGCGCCTCGTCGTCCTTGATCGAGGCGTTCGGCTTGTCGTTGTAGACCAGTCGCCAGCCGGCGCGCTCTACCCCAGCCATCGGCAGGCGGACGGCGATGCGATCGACGTGCTCGGCGAAGACCCCCTGCCAGTCGTAGGGCACGAGGTCGTTCAAGGTCTTCACCACGTCCTCGCGGGTGTAGGGGACGACGGCCGGCCCCGTGCTCTTGCCGCCATGGAACCGGTGGCAGAAGTCATCGAGCGTCACCTTCCCCTTGGAGTGCTCGCGCAGCAGGGTGTCGACGTCGAGCCAGAGGAAAACCGACTCCTCGTAGAAGTCGGTGCTGCGCCGGCGGGAGCTGCCATCGGCCGGCGTACCGTAGAGCATCTGTGCCGCCACGGCCGTATCGCCCAGGGGGCGCCAGTTGCGCCCCGTGCGCGTATCGAGTCCGGCCGCCATCGCGGCGACGGTCTCGCGGTAGTAGTCCGGTGTCCACCAGCCGGCGCGGGCAGGGAGGAGGAGGCCCAAGTGTTCGGTCAGCCCCTCGTAGACCCAGAGGAGCGCCCCCTGCATCGGCTTCAGGTAGTCCGGCGAGAGGAGCCCTTCGGGACGCCGGTACTTGCCGTTCCAGGAGTGCACGAACTCGTGGGCGAGGAGCCCCGGAAGGGTGCGCTTGGACGCCTCGGTCACCAGGGTCTCCTCGTCCACCCGGTCGTCGCTCGACTCGTGGTGCTCCAGGCCGAAGTGCTCGACGTGGTCCGAAAGGGTGAGGAGCCAGCGGTAGGAGCCATAGTGGTGAGCGCCGAAGAGCGCCAGGGTCTCGGCGACGAGGCGGCGCATGGGGGGCGTGAGATCGGCCGCGCTCGCGAGGTCCGCGGCCCGGTCGGCGGTGATTGCGAGATGGTGCGAGGCGCCGTCGTGCACGCCGAGGTCGAGGTCCACGAGGTGCTCGCCGGCGAGCACCGGCGAATCGATCAGCGTGGTGAGCGACACCGGCGCGAAGCGGATGGCTCCCCCTTCGTCTCCCTGCTTGACGAGGGCGGTCACGAACGACCACCCCGCGGGGAGGCGCAGGGTGGGCTCGACGCGCAGCGCATCGGCGCTCATGCCCTGAGGATAGAGGGCCACGGTGTTCCAACTGAGCACCGCGAGCGTGTCCGTGGCGCCGGGTCCCGACGTGAAGTTTCCCCCCTCGCCGGGGAAGAGGAAGTCGGCCTGCGCCGCGAGGCGGGTGGCGCCCGCCGGGATCGTCAGGTGAAGCGCGTACATCTCGACCGGGTCCCGCTCCCAGGCGATCTCCTTGCCATCGACCGAGAAGTGGAGGTCGACGAGGTTGACGATGGGGCCGGTGGGGCCGTGCTCGCCCGGAATCCACTTCGGATAGAGGAGGGTGAGCGGGCCGGGCGCCACCGGAATCACGCTGCTGACGTGGAGGAGCCGCTGCCCCACCTGGCTGGCGTCGAGGGAGAGGGCGATGGGCGCGGTTTCGGCCGCGGCGCTGGCTGCCAGGGCGAGAGAGACGGCGGCGGCGAGGGCGAGGACAGGACGCGGCTTACGGATCTTGGGCTTCATCGTCGGAAGCTCTCCTTAGGGTGCGTCGAAAAGAGTCCTGCGACAGAAAACCCGGGCACTATAGCGCTCGGGAGAACGCGCGTACAGGGGAACGCCGGCCTCCGGCGTTGACACACCGCCGTAACGTGCAGTAGGGTAGGCCTCATGTAAGCGGTTACATCTTGAGGCAATGAGGCACAGCCCCCCATCACGCCGTCCCCGCCGTTCAGGGCGTACCACCGTGACGATCCACGACGTCGCGGCGCGGGCCGGGGTGTCCGTCGCCACCGTCTCTCGGGTGCTGAACGGCAAGGAGGTGGTGCGCGAGGAGACGCTCAAGCAGGTGCTGGCCGCGGCCAAGGCGCTGCACTACGTGCCGAACGTCGCCGCCCGGTCGCTCTCCATCCAGCGCAGCCAGACGATCGGCATCGTGCTGCCGGACGTTCACGGCGAGTTCTTTTCGGAAGTGATCCGGGGGATCGACGTCGCCGCCCGGCGGGAGGGGTATCACATCCTCGTCTCCGGCTCGCACAGCGACGTGGGAGAGATGCTGGAGGTGCTGGATGCGATGCGCGGCCGCGTGGATGGCCTAGTGGTGATGGCTCCCGACGTGGCGCACGATTTGCTGCATGAATCCCTGCCGCCCAATCTGCCGCTCGTCCTCCTCAATTCGACCGACGGAGGGGTGGACGGAGGGAGGGATGCGATCACGATCGACAACCATGGCGGCGCGCAAGCCATGATGCGCTATCTGGCCGGGCTCGGCCACACCGGGATCGCGTTCATCAAAGGGCCGGCCCAGAACGCCGACGCACGCGAGCGCTTGCGCGGCTATCGCGGCGTGATGCGGAAGCTGGGGATCCGGGCCACCCGCCGGCTGGAGCTCGCCGGCGACTTCACCGAGGAGTCGGGGCGCGCGGCGGCACAGAAAATTTTGAACGTCGCGCCGCGCCCCACGGCGATCTTCGCGGCCAACGACTCGATGGCCGTGGGGGCGCTCGCGGCGCTCGCCGAGGCCGGCGTGGCGGTGCCGGCCGAGATGTCCGTGGCCGGCTTCGACGACATCCCCATCGCCCGCTACGTGACGCCGCCGCTCACCACCATTCGTGTCGATATCGCCGACCTCGGCCGCCGCGCCTTCGGTCTCCTGCGCGGCGCCATCGCGCAGCCGGCCGCGCCCGCCGGACGCCGCGACTGCATCGCCACGACCCTCGTCGAACGCAAATCATGTTGCAGCCCTGAAATTCGTATGCCGACCAGCAGGCGACCCGACCGGAAGCCGCGTGGCCGCAAAAAAGGAGAGGAGTCATGAGACGAGCTTTGAAAGGATTTCTGTTCGTGCTGCTCGCCGTGGCGCTGGCGGCGTCCGCGACCGCACAGTCGGCGACGGCCACCATCCACGGCAAAGTGACGAACGACAAGAACGAGGTGCTCGCCGGCGCGAAAATCGAGGCCGTCGGCACGGCCTCGGGCTTCGTCACCACCACCACGGCGGGAGCCGACGGCTCCTTCCAGATGGGAGGGCTGACCCCGGGTGAGTACAAGGTCACCGTGTCGTCGGCCGGGCTCGAACCGCGCACGGAGACGGTGACCGTCCGCGTCGGCCAGAACCTGGACATCACCTTCCTGCTGATGGCGACGTCGACCGTCAGCGAATCGATCACCGTCCTCGGCGAACAGCTCATCGATACCCGGACGGCGGAGGCGGCGACCAACGTCACACCGCAGCAGATCGAGAACCTGCCGCAGGACGACCGCAACTTCCTCAACTTCGCCACCCTCGCGCCCGGCATCCGGCTGTCGACCGACCCGCAGCGCAAGACCATCGCCTCCGACGCTCAGCCCGCCGAGCAGACCAACGTCTTCATCGACGGCGTGAGCTTGAAGAACGACGTGCTGCAGGGCGGTCTGGTGGGCCAGGACTCGAGCCGCGGCAACCCGTTCCCGCAGAACGCCGTGCAGGAGTTCCGCGTCATCACGCAGAACTACAGCGCGCAGTATGAGAAGGCGTCGAGCGCCATCATCACCGCCGTCACCAAGTCGGGCGGCAACGACTTCCGCGGCCAGGCTTTCGAGTTCTATCAGCCGAAGAACTGGGTGGCGCCGCTGCCGAAGAACTTCCAGTTCTCGACTCTCACCACCAACAAGGACTACCAGCGCAGTCAGCCCGGCCTCTCCTTCGGCGGACCGATCATTCAGGACAAGCTCCACTTCTTCCTCTCCTATGAGGGCGTCAACGAGCACGCCACGACGGCGGTCGCGGTCGGCAACGGGGCCTTCAGCGGCACCTTCGGCCAGGCCGAGGGCGTCTTCCCCAGCCCGTTCAAGTCGAACCTGGGGTTCGGCAAGCTGAGCTGGCAGCCGGCGCAGAACCAGCTCGTCGACTTCAGCGGCACCTACCGCCGCGAGCACGAAACGCGCGACTTCGGCGGCCAGACCTCGTTCGAGTCGGCGACGGACCTCAAGAACTGGGTGTACGGCTCGACGCTACGCGACAGTTGGAACACCGACCGGACGCTCAACCAGGCCTCGCTCAGTTGGACGGACTACGCCTGGAACCCGACGCCGCTCCACCCCGACCAGGTGGGGCTCAACTTCGAGGGCGTCATCCGCCTCGGCGGCAACAGCACGACCCAGAAGTTCGATCAGCGTCGCATCGAGCTGCGCGACGACTACAGCCTCGCCGTCACCGAGTGGCACGGCGATCACAACTTCCAGGTGGGCGCCAACGCCGACGCCCTGCGCTATTCCATCGACAAGGATCTCAACGGCAACCCGCAGTACAACTTCAGGAACGACCCGGCGAACGGCTTCACCTTCGCCCAGCCGTACGAGGCCCTGTTTGGCTTCGGCAATCCCAACCTCACGGTCAACAATCATGAGTACGGCGTCTACGGCCAGGACAACTGGACGACGAGCCGGCTGACCGTCAGTCTCGGCCTGCGCTGGGACTACGAGTCGAACCAGCTCGACAATGACTACGTGACGCCGGCCAACATCGTAGCCGGCCTGGCGGGCAAGGTGGACCCGAGCTACTTCTCGAACGGCCACAACCGTTCGCAGTACAAGAACGAGTTCCAGCCGCGCGTCGGCCTCTCCTACGACCTGCGTGGCGACGGCAAGACGATCCTCTTCGGCGGCGCCGGCCGGTACTATGACCGCAACTTCCTCAACGCCACGCTCGACGAGCGCTACCGGCTGCAATTTCCCGTCTTCCGCATCGAGTTCTCGCCCGATGGCCGCCCGGGGACGATTCAGTTCCAACCCAGCTACCTGACGCCCGAGGGCCTGCACTCGCTCATCGCCTCGGGAGTCACCAACCCCGAGATCTACCTGCTCAACAACAACACCAAGCCGCCCTACTCGAACCAGTTCAACCTCGGCCTGCGACAATCGCTCGGCTCCTGGAACGGCTCGCTGAGCTACAACAACGTCCGGGGCTACCGCGGCTTCACCTGGCTCTCGGCGACCGGCATCTGCTGCTCCGCCCTGGTGCCGGGTTTCGGCAACGTCATCATCTCCGACCCCAAGGGTAAGGACTACAAGTACTCGGGCGTCTTCCTCACCGTCGATCATCCGTTCAACGGCCACTGGGGAGCCCACCTCGCCTGGACCCACTCCAAGGCCGAGCAGAACGGCAACGATCTCTTCAGCCTCGACTATCCGAGCGCCGCCGCCTACCCCACCCACGAGGTGCCGGGCACCGAGCGCGACCGCATCGTCGCCAACGCCACCTTTGCCCTGCCCTGGGATTTGCGTTTCGCCACCAGCCTTTCCTTCGGCACCGGCGGCGCCACCAACGTCCTCGACTTCTCGCAGGGCTTCGACCTCGCGGCGCGCGAGCGCACGCACCCCTTCGAGCGCTCGATCCGGCCGCCCACCACCTGGGGCTTCGCGGACCGTTCGATCGACTTCCGGCTGGAGAAGGACGTCAAGACCTTCGGCAGCGTCTCCGTCGGCCTCGTCGGCGAGATCTTCAACGCCTTCAACTGGGCGAGCTACGGCTGCCTCAACAACTTCATTCCGCCGGAAGGGAACCCGACCTTCGGCGAGCCGACCTGCGTCACCAACCTCGGCCGCCGCGAGCAGGTGGGGCTGAAGATCAACTTCTGAGCTGGGGAACAAGGGGAGGCGACTGCAAGGCCAGCCTCCCCTCGTCGTTTCGAGTAGAATCTCCTCATGACAAACGAAAAGACTGCGACGGAACGGCAGACGGCCCTCGTCACCGGGGCTTCGGGCGGGATCGGCCTGGAGCTGGCGCGGGCCTTCGCGGCCGGCGGCTACGACCTGGTGCTGGTGGCGCGCAGCGGCGGCAAGTTGGAAGAGCTGGCGGCGGAGCTGAGGACCCGGCATGGGATCACCGCGCGAGTGATCGCCACGGACCTCGCCAAACCCGAATCGCCGGAGGAGCTCGTCTGCGAGCTGGAGCAGGCCGGCGTGACGGTGGACGTCCTGGTCAACAACGCCGGCTTCGCCGTCTTCGGCCGTTTCGCGGAAAGCGACCTCCACGCCGAGCTCGAGGAGCTGCAGGTCAACGTCGTGACGCTGACGCACCTCTCCAAGAAGCTCCTTCCGGGAATGCTGGCGCGGCGGCGCGGGGGGATCCTCAACGTCGCCTCCACGGCGGCCTTTCAGCCGGGGCCGCTGATGGCGGTCTATTACGCCACCAAGGCGTACGTCCTCTCCCTCTCGGAGGCCCTGGCCGAGGAGCTGGACGGCACGGGCGTGACGGTCTCCGCGCTTTGCCCCGGCCCCACGGCGACGGGGTTCACGGCCCGCGCCGGCCTCGAAGGCTCGAAGCTCCTCTCCGGTCCCATGAAGTCGATGGACGCCGCGACGGTGGCCCGCGAGGGGTACGAGGGGTTCCGGGCCGGCAAGCGGATCGTCATCCCGGGGCTGGTCAACAAGATCGGCGCCCAGGCGGTGCGCGCCATGCCGCGGAAGGTCGCCACCAGGATCGTGAAGCGCATGCAGGAGCGCCGGCACTGACACGCTGACTCGGCACCCCCTTCCTCTGGCCGTCCGCTGCGCTAGACTACCGGCCGCCAAATCGGCCATCGATCCTTTCTGAAGGAGGGCTTGCATGTACCATAAGCTTTCGACGTCGCTGGTCGCCGAGTTCATCGGCACCTTCGCGCTGATCTTCATCGGCGCCGGAGCCGGCGCCCTGAACCAGGGCGGCCTGGTGGGTGTTGCCTTCGCGCACGGCCTCGTGGTGCTCGGCTTCGCCTACGCCTACGGCCACATTTCGGGCACGCACATCAACCCGGCGGTGACCCTCGGCGTGTGGACGGCCGGCAAGATCGACACCGGCCGCGCCCTCTCCTACATCGTCTTCCAGATCGCCGGCGGCATCCTCGCGGCCTTCACCCTGGCCTGGCTGCTGGGGGGCACGGGGACCGGCCTCGGCGCCACCACGCTGAACCACAGCCTCCAGGTGAAGGACGTGACGATCAACGTCACGCCGGCGATCGGCGTGGTGCTGGAGGCGATCCTGACCTTCTTCCTGGTCAACGCGGTGATGAACGCGGGCATCAGCGGCAAGGCCACCATCCCCGGCGGCCTGGCGATCGGCCTCACCCTGACCTTCTGCATCCTGATGGGCGGCCCCCTCACCGGCGCCAGCCTCAACCCGGCCCGCAGCATCGGCCCCGCCATCGCCACCGGCAACTTCGCCGACCTCTGGGTCTACCTGGTCGGCCCGGCGCTGGGCGGAGTGGCGGCAGGGTTGCTGTACAAGACGGTCTACGAGGAACATCCGCGGAAGAAGTAGGCCCGTTCAGGTCCCTACGCCGCGGGCGATCGGCCGCGGCTGGTTGTTGCCGTCGACGTGGACGTACACCACCTCGGCCTCGGTGACCTTGACCCGGCCGGAGCCGTTCGAGCGCTCGGCTTCGACGGTCACTTTCACCGTCACCGAGGTCCGTCCCACCCGCACGGTCTCGGTGAAGAAGCTCACCAGGTCGCCCACGAAGACGGGGGAATGGAAGACCACCTCGCGCATCGCCACCGTCACCAGCCGGCCGGGGAGGGGGACGTGGCGGTGCCCCTCGACCGCTCCCGCCTGGTCGATGTAAGAGAGGATGATGCCGCCGAAGATGGTGCCGAGGGCGTTGGTGTCCTTCGGCATCAGGATGACGCGGATGGCCGGCTGCAGGGGGCCGGCGCTGAGGTGCGACAGAGGGGCGTCCATCGGGTCTTTTTTCCTTTCCCGCGTCCAGGGTCGAATTGGGCTTCATGCTATCCTAACGAGCCAGTCTTCGAGGTCTCCCTCCGGGAATGAATCCTCTCACCCCTTCGCCCCCGAGCCCCGGTCCCCTGGAGTCGCTGAACGACGCGGCCCTGCTGCGGCAGGTGGCCGACCGGCGGGCGGAGGCGCTGGGGGTCCTCTACGACCGTTACGCGCCGTCGCTGCTGGCGCTGGGCGTCCGCATCCTGGGCGGCGTGCCCGAGGCCGAGGAGGTCCTGCAGGAGGTCTTCCTCCACGTCTGGAACCGGGCGGCGCGCTACGACGCCGGGCGTTCTTCGGTCTCCACCTGGCTGACCCTCATCGGGCGCAGCCGCGCCATCGACCGCCTGCGCACCCGCAAGGTGGTGGAGCGCACCCACGACAGCGCCGCCCGGCAGGAGCCGCCCGGGCATGCATCTCCTGAAGGCGTGGAATCCGTATTAGTCCAGGAGAGGCGGGAGCGGGTGCGGCAGGAGATGGAGAAGCTGCCGCCGGAGCAGAGAGAGGTCCTCGAAATGGCGTTTTACGAGGGCCTGAGCCAGAGTGAGATCGCCGCCAAGGCCGGCCTCCCCCTGGGCACCGTCAAGACGCGGACTCTGCTGGCGATGAAGAAACTGCGCGGCGCGCTGCGCGACGAGATTCGGCAACTGCTGTGAACGGCCAAGCCCATTCCGAGGATCTCACCATCCTCGCCGTCGTCGAGACGCTGGAACGCGGGAACGAAGACCCCGGCGCGCCGCGGACCGGCGACGCCGAGGAGACCCTGGCCCGCCTGTATACCGAGGTGCTGGGGCTGGTGGCCTGCGAGCTGGCGCCCGTCTCCCCCTCTGCCGGCGCCAAGGCGCGCCTGCTGGCCGCGGTGCGGGGCGAGACGGTCGCGCCTCCCCCGACGCCCCAAGCCATGCGCGATCCCGCGCCGCCCACGCTTCCCGAGCCCATCCGCCTGACCTCGGTGCCGGCCCAGCCGGCCCGCTCTGGGGGCATTCCCACTCCGGTGCGGCGCCCTGCGTCGCTCACCCCGCCGCCGCGCCGTGCTGTGCGGCCGTCCCGCTGGCCCCTGGTCCTCGCCGCCTCTCTGGCCTTCCTCTTCGCCGGCCTTTCCGCCTGGCTCTACACGGAGCTCGACCGGCAACGCGACACGATCGAGGCCCTGGGGCGCCAGATGGACCGCGAGCGCAGCCGGGTGGATGGCGCCATCCGCCAGGCGCGCCGCGCCGAGGCGGACGCCATGAGCATGCAGGAGAAGTTCGCCCTGGTCACCTCGCCCGCGGTCGAGGCGAGCCCCATGCGGCCAGCGGGGGCCACCCCCCTCCAGCCCGCCGCCCGCGGGGTGCTCTTCGTCGCCTCCGACCATCAGCACTGGTACCTCTGCCTCCACGGCATGGCTCCGGCGCCGCAGGGAAAGACGTACAAGCTCTGGTTCGTGGCCGATGGGGGAACGGTGAGCGGCGGCGTCTTCACCGCCCGGCCCGGCGAGCCCGTGGAGCTCAGCTCCAAGCAGATGCCTGCCGGCACCAAGGCGGCCGTCATCACCCTGGAGGACGATCCTCAGGCTGCCAAGCCTGCCGGGCCGGAGGTCCTGCGGGCGGCGGGGGTTTACCAGCTCAGCTAGAAGAACAGGGACGAGCACGGACTAACTACCACGGACGGTGAGCGCTCGTTCTCGATTGTCCGTGGTAGTCCCTGTCAGTCCTTGTTCGTCCGTGTTCTTCCCCTCACTTCGGCGGCTTGGCAGGTCGCATTTCCACCTGGCTGGGAAGGGCGTGCTGTGGATAGCTGAGCAGGTGAAGGATCATTGCGGCGACGTCCGCCGGTTGCAGCATCCAGCTCCGGTCCGTGCCCTCCCGGCGGTGGGAGAAGCCGGTGTCCACGCTGCCAGGAAGCAGGGCAGCTACCCGCACGCCGTGGGGACGCAGGTCGAGCATCGTCGCCTCGGAGAGGCCGATCAGGCCGAACTTGCTGGCGTTGTAGGCGCCGCCGCCGGCGAAGGGGTTCTTCCCCGCCAGCGAGGCGACGTTGAAGATCCAGCCCGTGCCCTGCCGCTTCATGGCCGGCGCCACGGCGTGGAGGAAGTAGAAGGCGCCGGAGAGGTTGGTCTCGATCACCTCCCGCCACTGGTCGCCGGTCAGCTCGTCGACGGCGGCGAACGTCCCCAGGCCGGCGTTGTTCACCAGCGCGTCGACTCGCCCCTCCTGCTCCAGCACCGCCTGGACGAAGGCGTCCACCTCCTCCTGGCGCCGCACGTCCACGGCCTGGCCGGCAACGGCGTCGCCGTGGGCCTTCGCCAGCTCCGCACGGGCCTGCTCGACCGATTTGGGGCTGCGGCTGCAGAAGTGAACCCTCCACCCCTCGTGCAGGAGGGCCTCCACCACTCCGCGGCCGATGCCGCGGCTGCCTCCGGTGACGATGGCGATCCGAGTGTTTGCTGCCATGCTCCTTCCTCCTTCCGTGGCAGACTGTATCAGCGAGGCCGAAGGAAATACCAAGCTTTTCCCCTCTGTTTCAAGCAGGCGAAAGGGTAGAAAAAACCATGTTGATGCACTTCTTCGATCCTCTTTACCTCCTCTTCGCTCTGCCGGCGCTCGCCCTGTCGCTCTGGGCGAGCTGGCGGACGAAGTCTGCATTCAAGAAGTATTCGCGCGTGCGCACCGCGCGGGGATTGACCGGCGCCCAGGCCGCCCAGGAGATGCTGCGGGCGGGTGGCATTTACGACGTGCAAGTGGTGCCCACCCACGGTTTTCTGCCGGACCACTACAACCCGGTCAACAAAACGCTGGCGCTTTCCGAGGCCACCTACGCCTCGAATTCGGTGGCGGCCGTAGGCGTTGCCTGCCACGAGGCAGGGCACGCTCTCCAGCATGCCCAGGGCTACAAGGCCTTGGGGCTGCGCTCAGCCCTGGTGCCGACGGCCAACTTCGGCTCCACGATGAGTTACTTCGTGATCATGGGCGGTCTTCTCTTCCATTCGGCGAACCTGATCTACACGGGTGCCCTGCTGATCTCGGCCGTGCTGCTCTTCCAGCTCGTGACGCTGCCGGTGGAGTTCGACGCCACGGCCCGCGCCAAGCGGCTGGCCGTTGAAACAGGCATCGTGCTCCCCCAGGAGCGGGAGGGGATGGATCGCGTCTTGAACGCCGCGGCCATGACCTATGTGGCTGCCGTGGTCTCGACCTTGGTGACGCTCCTTTACTACCTGCTGCGGGCGTCGTCGATGTCGCGGCGGTAAGCCCCGCGATCCTCTGAAGAACGCCTTGCCTGGGGTCTTCCCGGCAGGGCGTTTTTCTTTTCGATCTACTCCGCCGGCACCCCCAGAATCCCGATCAGCTCGTCCTCGTGCCGCTTCAGCTCCGCGGGCGTCCTGGCTTCCAGGACCAGCCGCAGGTAGGGCTCGGTGTTCGAGGGGCGGACGTTGGCCCACCAGTCGGGGTAGCTCAGGGTGATGCCGTCGAGGTAGTCGATCCGGGCGTCCGCGAAGCGGTGGGCCAGCTCGTCGATCTTCCCTTGCTTGTCCTCCACCACGAAGTTGATCTCCGGGCTCTTGGCATAGCGCTTCAAGGGAGCCACCAAGGCGGAGAGGGGCTTGCCGCTGGCGCGCAGCAGGTTCAGCACTTCCACCACCGACATCATGGGGCAGTCGGCGTAGGAGTGGTCGCGGAAGTAGTAGTGCCCCGCCAGCTCGCCGCCGAAGATGGCGCTCTTCTGCCGCATCGTGGCCTTGATGAAGGAGTGCCCCACCCGCTCGCGCACGGGGATGCCGCCGTTCTCCTCGATGTACTCGGCCACCGCCCGCGAGGAGCGCAAATCGTAGACCACCACTTTCCCAGGCTCCCGCTTCAGGAGCTCGCCCGCGATCAGCCCCGTCATCAGGTCGCTGCCGATGGCCTCGCCCGTCTCGTCCACGAAAGCGGCGCGGTCGGCGTCGCCGTCGAAGGAGATGCCGAGGTCCGCCTGATGCTCCTTGACGGCTTTCTGCAGGTCGCGCAGGTTCTCCTCCTTGAGCGGATTTGCCTCGTGGTTGGGGAAGCGGCCGTCGAGCTCGAAGAAGAGGGGGGTAAGGTCGATGTTCATGGCCTCCAGGGTCCCCTTGTCGAGGGTGCCCATGCCGTTGGCGGCGTCCACCACCACCTTGAGGCGCCGGCTGGTATCCCCCCGCAGGAAGGAGAGGACGTGCTTCGCATACGCCGCCGAGACATCGCTATGAGTGACCGTGCCGGGCTTCGCGGCCTGCGGCAGGTCACCGGCGTTGACCTTCTCCTCCATCAGGGCGATGCCGTGGTCTCCCGAGACGGGGCGGGCGCCGTGACGGCTGAACTTGAGGCCGTTGTACTCCGCCGGGTTGTGGCTGGCGGTGACCTGCACACCCCCCGCCGTCCCCAGGTGGGAGATGGCGAAGTAGTTGGTCGGCGTGGTGGCGAGGCCGATCTCGATCACGTCGAGCCCGCCGGCGGTGATCCCCTCGATCAACGCCTTTTCGAGCCCCGGGCTGTGCTCGCGCATGTCGCGGCTCACCACCACGGCGTTGCCGTGCGCCCGATCCTCGGCGTCGAGGACGAACTGGAAGGCGATGCCGATGCGGCGGGCTATGTCCTCGTTGAGCTGCGAGGGGACGATCCCCCGCACGTCGTAGGCTTTGAAGATTCCGGCCATGCTCTCCCCCGATCCTTTCTACTGAAAAAATTCAGACCTTCTCGATGCGGATCACCGGCTCGCCGGCGGCGCCCCCGGCGGTGCCGGTGATCTCGACCGCCAGGGTCTCCCCCTTGATCCAGTCGAGATGGGCGTCGGCCGCGGCCTTCATCTCCGCATCGGCCTCGAAGGCCACGCGGATGCGATCCGCGTAGTCGAGGTTCTCCTTCTTCCGCGCCTGCTGCACCCAGTGCACCAGCTCGCGCGCCAGCCCCTCCGCCGCCAGCTCGGGGGTCAACGCCGTCTCCAAGGCCACCAGCAGCTCGCGGTCTCCCTGGGTGGCCGTGCCCTCCCGCTCGACGAGCCGCACCTCGACCTCCTCGGCGGAGAGCTCGGCCGGGCCGTCCGAGAGCTGGATCGTAACCTTCCCCGTGCGCTCCAGCTCCGCGGCCAGGGCGTCGCCGTCCGCCGCGTCGAGCGCCTTCTTCACCTCCGGCATCTTCTTGCCGAAGCGGGGACCGGTCTTGGGGAAGATGGGCTTGACCTCGTGGTGGACGTAGACGTTGCGGTCCGCCGCCCAGCGGACCGCCTTGACGTTCAGCTCGTCCTTCAGCAGATCCTCGTAGGGTGCAACGAGGCTCTGCAACGACTCGTCCGCCGTCACCAGGGTGACGGCCGACAGGGGCTGGCGCGTCTTCAGGCCGTGGAGGTTGCGCGCCGCGTGGCCCAGGGTGACGATGCGCTGCACGGCGGCCATCCCCTTCTCCAGGCTCTCGTCCACCCGCCCCGGCGCCGGCTCGGGCCAGTCTTCCAGGTGGACGCTCATGGGAGCGTCCTGCCGCTGGCTGCGCACCAGGTGGCCGTGGAGCACCTCGGCCACGAACGGCGTGAAGGGGGCGATGAGCCGGGCGAGCGTGGTGAGCACCTCGTAGAGGGCCGCGTAGGCGCTCGCCTTGTCCGCGTGCCCCGTGGCGTCGCCGTCCGGCGCCCAGAAGCGATTGCGGCTGCGCCGGATGTACCAGTTCGTGAGGTCGTCCAGGAAGGCCTCGATCCCCCGCGCCGCGGGCGTCAGCTCGTAGGCGTCCAGCCGCGCGGTGACCTCGGACGTGAGCCGCCCCAGGCGGAGGAGGATCCAGCGGTCGAGGGCCGGCCGCGCGTCGAAGGCGCCCGCATCGGGGGCCGCGCCCGGCCGCCAGCCGTCGAGGTTGGCGTAGATGGTGAAAAACGAGAGGGCGTTCCACAGCGGCAGGAGGAACCCCTGCGCCGCCTCGCGCACCAGCCGGGCCGAGAAGCGCGAGTTCACCTCCGGATTGTTGACGCAGAAGTACCAGCGCAGCGCGTCCGCCCCCGTCTCCTCCATCACCCCCATGGGCTCGACGACGTTGCCCAGGCGCTTCGACATCTTCCGCCCCTGCTCGTCGGTGACGTGGCCAAGGACGATGCAGGTCTTGAACGCCACCGAATCGAAGAGCAGCACCCCCAGGGCGTGGAGGGTGTAGAACCAGCCGCGCGTCTGATCGATCGCTTCGGAGATCAGGTCCGCCGGGAACTGCACGCGGCCGTCGATCAGCTCCTGGTTCTCGAACGGGTAGTGATGCTGGGCGAAGGGCATGGAGCCCGAGTCGTACCAGGCGTCGATGACCTCCTCGACCCGCTTCATCGTCCCCTTCTTCTCCTCGCCGCACTCGGGGCACGGCCAGGTGATCTCGTCCACGTAGGGGCGGTGGGGATTGAACTGCTCCGGATCGTAGAGGTTGGCGGGCTTCGGCCGTCCCGAGGCGGCGAAGAGGTCCTCGTAGGAGCCGATCACCTGCTGGTGCTCGCACTCCGTGCAGCGCCAGACGGGGAGCGGCGTCCCCCAGTAGCGGCGGCGCGAGAGGGCCCAATCCACCAGGTTCTCCAGCCAGTTGCCGAACCGCCCCTCGCCGATGTGCGCCGGGTGCCAGTCGATCTCCTTGTTCCTGGCCACCAGCGCGTCCTTCTCCTCCGTGGTGCGGACGAACCAGCTCGTGGTGGCGTAGTAGAGGAGGGGACGGTCGCACCGCCAGCAGAAGGGATAGCTGTGGCGGTAGCGGTCGGAGTGGAGCATCAGGCCGCGGTTTTTCAAGTCCTGGATGATCTTGGCGTCCGCGTCCTTGAACCAGAGGCCGGCGAAGGGGCCTGCGCCGGGGACGATCTTCCCCTCGCCGTCAACGGACAGGATCATGGGGAGGTCGTAGCGCCGGCCGGTCTGGTAGTCGTCCTCGCCGAAGGGGGGCGCCGTGTGCACGAGCCCTGTGCCGTCCGTCGCGGTCACGTAGTCGCCCAGCACCACCTTGCCCGGCACGTCCGGCTCGAAGAAGGTGAAGAGGCGGTCGTAGAGCAGCCCCTCCAGGTCGCGCCCGCGGAAGCGGGCGGTCGCCGGCGCCTCGCGCAAGTCGGCCATCCCGCGCTTCCCGTCCTCTTCCACCTGCACGGGCACGGCGGTGCCGAGGTCGTCGCCGAGGAGGATCCGCTTCCCCTGATGCTCGACGACTTTGTAGATCAGGTCGGGATGGACGGCGAGGCCGACGTTGGCGAGCGTCGTCCATGGAGTGGTGGTCCAGGCCACCAGGTAGAGGTCGTCCCCGGTCTGCCACTCCTCGCCGTCCACGGTCTTGGCGGTCTGTCCCGGGCGGGCGTGGAAGAGGGTCCAGATGGACGGATCGTCCGCATCCTTGTAGTTCTGCGCCACCTCGTGGCTGGAGAGGGTGGTGCCGCAGCGGCCGCAGTAGGGCTGGATCTTGTACCCCTCGTTGAGCAGGCCGCGGGCGGCGAGCTCCGAGAGCGACCACCAGACGGACTCGATATATTCGTTGGTGTAGGTGAAGTAGGCGTGATCGAGGTCCACCCAGTAGCCGATGCGCTCCGTCATGGCGCGCCACTGCCGCTCGTAGGTGTGGACGCTCTCCAGGCACGCTTTGTTGAACTCGGCGATGCCGTAGGCCTCGATCTGCTGCTTGCCGGAGAAGCCGAGGCGCTTCTCGACCTCGATCTCGACGGGGAGGCCGTGGGTGTCCCACCCCGCCTTGCGCGCCACGTGATAGCCGCGCATGGTGCGGTAGCGGGGGAAGGCGTCCTTTACCACGCGCGTCACCACGTGCCCCACGTGGGGGACGTTGTTGGCGGTGGGCGGCCCGTCGAAGAACACGTACTCCCCGGCGGGGGAGGGTTTCTTCAGCGTCGCCTCGAAGACGCCCCGGTCCTCCCACTCCCGGAGCACCTGCTGCTCCAGAGCCGGGAAGGGATAGCCGCCCGGGACGTCGGGAAATCGTTGCTCGCTCAATTGTCTGCCGCTCCTAACGGATGATCCTCGCGCGCCGCAGCCCCTGCCGGGGTGCGGCAAAAGAGGGGGTATTGTACCGGAGAGTGGCCCCCGCCCAAGACCCTCATCCCCTTCTCCCGCCCCCTCGCCACCCCCCCTCACCGGGAGAAGGGGTCCCGGCCGGAGCGTTTGAGCTTTTCTCGCTCGTCCTTGTTGTCCTTACCGTCCTTTATGTCCCTCCCACCCTCGCGAATTGTGCTGCAAAGTTGGCGAATTTCGGACTGGGTTCGCGAACTTTGCTGCAAAACTCGCGAGCTGCGGTCCGCAGTTCGCGAACCGCGAGCCGTGGTTCGTGTTCCGCGGTCCGCGGCTCACGAATTCTCGTGAAAACTCGCGAACTTTGTTGCAAAATTCGCGAGTTTTGCGGCTCAGCAAGCGGGTTTTGCAACAAAGTTCGCGAGTTTTGCAGCAGGGAATGGGACCCGGGAGCCCCGGCAGAGGATCTCGCTGCCAAAGTTGGAGAACCCGGAAAGAAAGCTCGCGGGCCCGGAGACCGGGCCCGTCGTCGCGATTCCGCAGGGTCTCTCCTCTCTGGCGAAGAAATGCCGCGGCCGGCCTCCCTAAACCCGCCGCCGCCGCACCGCCACGGCGCCGCCGGCCGCCAGCAGCAGGGCCAGCAGCAGCAGGCCCAGCGTGTCCAGGGTCGGGATCGGAGGCGGTGCCGGACCGCCGACGGTAATCGTTGTCGGGTTGGCTCCGCCCGCGACCGCCGGATCGTCGGTCATGGCCGTGGTCTCGTTGGTGCCGTCGCCATTCGCGTCGTAGGAGATCGTCCCCTGGTTGGTCAGGTTCGTGCCTGGCGCGACTCCGGAGTCGATGGTGGCGGTGATGGTGATCGTCACCGAGCCGCCGGCCGGAATCGAGCCGTCCCAGGTCACCGTGCGGGTGGCCACGGTGGGAACTGCCGTGCCGGAGCTCGCCGTGGCGCTGACCAGGGTGAGGCCCGAGGGGAGCACGTCGGTGAACTCATGGCCTGGGTTGTCGCCCTGGGCGCCGGCGCCGCTGTTGGTGAGCACCACGGTGTAGGTCACGATGCTGCCCGGGGTGAAGGAGCCGGCGGCCGTCTTGGTGCCGGAGATGACAGGCGGGGGCGGAGCCGTCACCGTGTCGCTGTCGGTCGCCGAGTTGTTGCCGGGGTTGGGGTCGGTTGGCCCGCCCGCCATCATGCTCACCGTCGCCGTGTTGGAGATCGTGCCGGTGGCCGAAGCCGAGACCGTGCAACTCGCCGTGTAGGTGACGCTCCCGCCGGCCGGCAGGTTGATGCCCTCGCCGATGTTGCCCGCGCCCGAGGCGTTACCGCAGAGGCCGCCGCCCGCGCCCGCGCAGGTCCAGGTGCAGGTGAGCGACGCCGGGAAGGTGTCGGCGACGATGGTGCCGCCCGGCGCGTCGCTCGGACCAGCGTTGCTGACGACGATCGTGTAGGTCGTCGAGCCGCCCGCCGTGACCGTGGTCACGCCGTCCGTCTTGGTGATGCTCAAGTCCGCCTGGGGAGCGAACGAGTCGGTGTCGGTGGCCGAGTTGTTGGCCGGATTGGGATCGGTGACGCTGCCCGGAGCCGTCACCGTCGCCGCGTTGGTGAGCAGGCCGCTCGCCGCGGCCGAGATCGTGCAGCTCGCCGTGTAGGTCACGCTGCCGCCGGCCGGCAGGTTGACCGTGTCGTTGAGGTTGCCCGAGCCGGACGCCGTGCAGGTGCCGCCGCTGGCGCCCACGCAGGT
Organism: Thermoanaerobaculia bacterium; assembly: GCA_036275055.1. Taxonomy (GTDB): domain Bacteria; phylum Acidobacteriota; class Thermoanaerobaculia; order Multivoradales; family UBA5704; genus DATARR01. The sequence goes on from DASUEN010000032.1 coordinate 41,681, forward strand.
CCAGGTGCAGGTCAGCGACGCCGGGAAGGTATCCGCCACTGTGGACCCCGGAGCGTTGCTCGGACCCGCGTTGGCGGCCGTGATGGTGTAAGTGACCGAGCTGCCCGGGGTGTACGCGGTCACGCCGTCGGTCTTGGTGATCGCGAGGTCCGCCTGCGCGGCGAGGGTGTCGGTGTCCGTCGCGCTGTTGTTGCCTGGCGTCGGATCCGTGACTCCGGCGGGAGCCGTCACGGTCGCGGTGTTGGAAAGCGTGCCGGTGGCCGCAGCCGAGATCGAGCAGGCTGCGGTGTAGGTGACGCTGCCGCCCGACGGCAGGTTGACGGTGCCGTTGATGTTGCCCGAGCCCGACGCCGTGCAGGTGCCGCCGCCTGAGCCCACGCACGTCCAGGTGCAGGTCAGAGAGGCCGGGAAGGTGTCCGCCAACGTGGCTCCCGTGGCATTGCTCGGGCCGGCGTTGGAGGCCGTAATGGTGTAGGTCACCGAGCCGCCCGGAGTGGCCGTGGTCACCCCGTCCGTCTTGGTGATCCCCAGGTTCGCCTGGGTACCCACCGTGTCGTTGACCGTCGCCGAGTTGTTGCCCGGCGTCGGATCGGTCACCCCGGCGGGAGCCGTCACCGTCGCCGTGTTGGTGAGCGTGCCGCTGGCCGAAGCCGAGATCGTGCAGCTCGCCGTGTAGGTGACGCTGCCGCCCGCCGGCAGGTTGACGGTGTTGTTGATGTTGCCCGAGCCCGACGCCGTGCACGTGCCGCCGCCGGCGCCCACGCAGGTCCACGTGCAGGTCAGTGAGGCCGGGAAGGTGTCTGCAACCGTGGCGCCCGTGGCATTGCTCGGGCCGGCGTTGGACGCCGTGATCGTGTAGGTCACCGTGCCGCCCGCCACCGGCGGCGGCGCTCCGGTTGTCTTGGTGATGGAGAGGTCCGCCTGGGCGCTCAGCGTGTCGGTGTCCGTCGCGCTGTTGTTGCCGGGCGTCGGGTCCGTGACCCCGGCAGGAGCCGTCACGGTTGCCGTGTTGGAAAGCGTGCCGGTGGCCGAGGCCGAGATCGTGCAGCTCGCCGTGTAGGTGACGCTGCCGCCTGCCGGCAGGTTGACGGTGTCGTTGACGTTCCCCGAGCCCGAGGCCGTGCAGGTGCCGCCGCTAGCTCCCGCGCAGGTCCAGGTGCAGGTCAGCGAAGCCGGGAAGGTGTCCGCCACCGTGGACCCAGGGGCGTTGCTGGGGCCGGCGTTGGAGGCCGTGATCGTGTAGGTCACCGAGCCGCCCGGGGTCGCCGTCGTCACCCCGTCCGTCTTGGTGATGCCCAAGTTCGCCTGCGGCGCCAGTGTGTCGGTGTCGGTGGCGCTGTTGTTGGCGGTGTTGGAGTCGCTCACCGCGGCGTTCGAGACCGTCGCGGTGTTGCTGAGGGAGCCGGTCGCCGCAGCGCTGATCGCGCAGGTCGCCGTATAGGTGACGCTGCCGCCCACCGGCAGGTTAACTGTGTCATTGAGGTTCCCGGAGCCCGAGGCGGTGCAGGTGCCGCCGCCGGCTCCCACACACGTCCAGGTGCAGGTGAGGACGGCCGGGAAGGTGTCGGCCACGGTGCTGCCGGCCGCGGGGTTGGGACCCGCGTTCGAGGCCGTGATCGTGTAGGTCACCGAGCCGCCCGGCGTGGCCGTCGTCACCCCGTCGGTCTTGGTGATCGCGAGGTCGGCCACCGGGAAGAGGCCGACGAGCACGGGATCATGGTCCGAGGCCCGGTACGGCGTGCCCGGCGCGAAGACGACGCGCGGCGGCGTGAGGGCCGAGCCGTCCGGCTTCTCCTCGAAAGTGGCCTCGCCGGGGCTGTCTCGGATCTCGTCGTTGTAGTCGAAGAGATCCACCTCATCGGCGTTGATGTGCCAGGGCGCGGCGCCGGTCACCTGCGGCAGCAGGCTGGCGTTGGCGAAGCCGTAGTCCAGGTGGCCCAGCTCGGCGCTGAACAGGTAGGAGTAGGTGTTCGGGTCGAACGAGGTCTCGAGGTCGGTGTAGCCGCCGGCCGCCAGGGTCGTCACCGGGTCCTCGTGCGCGTACGAGTTGAAATCACCGAGGAGCAGGATGTCGGGGTCCCCCGCGGCCGGAATCACCGTCCCGTTGATCCAGGTCAACAGCCGCGTCGCCTGCTGCGTACGCGTCGCGTTCCAGCAGCTCTGGCCGTCCAACTGGTCCGTGTCCGGGCCGGAGCCGGGGCAGCTTCCCTTCGACTTGAAGTGGTTGGCGATCACCGTGAAGCGCTTGCCGAACGCCGGGTTCGTGGCGTCAACCACGTCGTAGGTCTGGGCCGTGGGTGGCCGGTTGTGGATCGGGTTGAGGTCGACGAGCGGCGAGCCCACCGGAGAGACGACGCCGGTGCGGTAGATCTGCTGCACGCGGATGGCGTCGGTGCCCAGGGTGCCGCCGGTGTTCACGAAGGCGAAGGGGTGGGCGCCGCCACAGCGGGCGTTGATGGCGCCAAGCAAGTCGGTGATGGTGTCGGACGGGGTCGTGTTCTCGAGCTCCATGAAGGAGTAGACGTCGGCGTTCAACGTGCAAACGACGATCGAGGCCCGGTCGCGCTGGCGGTTGAGCTCAGCCACGCTGTCGGCGCCGCGGCAGTTCTGTCCTCCACTCGGGCCGCACGGTCCGGTGTTCGAGTTCGAGCTGGTATCGATGGTGGTGAAATAATTGAGCAGGTTCATGCCGACGGCCTTGATCGCGCCGCCCACCGGCGGCGGCGTCACGGGCCGCGGGTTGGCGACGGTGAAGGTCGTCGGGTGGGCGTTGGTGGGGCGGATGCGCCATGTGGCGTTGCCGAAGCCGGGGAACGACCAGTGGAGGACGCCGGTAAGGCTGTTGACCAGGTCGCCGCCGCGGAAGAAGTCGACGCCCTGCGTCCCCACCGAGAAGCCGCCGTTGGCCCGCGGGTAGTACACGAACTGCAGGCCGTCCGCCGGGCCGGGCGGCGACGACGACGTGAGGTACCATTCCTGCGCGTTGTTGTCGTCGTCGAGGATCACCTCGCGGCGCGCGACGCCGTCCTCCCACGCCGCGAAGCCCGCAACGCTAGGTGGGTTGTGCTCGCTGAACTGGAACGGACGTCCGCCCTGGGCGAGCACGATCTGGCCATAGCGGCCGAGCTCGAAGTACTCGGAAACCGTGAGCGTGTCGACGAAGGTGACGAGCATCCCCTCGCGCGCCTCGTAGAAGGCGTTGAGGTCGCCGGCCACGGGCAGGGTGATCGGCGTCGGCGTCACCTCGGCGAGATGGTTGCCGGCGTCGGTCACCACCACCGACGGGGCAGTGGTGGCACTGATCTCCGTCATCGTCCCTGGCGGGTCGGCGAACTCGCTGACGGTCCCGGTGACCTTGACCCGCTGCCCTTCGGCGACCGCCGTCGGGCAGGTGCTGCAGAAGATGAAGATGCCCTCGGAGGTGTTGGGGTCGGCGTCAGCGTCGGCGTCCTCCTCCTGCAGGAAGAAGCCCTTGAGCTTGTTCGCCCCCTGGAAGTTGGCGGTCACCACTCCCTCGACGGTCACCGTGCTGCCGACGATCGGCGAGGTCGCGCCGTTGCCCTGCACGTCGTGGATCTTGGTGATGTCGTCGTTGACAATCGTCCCCAGACCCTGCGTGTCCACCCCGATCGCGTTGGTGACGTTGGTGACGTTGACGAAGAAGGTCTCGTCGGTCTCCGGGGTGGTGTCGCCGTTGACCAGCACGTCGAAGGTATAGGTCGAGCTGCCGGCCGGGATCGTCTGGCTGGTCAGCGTCTTCTGCGTGTAGTCGCTGGGCTGGGTCGCCGTGCCGTCGGCGGTCGCGATGTCGAACGTCACCCCACCGGCTGGGGCCGGAGCCGAGAGGCTCACCGTGAAGGTGAAGGTGGTGGTGCCGGCGTTCCCCTCGTTCAGCGAGACGTCGTTGATCGTCAGGTTGGGCGCCGCGTCGTCGTTGACGATCGTCCCCAGCCCCTGGCCGTCGGTAACCGTGGCGCCGGTGACGTTGATGACGTTGACGAAGAAGGTCTCGTTGGTCTCTGGAGTGGTGTCGCCGTTGACCAGGACGGTGAAGCTGTAGGTCGAGCTGCCGGCTGGGATCGTCTGCGCAGTGAGCGACTTCTGGGTATAGTCGCTGGGCTGGGTCGCCGTGCCGTCGGCGGTGGCAATGTCGAACGTCACCCCGCCGGGATTGGCTGGGGCCGAGAGGCTGACCGTGAAGGTGAAGCTGGTGGTGCCGGCGTTGCCCTCGTTCAGGGAGACGTCGTTGATCGACAGGTTGACCGGCGGGACGTTCTGGGGAGTCAGCGAGAAGTCGTCGACCGCCAGGCCGTCGTCGGCGCCGGTGGCGTCGGTGTCGTTCCAGCGGATCCAGAAGGTCGCCCCGTTGGCGATGCTGAGCCCGGTGACCGTCGAGGAAAGCGCCGTACGGTCCGCCGCGGCGTTGCCGTTTTTGGCCCCGACGGTGACGGTGTCCGGCGTGACGAAGTTGAGGGCCGCGACATTCGTCCAGGTGCCGGTCACCAGGTCCGTGGCATTGAGGCTGTATTCGAAATTCATCTGATCGGTCCGGCCCGCCGTCCCCAGGCGCCACTCCTCACCGTTGTAGGCGACCGCCAGGTTGGTGATCGTCGAGCCGGTGTTGTTGGTGAAGCAGGCGCCGAAGAGGGGGATCAGCGTGCCGCTGCGCAACTGGCCGAGGGCCCGCTCCGTGCTGGCGGCCGCGCCGTAACTGTAGGTATCTCCGGTCGTGCTGCCTCCAGTGTCGACGGCGTACTGCTCGTTGTCCCGCGCGCCTCCTCCCGACTCCGTCATGAACCAGCCGGGGATCGTCAGGTTGTTGGTCGTGCTCCCGGCCGTGTTGGAGAGTGTGTCGAAGTTCTGCGTGTAGGCCGACCCGAGAGTCGTCAGGCTGACGCATTGAGCGGCGGCGGGACGCGCAGCGGGCAGGCCGAGCAGCAGCGCGGCAAGGACGGCGAATGGTAGGCGCGAGGCGAGTCGCATGGCGGAGACCTCCGGATATCGAGCTTTCAGCCGGGCCTGAAACGAGCGCGGCGATCACGACGGACGCTTTAGCAGACGGGGTAGTTTAACCGGTTCTGCCCCGAAATGGGTGACGGGCTGGTGACGAGGCCGCGAAAACCGGGTATTCAACTTGCAAGGTGGTCGCGCGAACCGCCGTCCGGCCTCGCTTTCCATGGATACCGGGACGCAACGGGCAGGAGCTCGACCGACATGGCTACGAACGAATTCAAAGGATTCTCCCGCGCCTCGACCGGCGTCGAGGGGCTCGACCACATCCTCGGCGGCGGCTTCCCCGCCAACCGCATGTACCTGCTGGAAGGAGATCCGGGCGCGGGGAAGACGACGCTCGCCTTGCAATTCTTACTCGCCGGTGCCCGGGCCGGCGAGCCAGGCGTCTACGCCACTCTTTCCGAGACCGAGGAAGAGCTGCGCGACGTCGCCGCCTCGCACGGCTGGTCGCTCGACGGCATCACCATCTGCGAGCTGCAGACCGCCGAGGAGAGCCTCAAGGCCGACTCCCAGTACACCCTCTTCCACCCGTCGGAGGTGGAGCTGTCGGAGACCACCCGCTCGGTGCTCGACACGGTGGAGAGGGTGCGGCCGATGCGGGTGGTCTTCGACTCGCTCTCCGAGATGCGGCTGCTGGCCCGCGACTCGCTGCGCTACCGGCGGCAGATCCTGGCCTTGAAGCACTACTTCACGGGCCAGAGCTGCACGGTGCTGCTGCTCGACTACACGGGCGCCACCACCGGCGACTTCCAGCTCCAGAGCCTCACCCATGGCGTGCTCTCCTTCGAGCAGCTCGCGCCCGGCTACGGCAGCCAGCGGCGGCGCCTGCGGGTGCAGAAGGTGCGGGGCATTCCCTTCCGTGACGGCTACCACGATTACGCCATCCGCACCGGCGGGCTGCAGGTCTTTCCGCGGCTGGTGGCGGCGGACCACCCGCGAAACTTCGCGCCGGCGGCGCTGGAAAGCGGCCTCCCCGAGCTCGACGCCCTCATGGGCGGCGGCCTGGAAGCCGGCAGCAGCGTGATGATCCTCGGCCCCTCGGGGGCCGGCAAGTCGACGCTGGCGGCGCAGTACGTGAGAGCCGGCACCCGCCGCGGCCGGCGCGCCGCCGTCTACACCTTCGACGAAGGCCCGGAAACCTGGATCGACCGCGCCGAGCGCCTCGGCCTCGGCTTGCGGCGTCCCATCGAGGAGGGGAAGCTGTCCATCCGCCAGGTGGACCCGGCCGAGCTCGCCCCGGGCGAGTTCGCCCACGAGGTGCGCCGCGAGGTGGAGTCCGGCACGCGGCTGGTGGTCATCGACAGCCTCACCGGCTACCAGCACGCCATGCCGGACGAGCGTTTCCTCGTGCTCCACCTGCACGAGCTGGTCGCCTACCTCAGCCAGCAGGGAGTGCTGACGCTGCTGGTGATGGCGCAGTCGGGGATCCTGGGCGAGACGATCCAGTCGCCGGTCGACCTCTCCTACCTCGCCGATACGGTGGTGCTGCTGCGCTACTTCGAAGCCTTCGGCGAGGTGCGCAAGGCCGTCTCCGTGGTCAAACGGCGCAGCGGCGATCACGAGCGCAACGTGCGCGAGCTGCGCATCGCCCAGGAGGGCTTGCGGGTGGGCCGCGAGCTGCGCGAGTTCCAAGGGGTGCTCACCGGGCGTCTGGAGTACCAGGGCGACCGCGAGCCGCTCCTGGCGCACCGCAAAGAGCTGGAGGAAACCACCCGTGGCTGAGCGATCCGCCCGCGAAAGCCGGGTCCTGGTGCTGGCCCCCACGGGCCGCGACGCCGTCCTCGCCTGCCAGCTCCTCACCTCCATGGCGGTGCCGAGCCATCCCTGCGAAAACTCCGAGGAGCTGTTCCGCGAGATCCCGGCCGGGGCCGGCGCCGTCATCCTCGCCGACGAGGCCCTCCAGCCCGGCACCATCCAGGGGCTGCTGGAAGTCCTTTCCGCCCAGCCCCCCTGGTCGGACCTCCCCCTCATCGTCTTCACCCGCGGCGAGAGCAGCGAGCGGCTGCTCGAGCTCCTCGTCCCCCTGGGCAACGCCTCGCTGCTGGAGCGGCCGGTGCGCCTCTCCACCCTGGTCAGCGCCGTCAAGGCCGCCCTGCGCGCCCGCCGCCGCCAGTACGAGGTGCGCGACCTCCTGGGCCGGCAAGCCGAGGCCGACCGGCGCAAGGACGAATTCCTGGCCATGCTCGGCCACGAGCTGAGAAACCCCATGGCCGCCATCCGCAACGCCCTCTGGGTGCTCGACCAGGTGGGCTCGAAGGAAGAGCGCGCCGTGCGCCAGCGGGAGACCATTCAGCGCCAGACCCGCCACCTGGTGAGGATGGTCGACGACCTCCTCGACGTGTCCCGCGTCACCCTGGGCAAGATCATCCTCAAGCGCCACGCCGTCGACCTGCGCGAGGTGGCCGAGCGCTGTCTGGCCGACCTGGGGATGCGGGCACTCGCCGAGGGGAAGGGGATCACCCTCACCGTCGAGGCCCGCTCCGTCGCCGTGCTCGGTGATCCCGTCCGCCTGGAGCAGGTGCTGTGCAACCTCCTCCAGAACGCCATCAAGTACACCCCTCATGGGGGAGCCCTTTCGCTCTCCGTCGCGGCCGAGGGGAACGAGGCGGTGGTGCGGGTGAAGGACACGGGGATCGGCCTGTCGCCCGAGATGCTGCAGACCATCTTCGAACCTTTCGCCCAGGTGGAGAGCTCGCGCCAGCGGTCCGAAGGGGGGCTGGGGCTCGGCCTCCCCCTGGTGCGGAGCCTGGTGTCCCTCCATGGCGGCGAGGTCGAGGCCCAGAGCGACGGCCCGGGCCAGGGGAGCGAGTTCATTGCCCGCTTCCCCCTGCTGCGGACGGGCGAAAAGCCCCTCGCCACCTTCCGCAAGCCCGCCACTCTCCCCCAGGAGCCGGCGTCCTGCCTGCACGTGCTGGTGGTGGAGGACAACTTCGACGGCCGCGAATCGCTGCGCGACCTGCTGGAGATCTGGGGGCACGAGGTCACCCTCGCGGCCGACGGTATCGAAGGCGTGGACAAGGCGCTCTCCGTCTTCCCCGACGTGGCTCTCGTGGACATCGGTCTGCCGGGGCTCGACGGCAACGAGGTGGCCCGCCGCATCCGCTCCGCCCTGGGGGGAGGCGAGATCTCGCTGATCGCCATGACGGGTTACGGCCAGCCCGAGGACCGCCGCCGCGCCCTCCAGGCGGGCTTCGACCGCTACCTGGTCAAGCCGGTCGATCCTGGCGCCCTGGCGCAGCTCCTGGGTGAGATGCGCGGACGCGGCGACGCGCGAACGGGCGAGGTCTCCGTCGCCTGATTCGATTCAGGGCTTGAAAGTCCGCAGCCGCGCGAGCGTCACCAGCACGAAGGGGAGCAGGTTGGTGTTGACGAGGTCGTGCACGCTCGCCGGCCACGGGAAACCGTCGCGCAGGTCAAGGACCTCCATCGCGATCGAGATCACGAGCCCCGGGATGAGCGCCTGAAACGAGCTCAAGCGCCGGCGCAGCACGATCAGGGCGCCCAGCAGGCAGACGAAGCCGACGTAGACGTGAATGGCGTCCTTGGTCAGCGGCAGGATGGCGAGAACCCAGAGCTTGAACGTTTGGTACCAGGACTTCATAGGCGGAGAAGAGCCTATCGTAAGATTTCTCGCTGGCGGCGACGGCTCGGCGCTGCTGCTGCCGTAGAACGGAGGCCACGGCGCACCGGAAGCGGCGCGGTGCAGCTCAGCGTGCTGTATACTCGGGAGCGATGAGGGACCGGTCTCGCTATCAGCAGGAAACCGTCCGGGTAGCCGCCCTCCTGCGGGAAGAGATTCGGCGGCAGGGGGTTTCCATCCGCTCGCTGGAGCAGAAGATGGGCGTCGGCAACTCGATCTTCCAGAAGGTCTTGACCGGCCGCATCAAGATGACGTTGGAGCACCTGCTCGCGATGGCCGACGCCTTGGGCCTCGACTGGCCCACGTTCTTTCGCCTCGCCTACGCCGGCCCGGCGGAGGAGAGCAAGGCGCCCCGCGGTGAGGACGAGCTGGAGGAAAAGGTGCTCGCCGTGCTCTACCGCTACGGCCTGCTTCCCCGCAAAGACGTCTGACCGAGGTCAACCCACGTAGCTCTCGGGCTCGAAGCGCAGCTCGGGATTGCGGGTGAGCCGTTCCATGAACGAGCGGACCCCTTGGATCATGGGCACCGTCAGTTGCTGCCGGCGGCACGCCTCGCGGATGAAGTAAAGGGCATGCTGCGCCGAGCGATCGACATCGAGCAGCAGGAACGTCTCGTACATCTCTTCGGCGAGCGTGCGCACCTCATTGGCCCGGCCCTGCCCCAGCCAGACGGCGGCCAGCTCCAGCCCCAGGATCGCGGCATCGTAGTGCCGGTCGAGCCGCAGGAGCTCCTCCCGAACCGCGCAGAAGATCCTTTCCGCCCGGCTGAGGCGCCCCAGCCCCGCGTGGATCTTCCCCTCCACCCAGCGGAGCTTCAGCAGGTTGAGCGGCTCGGCCGCAAACGCCTCCCGGAGACCGGCTGCCAGGATCAGGCGGCTGGCACGGTTGTACTCTCCGGCATCGACGAGAGCGTCAAGAAGACCCTGCTGGCCGATTGAGGCCAGCTCGGGATCGCGGTCCGCTTCGAGGAGCCGCAGGCCCTGTTCGAGAACTCCAACCGCCTCCTGAGGCCGGCCTGCGCCGCGGAGGTTGACTCCCTGGCCAATCAGCGCCTTACCCGCAAGGTGATTGTCGCCGGCGTCACGATAGAGGCCATGGACCTTGTCCAAGAGACCGATCGCGTCTTCCAAACGCCCCTGGTCGTTCCGAAGCGACGCTTCCAAATCCAGCACTCGCGCCTCCAACAGCAGATCCCCTGATGATCCCTGCACCAGGAATGCCCGAGCACGCCTGAAAGCCGTTTCCGCCTCGGGAAATCTGTCGTTCACCCGGTAGGCATTGCCCAACTCGGCGAAGGCACGGGCGCGGAGGTCGAAGACGAAACCCGGTGACGGCTCGTACTTCTCGGGCGAGGTGTGCTCGGCCACGCCCGCGGCCTGATAGGCGAGGATCAGCATCGTCTCCGGATCACGAAACCGGGCTTCGAAGCTCTTGCGCATCAGGGCCTCGCACAGTGGCCAGCCATGGAGCCCGCGCGCCTTCCGATCCGAGAATCCGGGATCCCGGAACCCCTTGGGCGCCTCCTCCAGGAGCGCCAGTGCCCGCTCGAGACGCTCGGTCTCCTTCTGCCACCGGGTGGCGAATCGGCCCACCCCGGCGATAGCTCTGTCGAGAGCCTCGTCGTAGGCGTCCTCGGGCACGGCTTCCGCCCGAGTCCAAGGCTCCTCCGACGTCAAGGCTCGGACGCAGGCCCTGAACAGGTGCACGCACCATTCGCATCCAGACAAGAGGTGCTGAAACAGGGACTCCTGCTCAGCCCGGGACGCCCGGCCTGCCAGGATCTTCTCGATTTCACCCTTCCCAAAATGCGTCATCTGCATCCCTCCGGACGCAAGGAAATCACGCTAGCGCTGCAAGATTGTCGCACACTGACCCGTCCGGGGGGAACAACCCGGGAGCAGGTCCATAGGGACCGCTCCCGAGTGCCTTCTTTTCCAGCGTGAGCTCAGTGGTGGCCGTTGGGGTCGATGCTCGATCCACGGTCGGTGGTAGTGGTAGAGGCCGCTGTTCGGGGCTGGCCGTTGGGATCGATGCTCGCTCCTCGGCCGGTGGTAGCCCCTGTGGTCGCTGTTTGCAGGTGATCGCCGTTGGGATCGCTGCTTGACCCACCTTGCCCGCTCGCGACTGCTGGACAGCCGTTCGGGTCGATGCTGGAGCCGCGGTCACACGTAGGAGTCCCGTCCTGGGCCGGCGCGACGCCGAGCCAGACGAGGACCCGCACAAAGAATCCGCCTTTCAGGAAATCCGCGGAATCGACCCGCTTCCCCGCCATCTCCCAATTCCAGCCGGCGGCGGCGAGCGGACCGCTCCAAAAGAGCGACACCGCGACAGCCAGCGCCGCCAGCCTACGATTCACGTCCATGCGCAACATACCCTCCTCCTTACCCAGATCGCGAGGCGCCGGAATGGCACCAGGCCACACTTGGGATTTGCCCTCGGGCACCTTTAGTTTGCCTCCAGATTGTCCCCGTTCGTGCCTTTTGTTGTCGATCGGACAAGCACGAATTTCAAGGAAGCCGCCAAGGCACGCCGGGGCCGTTCTCTCCATCCGAAATTAGGACCCTTCTCCGGGTATCTGCAAATCGTTGTCCGCGGAACCGCATCCGTGGTCCGGGTCGACCAAGTTCGTTGCACGGCTTAACCATTCCGATGCTTCTGCGACAACGTCGGAAAAAAGGGTTGACAGGGAGACTTATCGCCGCTCATCATGCTGCGCATGGACGGATCTGCTTCAGTGCCGATGACGATCGAAGATCTCGCCGCCCGCCTCTACCGCGACATCGGTTCGCGGCTGACGAAACTACGCACGACGCGGGGATGGCAGCAGAGGGAGCTTTCCCGGCGGGCGCGCTTCGACCCGCCGCGCCTCTCCCGGATCGAGCGCGGCGCCGCCCGGGTGACGCTGACGGAGTTGGTGCGCCTCGGCCAGGCGCTCGAAACCGGGCTGGACGAGCTGGTTTTCGGCCACTGCGCGTCGCTCGAAGAGGAGTGGGCACACCTGCTGCGGGACCTGGAGAAGGCTTTCACGCCGGAGGAGCTGGTCTTCGCCAGACGGCTGCTTCGAGCTCTGGTGCAGGGGCTCCGCGGACTCGGCTGAGCGGAAGACATCCGGCAAATCGATTCCTTGAACTCTTACGACAGACTGAAGAGAAGGAGGCTCATGCGTCGATCCAAGAACGCTTTTTCCGAGGAGTTCCTCGATCTGGTGGACGCGCTCGACGAGCTCGGCCCCTCGGAGGCCGAGTTGGCCGGCCCCTGGCAGGTGCTGGCAACGGAAGAAGGCTTCGGTCTCTACGAGCAGTGGCAGGACGCCGAGGACGCTCCCATCGCCGTCTTCAAAGACAGGGCGACGGCGCTCAAGTTCTCCGCCGCTCTTTCCGCGGCGAGCCGGGAGCCGCTTTTTTCGCAGGACCCTGAGCCGGGACCGGAGGGGCGTTTCAACGTCACTTCTCCGCAAGGGCGGCTCGAAGGGTGGATTGCGCACCTCCAAGTCCGGGCCGTCGATCTCGCCCACATGGCGGATTTCTGCGCCCGCTCACCGGCGGCCCTGGCCGCCATCCTGCTCGCGGCGGGGAGCGCCACCTTGAGAAAGACCGGAGCCATCCTGTCGAAGGCATCGCCGGCCGAGCCGGGGCCGGATGCGGAGGCGACGGCCGCGGAGTGAAGGGACATAGGCGCCAACTTTGCCTCGGAGCGCCCCCACCCAAGACCCTCATCACCCCGGCCCTCTTCTCCCGCCCCCACCCAACCCCCCATAGGCGCTAACTTTGCTGCGAGCGCTCCCGCCCAAGACCCTCGTCACCCCGGCCCAGGGCTCCGGGGAGGGGGGGATTCTATTGCGCCGCGAAGACCCTCACCCCCCCGGACCGGCCGCGCCGCCATTGCGCGCCGGCCCGGGAGACCAATTCAGAATTCAATATCCCCCCCAGCCGCAGGTCCAGCCATCACCGCAGAGCGAGGGAATCTGGACCTCGCCACTCATGAGGTCCTCCGCGAAGGCGTGGATGCCTTTTCCCGAGGTCCAAGCGGGAAGCTGCACGCTGAAGCGGTGTAGGGTCCCACCGCCGCACTCGTTGCTCACCGCCTGCTCGTTGCTGAGAGTGGCGGTGTAGGTGCCGATATTAAGGGCCCCAGAAGCGAACCGCACCGTGGTCGACACCAGGGGGGCGTCGGGATCGCACACCCAGCCCGTGGCTATACCGCTATACGAGATGTAATCCATATAGCCCTTGGGAGGGGAGAAGTTGGTGTACCAGATGCAGGCCGGGTTCCCGGCGCACCACCAAGTCGGCAACAGGGACGTCGCCGCGGAGTCGAGGTCGTGCGCGTAGATCGTGACGGGGGCGCCGATGGTGGAGTAGGGCAAGTTCTGCCGGAAGGTATACCCCAGGGTGGTCGGTCCGCTGAGGGCCGCGCAATACCCGAAGAGCCGGGCGCTCGCGTCGTCCGGGTAGCTGACTTGGCCGCCATAGATCCCGTTCACGAAGTAGTCCAGGCGGGGCCGCTCGCACAAGAGGGCGTCCGGATCACAGGCCCAGCCAGTGGCGACGCCATTGCTGTCGATGCCGTAAAAATTGCCCGTGGCGGAGGAAGTCTGCGAGCGGCCCTTGCTGGTGATCGCCTTCCCGATCGCCACGTGCTCGGCGAGGACGTCGCAGCCGAAGTCGACCGACGTCGTTGAGCCGCCAAGGCGGCTCCAAATGAATACACCGAGGAGGATGGCGTCCGGGTCGGCACGGGCCACGTCGTACCAATCCCGGGCCACTTGGCCCATGGCGCTCGGGGGGCCGACCGTCCAGAAGTGGTTTAAATCCCAGTAGCCGTCCATGACGTAGATCCATTTTTTGCCCGGGAACCGGCTCTTGAAAGTGGCTCGCATGCTCTGGAACGTCGAATCGGTACGTGGCCAAATGAGGTAATGGTCGAGCCCGATCCAGTCTACGTCGGGCAGGGTGCCATGGTAGTTGGCATAGGCGGTGGGGTTGTCATCTGGACCGCAGGAGCCCTGGATGCCGCATGGGGACGACTCGACCAGATAGATCTTAGCCCAGGGAAAGTGCGACTTCACCAGGTGGGCGAGGTAGTCGTACGTTGCCATGTCGACGTCGTGGCGGAAGGGCTCGTCGCGGACCGAGAAGGCCAGGACCCGATCCGGGGTGAGCAGGTCATTATTGTTCTGATGCCATGTAGATAGACGCTGCGCAAAGTTGTTGCAGAGCACGTAATGCTCGTCATTGGCGTAGTCACACCAGAGGACGAGACCGAGGTCGATCATGGCCTTGATGCCGTATGGGGTCATTGCGGTGAGCCGAGAACGGATGAAGGTACCCGCAAGATCCGATTCAGTGGAGATCTGGGCAAAGTTGGTGAATCCCCGAGTCGCGGCGAGGCTAAAGTCGTTGTCGGCCCCGCCTACGTAGCCGAAGTACTGGATCTGGGCCAGGGCGGGGAGGGAGATCAGAGATCCCAGGAGCAGGGCGGCGGCGACAAGTTCTATTCTAGGTTTCTTCATAGTGGTGGTCCTTTTGGTAGTTCAATGAAGTGTGTCGGACTCTGCAAAAGCATTTCGAGTCCACTTCACCCGTGGCGTACATTCGGTGAACCGCGCCCCTCTCCTGGCCTCCCACAGGCCCAATCGCCGCCTGCTCAGGGGGAGGGACCCACCCAACCCCCCTCACCGGGAGAAGAGGGAGCCCCCGCCCAACAGCAAGAACGGTTCGGCCGGGACCCCTCTCCCGGGGAGGGGGATGGGGTGGTCGGGAGAGGGGCAGGGGTGAGGGTCTTGGGCGGGGGCCCTCTGAGGCAGCAAAGCTAGCGCTTATGGGACTGAAGGCGCCCCGCCTACAGCCGGCGGTGCCGGGCCACGGGGATCGCTTCGCGCACCTTCTCCACCCGCTCGAGGTCGATCTCGGCGAGGGCGAGGCCGGGGCCGTCGGCGGCGGTGGCCACGGGGATGCCCCAGGGGTCCACGATCAGGGCGTGCCCCCAGGTGTGGGCGAGGCCGCCGTCGTCGTGCTTGCCGTGCTGGGCCGGCGCGATCACCCAGCACTGGTTCTCGATGGCACGGGCGCGGATCAGCGGCTCCCAGTGGTCCTTGCCCGTGGCAAGGGTGAAGGCGGAGGGGATCATCAGTACCTGCGCCCCCTCCTCCGCAAGCTTGCGGTAGAGCTCGCCGAAGCGCAGGTCGTAGCAGATCGAGAGGCCGAAGCGGGCGAGCGGCGTCTCCACCACGGCCGTGGCCTCGCCCGGCTTGCAGGTGGCGGATTCGAGGAAACGCGGTCCGTTGGGGACGTCGACGTCGAAGAGATGGATCTTGCGATAGGTGGCGAGCACCGCGCCGTCCGGCCCGTAGAAGACGCTGGTGTTGTAGCACCGCTCCGCCTCGTCGCTCCTCTCGTTGAACGAGCCGAGAAGGAGATGGATGCCCAGCCGGCGGGCGAGCTCGGAGAAACGGGTGCCCGTCTTGCCGTCCAGGGGCTCGGCGCGCCGCACCTTCTCGGCGTGAGGCCCCAGGTAGTTGGTGTTCTCGGGAGTGGCCACGAAGCGGGCGCCGTGGCCTGCCGCGCGCTCGATCAGCGAGCGGGCGCTCTGCCAATTCGCTTCTTCATCCGAGGTAGAGGTAAGCTGGACGGCAGCGGCGAGGAACATGGCGTGCTCTTGTAGCACAGTCCTGACCTGCCTGTGACGCCGCCGTCATTCGGAATTGCCATCCTGCCTATGGGAGGAAAGGTCTCCGTGCAGACGATCACCATCCTGCTCGCAACCCTCGCAGCGGCCGCGCTCGCCACCACGCTGGTGATCGTGGGTTTGGCGTTGCGGTTCCTCTCCCGCCCCCGCCGGTTCCCGGTGCCAGAGGTGCGGGAGCTCCCTCCCATCTCCGTCCTCAAGCCGCTGTGCGGAGTGGACGACGGACTCTACGAGAACCTCGCCTCGCTCGCCCGGCAGGACTATCCGGAGTTCGAGCTGATCCTGGGCGCCGAGAGCCCGGACGATCCGGCCCTCGCCGCGGCCGAGCGCCTGCGGCACGACTTCCCGCAGATCGCCATCACCATCGTCCGCGGCGCGCCACCGCTGGGCTACAACCCCAAGGTGAGGAACCTCGCCTCGCTCGCTCGCCGCGCCCGCTACGGATTGCTGCTGATTTCCGATTCCAACGTCCGTGCCCGGCCCGATTATCTGCGGGCCATGGCGGCCGAGATGGCGCTGCCCGGCGTGGGGCTGGTGGCAAGCGCTCTCGCCGGCAGCGGCGAGGAAACGGTGGGCGCGCTGCTGGACAACCTCCACTTCAACTCTTTCGTGGCCGCCTCGGTCTGCGCGGCCCAGGCCGTGGGCCACCCTTGCGTGGTGGGCAAGTCCATGCTCTTCCGGCGGGACGACCTGGCGGCGGTGGGCGGCTGGGAGAGCGTCCAGGACGTTCTCGCCGAGGACTACGTGCTGGGGCAGGCCTTCCTTCAGGCCGGTTTCGAGGTGGCCCTCTCGCCGCACCCGCTGCACGTCCTCCACCAGCGGCGGACGGTGGCCGAGTTCGCCGAGCGCCATCTGCGCTGGTCGCAATTGCGGCGCCGCATCTCCCCCGCCTACTTCGGCGAGCCACTGCTCAATCCCGTGCCCTTCCTCCTCGCTCTGATCGTGGCGGCCGGCGTCGGTCACCACGGGCGGCTGGCGGCGGCGGCGGCGGCGGGAGTTGCTCTCAAGCTCGCCGCCGATGCCCTGCTCGCCCGGCGGCTGCTCGGAAAGACCCCCTCGCTCACGCGGCTCGCCCTGGGCACGCCGCTCAAGGACGGGCTGATTCTCGGCATCTGGACGGTGGGCCTGTTCAAGCGGACGATCTGCTGGCGCGGTCACCGGTTACGGGTAGGCCCCGGCAGCGTCCTCTCGCCGGCGGAGTCGATCGCCGACCCTGCCGAACCGGCCCTCCAGGAGGTGACGTGATCCGAGCCGCCCTGGCCGCGACGGTCTCGCTCGACCGCTGGCTGCTGCTCACCGTGCGGCGGCTGGAGTCGCCGGCCATGACCCATGTGATGCGGGCGCTCACCCGTCTCGGCGACCCCGCAAGCTGGCTGCTGATCGGGCTGGTGCTCCGCTTCAGCAGCGTCGAGGGGCCACGGTACTGCGCGCTCTTGGGCTGGGCGGCGGGGCTGGCGCTCGTCCTCTCGCAGCCTTTGAAGCGGGTCTGCCGCCGCAAGCGGCCGGACCATGGCATCGGCGGCTTCGCGGCGCTGGTGGAAAATCCGGACGCCTTCTCCTTCCCCTCCGGCCATACCGCCGTAGCCTTTGCGGTGGCTTTCGCCTTCGCGAGCCCGGGAAGCGGCTTGGGCGCGCTCACCCTGGCCGTGGCGGTCGGTGTCGCCATCTCCCGCGTCTACCTCGGCGCTCACTATCCGCTCGACGTGGCCGCGGGCGTGCTCCTGGGGATCCTCGCCGGCACCGGAGCGCGGATCCTGGTGAGCCAGCTCCCCCTCCTCAAGCTCGTGGGCTACGCGATCCTGGCCGCGCTCTCTTGACCTTGGAACCGACCCTCCCCATCGTCGCCGCGGTCGAGATGGGCTACGGCCATCTGCGCGCCGCTCACGCTCTCGCGACGGCATTGGGCACGGAGGTCCTGCACGTCGACCGGCCGCCCCTCGTCGCCGCCGAGGAGCAGCGGCTCTGGCGGACCTCCCGGCGGTTTTACGAAATGACCTCACGGGCCTCCCAGGTCCCCGTCGTGGGCGCTCCCCTGCGGTCGCTGCTGCAATCGCTCACCGACATTCCTCACCTCCACCCGCAGCGCGACCTTTCCTCGCCCAACTTCCAGGTACGCTCCTTGAACCGGCTGGTGGAAAAAGGGTTGGGGCGCGGCCTCGCCCACCATTTGCGGCAGACGGGCGCGCCGCTCATCGCAACGTTTTTCGTACCGGCTTTGAGCGCTCACTTCCACGGCTGCGAGCAGGTGTTCTGCGTGGTGACGGACGTGGACATCAACCGCGCCTGGGCGCCGCTCGCACCGGCCGAGTCGAACATCGTCTACCTGACGCCGAGCTATCGCGCCGTCCACCGCCTGCGCGCCTATGGCGTGGCGCGCGACCGCATCGAGTACACCGGCTTCCCCTTGCCGCCCGAGCTGCTGGGCGGGCCGGACCTCCCCGTGCTGCGGCGCAACCTGGCGGGGCGCCTCGTGCGGCTCGACCGCAAGCGGGTGTTCCGCGATCAGGCCCGCGGCGAGATCCATCACTTTTTGGGCGGCCTGCCGGAGGACCAGGAGGGACGGCCTCCCCTGCTCACCTATACGGTGGGGGGCGCCGGCGCCCAGGCGGACCTCGCCCGGCCGCTGCTGCGGGGTTTGAAGGAATTGATCGAAGAGGACCGCCTGCGCCTCTGCCTGGCGGCGGGCGTGCGGGGCGAGATTGCCGCGAAATTCCACGAATTCGTACGCGAGGCCGGTCTCCACGACCGCCTCGGAAACGGCATCGAGATCTTCCTGGCCGCCACGCTGGAGGATTATTTTCCGCGCTTCAACGCCCTGCTGGCGGAGACGGACGTGCTGTGGACCAAACCCAGCGAGATGACCTTCTTCTCCGCCCTCGGCCTGCCGCTCGTCCTCTCGGCGCCGGTGGGCGTTCACGAGCATTACAATCGCCGCTGGGCGATCGAGAACGGCCCGGGCCTGAAGCAGCGCGATCCCGCCCACGCCTCCTACTGGCTGCGCGAATGGCTCAACGAAGGCACCCTCGCCGGAGCCGCCTGGACCGGCTTCGTGCGGATGCCGAAGTTCGGGCTGTATCAGATTCTGGAACGGGTCACTTCCGGGCCGTCTCGGCCCGCTCGGTGACCTCGATGAATTCCGCCTTCTTGCGCTCGGCCCTTTCCGTGACCTCCACGAATTCGGTCAATTCCGGACGCTCGGTCACCTCTACGAATTCGGTCACCTCGGGACGCTCCACGACCTCCACGATATCGGGGAGTTCCGGGCGCTCGACGACCTCCACGATTTCGACGACGTCGGGCAACTCGGGACGTTCGACGACGTCGGGGCGCTCGACGACCTCCACGACTTCGACGACGTCGGGCAGCTCCGGACGCTCTACGACGTCGGGGCGCTCCACGACTTCCACGACTTCGACGACGTCGGGCAGCTCCGGACGTTCGATGACGTCAGGGCGCTCGGGACGCTCCACGATATCCACCACCTCCGCGGCCTCCACGATATCCGGACGCTCCGGAATGGGGCGCTTCGGCGTCTCCGCCCCATAGCCGGCGAGCCTGTTGCCGCTCGAGGCGGAGCCGCCTGTTGCGGCGAGGACTCCCGTAGGAGAGGTGAACGGATTCTGGACTTTGCGCGGGGGCTCTAGGGGATCGCTCATGACGGGGTCTCCTTGCGCGAAAGGCGCGCGCCCTCGAGGAGCGCGAGCAGGGTATGGCTCACGAAATCGATGCGCACGTCGCTGTTGGCGCGCGAGCTGCGGACGCCGCCCACGGCCCGCGCCGCGTCGGCCATGCAGAAGGTGTCCTCGGGACGGATGACGAGCTGATCGAGGAAGCGGACAGCCTCCTGCCACGAGCGTTCGTAAACGGCGGCGCGGCGGCCCTCTCCAAGCTCCCGGGCCAGGGCCCAGGCGTCGGTGATCCCCTCGATCAAAAAGGCGGTGTGGAAGCTCGGCCCGGCGGAATGGAGATCGGTGATGAACGCACCGGTGCGTTCGTGCTGCCAGTCGAGCGACCAGTCGGCGGCCTCGAAGACGAAGGCGGCGTGCTCGGGATTGCGGGTCAGCCGGTGGACGGCCGCCCAGGCCCGCGTCTGCCAGCCCACCATGCCCCACGGTTGCAGCATGCGGAAGCGGCGGCGGTACCAAGCGAAAGCGCGGTCCAGCCGTTCGCTGTGCTCGCCGGTCAAGGGCTCGCTGGTCGCTTCCCAGTAGAGCGCTAGCGCCAGCAGCACGGCGCCGGGCAGGAAATCGTGATCGGCAGGGCCGGTCAATCGCTCCGCGATCCGGCCGTCGGGCCGGAAAAGCCCGAGGAGACGAGCGGCGAGCGGAGCAGCCGGCGGCAGCAGCGTGGCATCGCCGCTCGCCGCCAGCGCTTCGAGCAGCGTGGCCGTTGCCATCGGACCGGAGCCCAGGCCCGGAAGCTCCAGGGTGTCGCCCGCCGGCCCGCCGAGGTGAGCGGCGCAGAAGCGAAGCCCCTCCCGCGCCGCGGAAGACAAATCGGCATCTTTCAGGAACCGGCCGGCCTCGTCCAGCGCCGCGAGCGCGTGAACGACGCGCGCCGCCGTGCCCTCGCGGGTCCGGCGGCCTTCGATCGGCAGGTATTCGTACTCGGGTAGCCCATCAGGCCCGCGGCTGCGCAGCAAATAATCGGCGAGGAGCGCAACGTCGGCGCGGATCTCCTCCGCGTTTCGTGATCGCTCGCCGCGCACGGGGAAACCGAACCACAGGCGCCGCGCCGGGCCATCGTGCGGCCCCACCCAGACGGCGGTGCGGAACGTCGCCCAATAGCAGGGGGGGCCGGCGATCCCCGCCTTGCGCATCAGCTCGGCGACGACTTTCTCTTTGGTCCAGTTGTAATCGGTCGCGACGCTCGGCAGGAAGAGAGCGCAGCGATCCCCTTGCTGCACCGCGAGCGAATCGAGCCCCAGCCGCAGCTTGCGGGCCACGTTGGCGGTGGGGAGGTTCCCCACCCACTCGCGATCGTGGAGGATGGAGACGACGAGATCGATCTCCCCGGCCGCCACACCCGTCAGACGTTCGCCGAAGCGGCGATCGTTCAGCGCCCCCCGCGTCGCCCGCGCCAGGCAGTCGTCGAGCGAGCCGCTCCAGGAGAGCATGCAGCCGCCCACGCCGCGATGATAGAGAGTGACGCCCGCGGCATAGACCGGCGCCGGAACGAGATCGTCCTCGACCGGCGTGCCCGCTGCGGCCTCGCCTGAAATAGCCGCCGCCAACAGCTCGCGGACCCGCGCCGTCAGGCGCCGGCCGACCGCGTCGTCGCGGGTCCAGTCCCCCTCGTCCTCCGTGGCGCCGAAGGGGAGCCAGCCGGCGCCCGGCTCCACGTACTTCGCGACCTCGTGGCGGTAGAGGTCGTGCGGCTCGAACAGGGTGAGGTCGGCGTTGGTGAACCGCGCATGCCGGTACTGCTCGAGCTCGTGGGTGAACACCTGCGTGTTCGGCAGGGCGCCGCCGACCTTGGTGGGCCAGGCGCGGCTGTGAACCACGATGCCGTGCCGCCAGTAATCGAGCTGGCGCGGCTGGATTCGCTCCAACGGCCCGAGGAAGCTGACGGCGATCTTGAGCCCGTCCAGCCGCTCGCGCGGGATAGGGACCTCGGCGAGCCGGAGCGTCTTCACCGTCGCGAGGACCAGGTCGCGGCAGGGGTCGGCATCGGCGGCATCGAAGTGCCAGAAGCCCTCACGGGCCAGCCGCTTCTCGCTCGCCGGCTCCCGGAAGCTCACGTAGACGCCGCCGCGTCCGTCGACCGGCGGATCGAAGCTCGCGGGAGGCAGGGGGACCTCGCCGCAATCGAGATAGATCTCGGCCACCCGCCGCGCCGCCACCGCCGGATGGAGGCCGTCCGCGATCTTCTGGGAGCCCCAGCGCTCGGGGCTGGCGCGCCGGAAGCCGGGCGTGTACACCGGCCGCGGCATCTCCAGGTCCTTCCAGACGTCGAAGATCCACTCCACGCGATAGCCGAGCCCGAGCGCCCGTTCGGCGCCGCCGCGGTAGGGAAAGTAGACCAGCGCGACTCCCCCCTCGACCTGCAATCCCTCTTCTTCGAGAGCCTGAATGGCCTTGCGCATCGAGGTGCCCGAGCTCAAGGAATCGTCGAGCACGACGACCGGACGGGTGCGGTCGATATTGCCCTCGATGTGGCGGCACGAGCCGTAGGCCTTGCGCTTTTCGCGGATGCAGAGCCCCGTGTAGCGCCCGCCGCCCAGCAGCACGCAGGCGGAGAGGAGCGGCATGCCGGTGTAGCCGAAGGTCGCGATCTGAGTGGATTCGAAGCCGCGCAGGCGTTCGAGGAAACATTCGGCGGCGAGCCGCGCGCCGTTGGCGGTGAGGCTGATTCCCCAGCTATAGAACATCCACGGGGCTGAGGCGCCGTCGCGGCCGAGCACCGGCTGCTCGGGTCCCTCGTAGAGGATGGCCCGCTCCCGCAGCAGGAGCCGCAGTTCCTCGCGCGCCGTCGCCGTGCCGCTCCATGGGATCTCGGTCGAGAGCATGATGCACCTGCCTGGGTGTCAAGAGAGCCCGTCCGCCTGACCAGCCTGCTGAGAGTAAGAGATTCAGCGTAGTTTGTCCAATTGCTATAAGCGGGGGAGCCAGAATGGATGGAGAACCTCCGCAAATCCGTCGCTCGGCTTGCCGAAGGCCGCCATCATCTTCCGTGTCATCCGAATGGCCGCTGCCTTCAACACGCGGGCGTTCGTGGTGTAGCGAGTCACACTCACCTCGTCGTCATCCGGACATAGAGTCGCGATCCTCACCCCCGGCCGGGCCTCGGCCCTGCCAAAAGCCAGATCCCGGCAAGCGTTATTGTGACGGTGGCTGTCGAGGTACGTTTGTAACAAATCACGTTTGCCGCGGGCGCAGACCTGCGAAAAGAGCCCGCGGCCGAAGGCTCCGGGCAAATTGCTCACGTGAGGCTCGGGGCGGGTGAGCAGGACGAGGATGTCGGTACAGCCGTGCTCCAGGGCCTCGCGAATCGCGAACACGTGGGATGTTCCCCCGTCGAGACAACGACGACCTTCCACCTCCACCGGCCGGTTGTAGCCCACCGGTAAGGCAGCAGACCCTTTGAGGATACGAATCAGTGGAGTCGAGGCCTCCTGGGCTTGGACGAGGAAGCCCGCTCCGGTATCGACATCGGTGAGAGCGATGAAAAACCGTGACCTCGAAGCGAGGACGCGCTCGACGTCGAGGGGCTTCCTCTTAGGAATCACTTCGTCGTACACAAAGTCGATATCGGCGATTTTGGTGAGCCGCAGAGGGTTGACGAACTTGAAGCCGTCGATGTCTTGGTAGTAGATCGTGATGCCGAGGGATCCCTGGCCGGCGAGGTAGTACGCGGCATTGATCGCCCCGGCCGAAGTTCCATAGACATGGTCGAAAACGTCGCGCACCCCTAGAAACTCGAGCCCCACCACACTGCCCGCGGAGTAGATCCCCCGCATTCCTCCGCCTTCGACCACCAGCGCGAGCTTCCTTCCGTCCGCGATCGACTCACCGGCCTTCTGCCGCCGCGCACGCTCGCGAATCACTTCCAGAACCGCCTCCGGGTCAACGCCGCGCAACTCTGTCCTGCTGGCCGTCATTCTCTCTCCTTCTCTCTCCTTCGCCTCATCGTCTTTCAACCCGAACGAGATCCGAATCAGACCCTCCCATTTTAGCGGAGCCAGAACGGATGGAGGACCTCCGCAAATCCGTCGCTCGGCTTGCCGAAGGCAGCCATCATCTTCCGTGCCATCCGCATGGCCCCTGCCTTCAACACGCGGGAATTGGTGGTGTAGCGAGTCACGCTCACCTCGTCTTCATCCGGACAAAGAGTCGCGACGTTCACTCCCGGCCGGGTCGCAACCCGGCCGAAAGCGAGATCTCGGCAGGTGTTGCTGTAGCAGGGGTCCTGAAGGTACGTTTGTAACAAATCGGGTTTGTTGCGGGCAGAGAACCGCGAAAAGAACCAGCGTTCGAGGCTGCCGACCGGAGGGCTCACGTAGGACTCGGGGCGGGTCAGCAAAACGAGGACGTCGGTACAGCCGTGCTCCAGGGCCTCGTGGATCGCGATCCCGTTGGCCACGCCGCCATCGAGGCAGGGACGGCCTTCCACCTCGACCGGACGATTGTAGGCCAACGGCAAGGCGGCAGACCCTTTGAGGATGCGGATCAGCGGAGTGGAAGCCTCCTGGGCCTGAACGAGGAAACCCGTTCCGGTGTCGACGCCGGTGAGAGTAATGAAAAAACGTGACCTCGAAGCGAGGACGCGTTCGACGTCGAGTGGCTTCCTCTTCGGAATCACTTCGTCGTAGAGAAAGTCGATATCGGCCATTTTGGTGAGCCGCAGACGGTTGACGAACTTGAAGCCCTCGAGGTCCTGGTAGTAGATCGTAATGCCGAAGGATCCCTGGCCGGCGAGGTAGTACGCGGCATTGATCGCCCCGGCCGAAGTTCCATAGACGTCGTCGAAAACGTCGCGCATCCCCAGAAACTCGAGCCCCACCAGGCTGCCGGCGGAGTAGATCCCCCGCATCCCTCCCCCTTCGACCACCAGCGCGAGCTTCCTTCCGTCCGCGATCGGCTCACCGGCCCTCAGCCGGCGGTCACGCTCGCGAATCAGGTCCAGAACCGCCTCCGGGTTGACTCCGCGCAACCCTGCCGTACTGGCCGTCATTCGCCCTCCTTCGACTCGTCGTCTTCCAACCCGAACGAGATCCCGAATCCGACCCGGTGGAGCAAGAGACCGAAGAGCGTTCCCACGCTGAGCCCAAACGCCCCCGTGACCAGCGATGCCCCATCGCCGTAGCTCTTCGCCGCCATCATGGCCTGCCCGCTGAACTCCTTCAGGACCTCGGTTCCAGGACGTAGCACGAGAAAAGCCACCACCGTCTCTCCGAGAGAGATACCAAGGATCAGGATCCACAATCCGCGCAACGAAATCTTCGAGACCTTCCACAGCACTCCGCCGGCCCGGGGCAGCTCTCTCAACGGTCCTTCCGATTGCTGACGGCTCAGGAAGTCCCGCCATTCCGGGCGGGAACGAAGCAACACGAGGACGATTCCCAGCGCAGCCCCCAAGAAGAAGCCGGTCACCGGGAAGAAGAAGCCGAACCGCGTCTCCCAGAAAAGGGAGCCCAGGCTCTTCTTGGCCATGCCTCCAATCCATCCAGCCTTCGCCAGGGACATTCTTTCGTAAACTCCGAACACGCAGAACGTGTTGATGATTCCACCGACGACTCCTCCGAGAGCACCCGCCAGAGACGCCGGCAAGAATCGGCGCCGAACGGAATCCGGCGTCCTCTCGAAGAGCAGCCAGTAAAGTATCACAAAGAACGGAATCATGAATCCCCAGCTCGCTCCGCCAACGATGGAATGGAAGACGCCCTGACCGAACCCTCCCTCCTTGCTCGCCAGGGTCTGACTAAAACCGAACTCGGACAAGGGGCCGCGGGCGACCATCGTCAAGAGAGGAGTCGAAACGGCGGACAGGAGCGGGATCAAGATCAACTGGGAGGCTCCGAAGCTCAGCCGCAGCTTCGCCACCTGCCATCGCACCGCAAGCCGAGTCCAGGAGCTCAGGTTCTTCCAGAAGGCTTGAAAGGCGGTTCCCTGATCCAACGACGTCCGGTGCGCGATCTCGCCCAGAGCATGGAGGAAGGGTCGTCGCTTCTCCGCCGTCGCGGACCGGCTCAGACTCTCATAGAGGTCTTCCTGGTCGAGTAGGGCGAGGCTCCTCGCGGCGGTTCCTCGAACCCTCTCGTCCTCATCCTTCAACGCGATCCCAGGCAGACGGCGTTCCAGGTCCTTCAGTCGCTGAGGGCCGTCACCTGGAACGAGGCTACGCTCGCCCACCAGCCTCACCGCGTTTTCCCGCACCAGCGCATCGGGATTTTCCAGCGCGTCCTCCAGCACCCCGCTCAGCAGCTCTCCGAGGGTCTCCTGGCCACCTTGTTCCTGGAGCTCTCTCAGGCGCCTCGTCCAGAAGCTCAACTTCGTACCGGTAGCCAGGCAGCAGCGGAGGACGAATCCGACCTCCTCTGGATACAAACCCGAGCCATATTCCTCCACCGAGGCGAGCAGCCCGTCGCGATCCGCGAAGAACCCTTTCAGATCCTTCCCATTCTCTCCCTCCGCGGTCCTGACGGCAGACTGCAACAGCTCGACCGCTTTGACCAACTGCGCCAGCCCCGGTTCCTTCTTCTGCTGGTCTAGGATCGGCTTGATCAGAGTATCGTGAGCAAGCTCATACCAGGTATCGCCGCCGCGCTCCTCCGCCCGTAAGAGGTGACTTCCCTCGAGGGTATCGACAATGGAGTTGAGGATCCGGCCGGTACGATTCTCTCCGCGGCACACGGGCAGTCGAGCCCCTTCCTGCGTCACGAACTGAAGACAATGGACCCGCAGCAGCTTTTCCTGGACGTTATGCTTTTCAGCCGTCCTTTTGACGGTCTCGTCGAAGAAGTTCTGGAGCGCCCCGCGAACGAGCAGGCTCATGTCTTCCTCGAGTGTGGTTCCCGGTCTGCCTCCGCCGCTGATCTCCATCGCCGCCTTCTTGACGTCGAGGGCGGTAAGCTTTTCCGCCTGCTTGTCGAAGCTCGTCCAAAGTCTTCCGCAAACGATCTGCAAGGCCACCGGCTCCACGAAGTCTCCAGGCGAATAGTCAATTTTCCCTTGGCGGAGCCTCACCGCGCGCTTGCTCAGCTCGTTGACGAGGCAATCGACCACGTGACCGGCGAATCGGACTCCTTCTCTCTCGGCCGGACCCTCGATCGCGCTTCTCGCTCCGGCGAGATCGAGCTTCTGAAGATAGAAGGAGTCCCAGATACAACCCTCCTCCTGCCTCCTCGACGGGTCCCAGGCGCTCTCGATCGGCGCCAATACCTCCTGTCGAAAACTGAGTACGACGTGAAGACTGTCGCCCGCCCTCACCAGCGCATGCTGAAGCTCGACAAAAAAGTTGTTGGCATCCTCTTCATGGCCCTTCAGAGAAGGGCCGAGGATCTCCTCGAGCTGATCGATGATCAAGACGCGGCTGACGAATCTCTCCGGCAGCGGGTGGCTCTCGAGGTACTCCACGAAGCCTGTGGCCGCGGTGCAATAGGCAGCTTCATTTGTGTCCTCTTCCAGGAAGCTGAGCACACTGCGAACATAGATGTTGCAACCCTCCGGTATCTCCTCAGCGGGCAAGTAGTTCACCCGAGCCTTGCGGAGAACTTGAAAACCCACCTCTTCCAGAAGCTGACGCACCCGGGTATCGAGAAGCGAGCTCTTGCCGGCGCCCGAAGGGGCATAGACCAGGACACAATGATTCTTGTCTATTTTCTCACAGAGTTTCTCGGCCTCATCCTCTCGGCCGAAAAAATACCCCACCTTCTCAGGAGGGAACGGCTGAGGGCCGGGATAGGGAGATTCCGTCGCGACCGGACGGGCGGCACGCGCAAGGGGCTCGGGGCTGGGCGGAGTCAGCTTTTCAACCGGAATGAAAAACGCCGCGCGGGCATCGTCCTTGCGGTCGGCGGTGACGATCATCCCGATGATCGCGCGA
Organism: Thermoanaerobaculia bacterium; assembly: GCA_036275055.1. Taxonomy (GTDB): domain Bacteria; phylum Acidobacteriota; class Thermoanaerobaculia; order Multivoradales; family UBA5704; genus DATARR01. Next base: position 68,565 of record DASUEN010000032.1, read on the forward strand.
CCCTCCTCGTCCCAGACCGGCCCGCCGCTGAAACCGGCACTGATCTTGTAGGTTCCTGAGGAGACGTCGATTTGGACCCGGCCGCCCTCCTGAAACCCCGCGATCTGTCCCCGGGCCCAGACACCTTTCCTAAATGGTTCTACGGACTCCCGGCTGTAGGGGGCGGGGAAGCCGCAGACCGAGCAGCTCTGCCCCAGGGAATAGCCCCGGCGTGCGAAGTTGCTGGCTGGATAGCTTCCCTCCGGCAATGGGAGAAGCGGTTTCAGCCAGGCGACGTCCAAATCCTTTTCGCAGTCGGTGACGCTGGCCCGGATGGAGCTTCCATTCTGCTGAGCCTCCGAAGACATCCCACTGAGCAGAGGGAAGTCCAGCAAAATCTCTCGTCCTCTCGCTTGGTCACCTGGCAAGCCAAGGGCACCCTCGACCACGTGCAGGCACGTGACGATGCAGTCTTTTTTTATCAGGAATCCCGCCCCCTCGACAGCCAGGTCAGCCGTTTTTACGTCCTCTTCTCCGCCGAGCGTTTCGTATCCTTTGGTTTTGTAAATCCGAATAAAGGAACTGGCGAATCGTCTCCGGAACTGTTCGTCGATCAGCATGTTCTGGACTCTCGGGCCGCAGGCGCCAGGTAGTGTTCGAGGTAACGTTCGAAGCCATGCTCGACCGGAGGTTTAGACCCGACCGCGGAAGACTCTACGGAGGGCTCAACGGAGAAAGAGCGGAGTGCCGCATCTCTGGCGCGCCTGACGAGCCGGAGGCGCCTTCCTCAAGCGGGGGCCGATTTCTCCGTTGTTACCGGTGAGAGCGCAGCTTCATGCTGGCCGGATGGCCGCCGTGATCTGGCCCGGGGTCCTGGACCAACTCAATCGCACACTGAGCTGAGCTCCCGAGCTGACCTTTGCGAGCAGGGCTCCTGATTCGAGGTTCAGGTTCACACCAAACTCGACCTCCGCTTCATCAGGGCGAATCGAATCCGCCATCTCGTCCATCGTCTCAGCTACCCGCCGGGCCATCTCCTGTATCGTCATCAGCGCCGTCTGGAGCGCTTCCTCGGACTTCTCCTGGAACTTGCTCATGGCGTTGCTGCTGGCGGACACTTGCCAGCTACCCCCCGTCTCCGGAGGCCATTCGACGAGAATAGTGAAGCGTTTTTTCTCTTCCGTATCCACTGGGATCGAATCTTGAGCCACGAAATCTTCCTCCCTTGAGATTGAGACACGAACTAGGCCCGCCTTGGGAAGCTCGCGAGGATAGCTCTACTACCGACATTCATTCTGTTGGTCGAGCTATTCTACACGGGTTCCTGAAGACTCGTCAATGCGGGCGGTCAGGGCCGAGCCGGTCCAAGCACTGCTCTCGGGACATTACGACCCGCTCCACCCGCCATCTGCAGCGCCTCTCCTCGACCTCGGGCTTCTGAGGAGACATTGCGGCGTGCTCGTGGCACATTAGGGAATCCTCAGGACACATTGCGGCGCACTCGGGAGACATTGCGGCACGGCTTTGAGACATTTCGGCATGCCCTTCCTGGATCTCGTAGCATTCCACAATGTCTCCTGAATGCTGCCTAATGTGCCAGCGATACTGCCTAATGTCTCAGAGGTGCTGTCGGCGGCGGCTCGGATGGCGCCCCGGTCTTCAGCCGTCCTCAGAAACGTCCCGAGACGCCCTCTAAAGACTCGGCGGCTTCACCCGCTCCCCCACGTGATCCTCGCCCCCATACCGCATGTTGACCTTCACGGCCTTGCCGCTCTCGTCCAAGGTGAAAAAAGCCTTGCCGTCGCCAAGCGGGAAGTAGAATTCCGTTGCAGACAAGGGAATCAATCCCGCGGTATAGCGCCCCTTCAGCTCTGCTGACAGGAGGTCGGATTCCTTGCGGACGGTCAGCAGCTTGCCGTCCGCCATCTTGTACTCGCCTTCCAGCTTCGCGAATTGCTCCGCGGTGAGCTGGACGACTTTGCCATGCACCGGCATGTCGTAAGGGGTGCCGAGCACGATGGCGGTTACGTCCCGGGCGATGCGGTCCAGGCGCGTGCGGTCGAGGTTCGAGAAAAGGATAATGGTGACCTTGTCGGCGGGAAACTTGATGAAGTCCGAGACGTAGCCCGGCAGGAGTCCGTTGTGCCGCAGCCGCTTGCGATCGAATCCGTTGTCGATGAACCAGCCGTAGCCATAGTTTTCCAGGCCGGGCGTGAAGACCTCGGCCGCCTCTTCCGCCGAGACGAGCGGGCCGCCATCCATGACCTGGCTCCAGCGATAGAGGTCGTCCACCGTGCTGTAGATCCCCGCATCCCCTTCCGGCGGTGTGAGAGGGAGCTGCGGGAGCTTCTTGAGATGACCGGCGGTGAGCGAGACCCCGGCCAGCATCTTGTCCCAGCCCAGGTCGCCGTGCGTGTAGCCATTCGCGAGGTTTTTCGGCGGATCGCCGACGCCAAAGACTCCCGAGCTCGTCATGGCCGCGGGGCTGAGCAGCGTCTTGGTGACGAAATCTCCGAAGGACTGGCCCACCGCTTTCTGAACGACATCGCTGAGGATGATGTATCCCGTGTTGCTGTAGTGGAACTTCTCTCCAGGCTTGAAGTCGAGCGCCAGCTTCCTGGCGTTCTCCACGATCCTGGCGGAAGCGCCCGGCTGATTCATGAATGCCATGTACTTGTCGGAGCCGATGCCCAGAGCCTCTTCATAATCGGGAATGCCTGAAGTGTGGCGCATGAGCTGCTGGAGGGTGATCGGCTTCCACGCCTCCGGACAGTCCTCCAGGTACTTGCAGATGGGATCGTCGAGCCGGAGCTTCCCCTGGTCCCGCAGCTTGAGCGCCGCCATGGCGGTGAACATCTTGGAGATCGAGGCGACGTCCTGCTGGGTTTCCGGCGTGTAGGGCGTCCTCTTCTCCACGTCGGCAAAGCCGTATCCCTTCCGCAAGAGGACCTTGCCGTCCTTCGCGACGAGCACGGCGCCGCTGAAGCGCCCCAGGTCGGTGCGGGCGGTGAGGTAGGCGTCAACCGTCTGGGCTACGTCGTTGGCCTGACCGCAGGCGGGGAGGGCGGCGCAGACGAGGACAAAAAGGACGAGCACGGACGGCAGGGGCTTTCGCATAGGGATGGTACGAATCCAATGGTTGGCTGTTTCACGCCACCTTGCGCGCCCAGCCCATGAAGCTGATGCTCGTGTCGCGGCTCTCCCGCAGGTCGAGCCGCCGGGCGGCTTCCAAGTAGGAGATTTCCCCACGCTTCCTGGCGCGCAGGATGCGCAGGGTCTGCAGCGGATTGACCGCCGGCTTGAGACCGGTGAGATCCTGGTTCTGCAAGCCGTTGCGGGCCAGGATGGCGGTCAGCTCCGCGGGCTTGATGAACAGGTGCCAGTCGTGGAGGTTGGGGGGCATGAAGTTCGTCGCACGCCACTCCTGGAAGAGCTTGATGATCACCAGCTTGCTCCAGAAGGTGCGGTTGATGGTGTCGTAGAGGAAGATGCCGCCCGGGCGAAGGATGCGGGCGATCTCGGCGATGACGCGGCCCAAGTCGTGGACGTGCTCGAGGACGTCGCAGCAGTAGGCTAGATCGAAGGCGGCGTCGGGGAAGGGTAGAGCCTCGCCTGTGCCCTGGCGGTAATTGATCATCAACCCCTCCTGCTCCGCGTGTGCTCGAGCGGCCGCGAGCGACCGTTCCGAGGGATCGATCCCAGTCACGTCGCAGCCAAGACGGGCGAATTCCTCCGCCAGGATGCCGCCGCCGCAGCCCACGTCGAGCGTCTTCTTGCCGCGCGGATCGATCCCAAGCTCGTCCACCAGCACTCGCAGCATGTAGCCGAAGCGGGCAGGATTGAGGCCCCGTAGGATGTGGAGGCAGCCCGACTCGTCCCACCAGGAGTCGGCCAGGGAGTCGTAGAGATGGTTGTCGACGGGCATGTTCCGACGGGCGGGCGGGGATGGTCGATCAGGTCTCCGCGAGGGCTGACCTGATGATCTCCTCGTCGACCCCCTGCCGGCGCAGACTCTCGACGAGCCGTTCGAGACCAGGGTGCCGGTCAAGCCTCGCCAGATCCTGCCGCAAGCCCTGTCCGATGTATGCGCGGATGAGGGGTTGGTATCCCGAGAAGCTCACCAGGGGAGCCACGCGTTTGAGATCCTCCACGACGTCCTCTGGAATCCGGAGGCTGATGGTCGTCATCGGCCGGTCTTTGCTCAGCCGGTCACGGAGCTGCTGAGTCTTCATAGGCTTTCCTTTCAGGAGCAGTCGCTGGGCGAGCGGAGATCATCCGGATAGCTTCTTCTCGAAAGGTGTAGACCACGACACCCGCCCTCCCCCATCTCCACCAACTCGACCTCGCTGAACCGGTTCCACAATCCGGCCCCCTCCGGGCTCAGCACGCGCAGGTAGTTGTCGGTCAGCCCGTGCCCCATGCCGTCCCTGGGCCTTTCCCAGAGGACGGTCGCCCGCGTCCCGAGATGGCGGCGGTAAAAGCTCTGCTCGGCCTGATCGGCGAGGGCGAGCAGGCGATTCATCCTCTCCTTCTTCGTCTCAGGGGAGACCTGGCCGGGCATGGACGCGGCCTCGGTCCCCTCGCGGGTGGAGAAAGGGAAGACGTGGACCTTGGCGAAACCGGCAGTCTCCACGGTGGCCAGGCTGTTTTCGAATTCCTCCTCGGTTTCTCCCGGGAAGCCGGCGATGACGTCCGTGGTGACGGCGACTCCGGGGACCGCGGTCCGCACCCGGGCGAGGAGGTCGAGATAGCTCTCGGCCGTGTAGGGCCGGCGCATGCGGCGCAGGGTGGCCGTCGCCCCGCTCTGGAGGGAGAGGTGGAGGTGACGGCAAAGGCGGCGGTCTTGCCAGAGATCGAGAAGGCGATCGTCCAGGTCCCAGGGGGCGATCGAGGTCAGACGCAGACGGGGGACCGCCGTGCGGCCCAGGATGGCCTGGACCAGATCCGCCAGGCGATCCCCCTCCCAGCGCCAGGCGGAGATCTGGACGCCGGTGATCACCACCTCCTGATAGCCCTCCCGCACCCGGGCGTCCACCTCCGCCACCACCTCCTCCAGGGGACGGCTGCGCTGGGCCCCGCGGGTGAAGGGGATGATGCAGAAGGCGCAGCGCATGTTGCAGCCGTCCTCGACCTTGACCAGCGCCCGGGTATGGCCGGAACGCCCGGGGGACGGGGCGCAGGGCACCGTCTCCGTGGCCGCGGCGCCAGGAAAGGCCTCGTGGACGCGGGCGAGGAGATGATCCTTCTCGGCGTTCGGCACCACCAGGTCCACCCCGGCCAGACGGGCCGCTTCCTCCGGACGCTCCGTGGCCCAGCAGCCGGTGAGGACGGTGCGCAGGCGGCCCCGCCCGCGGCCGGCAGCCTTGCGGGAGCCGCGGGCTGCCGTCCCCGTCACCGTGCAGGAGTTGACGACGTGGAGGTCGGCCTCGGCCAGCGAGCCCACGACCTCGTGCCCGGCGGCGGCGAACTCGCGGGCCAGGCGCTCGATCTCCGCCTGGTTCAGCTTGCAGCCGAGGTTGGTAAAGTGGACACGCATGGAGTATGCGCCGTACATTCTCCGTGAAAGCCGGGCGCGGGAGGAATTCTAGCCGCGCCGCCCGGAGTTTGGGTGAGCACTGGAGCAGTTCGACCCTTTCGAGCCATGACCTTGCCCAAGACCGCGCCGTTCTCCGCCGCTGTAGCGGTGGCCCTGCTGGCGCTCCTCACGCCCCGGCCGGCGCTCGGCGCCGCCAGCGAGTGGTCGGTGAACAAGCAGTCGCAGGTGCGGCTGATCACGGCCTGGAAGGTGGCGCCCAAGAACGGCGAGCTGTGGATGGGGCTGCAGTTCCGCCTCAGCCCGGGGTGGCACGTCTACTGGAAGAACAGCGGCGACGCCGGATTCCCTCCCGCCGTGACCTTCCAGCCGGCGGACGTCCTGGGCAAGCCCGAGCTCCTCTGGCCCACGCCCCACCGCTTCGACCTGCCGGGCGGCCTGGTGGCCTTCGGCTATGCGGACGGGGTGATCTATCCCGTGCGGGCGCAGATCGGGCCCGCGGAGGAAAAACAGCAAAAAGGGACAGAAGGGACGGCAGGGACAGGGGAGACGCCTGGCGAGATCCTGAAGATCACGGCCGATCTCGACTACCTGGTCTGCCAGGTGGACTGCGTTCCGTTCCGCTACACCCTCACCCTGGATCAGCCGTGGAGCGACGCCCCCGAGTCGGACCCGGAGACCGCGCCGCTCCTCCAGGCCGAGTTGGACCGCCTGCCGCGGACGACGGCGGAGGTGGCGGGGGTGACCACGGGGGCGGTGCTGGATGCCGGCCGCGCCGAGGGGCCGGACCTGGAGATCCGCGTCCTCGGCGTCCACGCCGAGGCGGGGAAGACCGACCTGTTCCTGGAGACGAACAACGCTTTCGACGCCGGCCGGCCGCGGATGAAGATCGCTGCCAACGGCGTCGTCTTCCACGTGCCCATGAAGGCGCGGGAGGCGAACAAGCCCCTGCCTGGCCGTACCCCCATCGCCTGGACGGTCTCCAACCTGGTGGCGAAGGACGGCCGGAGCTTCAACCTCGAATCCCAGCGCGACGTCGAGGTCTGGACCAAAAACGGCGGACCGGCCGGCGGCGCCAAGCCCCAGCCCGCGGCGACTCCAGGCCGGCTCGCCCGCCTCCTCCTCTCGGCCCTGCTGGGGGGTGCGCTGCTCAACTTGACGCCGCCCGTGCTCGCCCTCCTCGTGGCCGAGCTGTTCGTGCTGCGCGGCGCCGGGGAGCGCGGGCGGGTGAGGGAGGGGGCGGCGGCGGCCACCACCGGCATCGTGGGCTCCGCCTGGATCGTGGCCGGCCTCGCCCTCGCCGCCCACCGCATGGGTCTGCCGGCTGGCTGGGGGGCGCAGCTTCAGGAGCCGGTGGTGGCGGCGCTCCTCGCCGTGGCCGCGGCGGTGCTGGCCCTCAACCTCTGGGGCGTGGTGGAGGTGCCGCTGGCACCGGTCCAAGGAGAAGGAGCCGCCAGCACGAGCCGCCACCTGCTGGCCGGCCTGTTCGCGACGCCTCTCGCGCTCGCCTGGCCGGTGCCCCTGCTCCAGGAGCCCGTGGGCTATGCCCTCAGCCGCGGACCGGCAACGGTGGCCGCCGTCTTCGCCGTGGTGGGCTTCGGCCTGGCTCTCCCCTACCTGCTGCTCGCCGCCGTGCCGGTGGTGCCGGTTCCCGGCTCCGCGGAGCGGTGGGTGCCGCGCCTGCGGGAAGGGCTCGGCTTCCTGGCCGGCGCCGGGGCCTTCTGGGTGCTCTACGCCCTCTCTCATCAGGTGAGCGCGGAGGGGCTCGCGGGCATCGAGCTCACCCTGCTCGCCATGGCCCTGCTCGCCTGGCTGCGGCACCGCGAGGGGAGCGGCCGGGCATTCCGCGCCGCCCTTGCCGTGGGGCTGTTGGCAAGTGCCGCCGGTGCCCTCTGGCTGGCCGACCGCAACCGCCTGGCGCCGCGGCCGGCCGTTTCCGCCCCAACGACGGTCCCTCGAGGGACCCTTTCGACCTCAGGAGGTTGACATGCGCAAGACGTTCCTGACCCTGGCCCTCCTCGGCCTCGTGACCCTCTCCACCGCTCCCGCCAAGGCCGGCAGCGCGGTGGGCGACACCGCCCCCCACTTCAAGCTGACGGCGCTCGACGGCAAGACCTACGACCTCGCCGATCTCAAGGGGAAGACGGTGGTGCTCGAGTGGGCGAACCCGAACTGCCCCGTCTCCTCCCGCCACACGCGGGAAAAGACGATGATCGAGCTTTCCAAGCAGTATGGCGAGGTGGTGTGGCTGGGAGTCAACAGCACCAATCCACAAAGCGGCGACTACATGAAGCCGGCCGACGAGCTCGCATGGAACCAGAAGAACGGCATCAACTATGCCGTGCTGGCCGATCCCACGGGAGCCACCGGCCACGCCTATGACGCCAAAACCACGCCCCACATGTTCATCATCGACAAGAACGGCAAGATCGCCTACAACGGCGCCATCGACGACGATCCTCCGGGCCGCAAGGCCAAGGCTCAGCGGGTGAACTTCGTGGGCAAGGGGATCGACGCCGAGAAGGCGGGCAAGAGCCCCGATCCCGCCTCGACGCGCCCCTACGGCTGCAGCGTCAAGTACTGAGCGCGAGGTACGCGGCAGCGACACGGCGGAAGGCCCGGGGGGCGGTCTCCCGGGCCTTTTTGCGCCTCTCCGCGCCTTGACGCTCCCGTGACGCATGGCCTAGAATAGTAAGCGCTCGCACAATATTTCCATGACTTGAAGCCGACCTGCTTGCCGTAAGCGCGAACGGTCCAGAGACTTACCTGTAGTCAATCCGGGAGGGACACAATGCCAGACAGGAAAGAGGTTTTCATGGCCCAAGCCGTCTTCGCCTTCGCACAAGGTTGCGGCGGCGCGGACATCGCCTCGGACGCTTTCCAATGGTTCGTCGAGCGTTATTCCGCGTGGCTCGACAGCAGCCCCAAGAAGGCGGCCGGCCGGCGCCCCCGGGACGTATGGGACAAAGAAGGCCACGGCTTCATGGGCCGGTTCAAAGAAATCGGGCGCCGGGCGGCGCAGAGCGGCACGACGGTCGGCGTCGACGCTTTGTCGAAGGCTGCGCAGGCCGTCGAAGGCGAGTCCGAGTGTCCCTTCTGTCCTGACATCTGAACCGGAGCCCAAGGGCGGTCAATGCCTTGAAGAGTAGTCTCTGGACGCGCCTTCTCCTCGCGTTGACTGCCCTCAAGATCCTGGGGGCTGCGGCAGGGTTTGCCGGCACCTGGGGCGCCGCTCCCATCGGCGAGCCCACCGTGGTCTCGCCAGCCCTGCTCTGCCTCGTCATGCTGGCGTTCGCGGCGGTGGGGTTGTTCCTCCTCACCTCCGGCCATGGCGACGACCGGGCCCAGGACCTGGGTGCCTTCTTCTTCATCCTGGCAACTCCGTTTGCCAACCGTCCGTTGCTCAACCTGGCGACGGGGACCGCGCCGGCTTGGGCGTGGCCGAGCCTCGTGCTCAGCGTCGCCGCCCCTGACGCCTTCCTGGCCTGGTTCCTCTGGTCGTTCAGCCAGAAGTTCCCCAACACCGTCTCGTCGTTCAAGGTGCAGCGGCTCCTCACCTGGGGCCGCCGGGTGGCGCTGGTCGCTGGCATCGCCGCCTTCGCCTGGCAATTCGGCCGGCTGGTGCAGGCAGGGCTCCATGGGGCGACGACGCCGGCCGAGCTGGCGCCGTCGAAGCCCAGCTACGAATATTACGGCCCTCTGCTGCCGCTCAGCATTCTCGCCTTTGCCACGCTCGTCTGGCGTACCCGGGGAGCCGTGGGCGAGGAGGGGCGGCGGGCCCGGCTCTTCGTGGCCGCCCTGGTGGCAGGCATCGCGCCCTTGTTCCTCGACATCGTCGCGGAATCGGTCAGCTCCACGTATCGCGCTTACTCGGACCGGGGAGGGCACCGGGAGCTGCTGGCCTGGGTCGTGCTCTATCCCTGTTTGCTGACCGTCCCTTTCACCACCGCCTACGCGGTGGTGGTCGGCCACCTGCTCAACGTGCGGCTGATCGCCCGCAAGGCCCTCCAGTACGCCCTTGCCCGCTACTCCGCCATCGTCCTCGCCGTGGTGCCGCTGCTGGCCCTGGTGTACTACCTCTACCAGGCCCGGGCCCAGCGCATCCAGGACATCTTCTCGGGCACTCACCTGCCGCTGCTCGCCTCCTCCGCCGCGGTGGGCATGGCGGCGCTGCGCTACCGCAAGACGCTTCTCGACTCGATCGACCGGCGTTTCTTTCGCGAGCAGTACGACGCGCGGCAGACCCTGACCCTGCTGGTGGAGCGCATCCGCGCCACCCACGGCGTGCTCGACCTCGCGAACCTGCTCTGCCGGGAGGCCGACCTCGCCCTCCACCCGGAGAGCGTGTCGCTGATGGCCTTCGAGCCGCGCTCCGGCCTCCTGACCGATCCCAAGGCACGGGGGAGGCGGCTCGATGCCT
>DASUEN010000033.1:0-4314 GCA_036275055.1 Thermoanaerobaculia bacterium
AAGACCCTCACCCCTGCCCCTCTCCCGACCCCCGAGATCCCCCTCCCCGGGAGAGGGGAACCGGTTGGAGCGGTCTTGCAACTCTCCCTCGTCCTTGTTGTCCCTGCTGTCCCTGATGTCCCTTTTTGGCTGTTCTCCCTCTTCTCCCGGGGAGGGGGATCTCGGGGGTCGGGAGAAGAGGGACGGGGTGATGGGGGTCTTGGGCGGGCGGCGCTCTCCGCAAAGGGAGCGCCTAGGCCCGGGGAGGGGGACGTCGGGGCTGGGAGAGGGGAAGAGGGCAGGGTAGCAGAGCTAAACTTTTCCCGTCCCCGTCCGTCTATAGAGATTGAGAAGGACTCCCGCCTTCTCGTTTGGTGGTAGAGACGCTCCCCGGGACCGGGCTTCAAGGTGCCCTTGCAAGCCCGGCCCGAGCGGCCCCAGATCCAGCGCCCCGCCGCCCTCACTGCTCCGACGGCGCCGTCATCTGTGTGGCGCTGCGCACGCCCTCCGCGGCCATTATGGGCAGGATTCCCTTCTCGATGTAAATCGGCCGCACCCACTCGCGCAGCCTGGTGAAACGGCGCGCGAACCACAGGGCGGCGAGGATGCAACCGGTGCCGCCGAAAAGGAGCGTGTACGGCGCGCCGATGCGATGCGCCAGGCCGCCCGCCAACAGACTGCCGAAGGGCGTGACTCCCATGATCGCCATGGTGTAGAAGCTCATCACCCTCCCCCGCTTGTCGTCGTCGACCAAGGTCTGGAGGACGGTGTTGCTCGCCGACATCTGCACCATGAATCCTACTCCCGTCGCCACCAGGAGAACGAGCGAAAGCCAAAGGAAGCGCGACAGCGAAAAACTGATCAGTCCGGCGCCGAAGAGCGCCGACATCATCGGGATCACCTTTCCCAGACCGAGGACCGTGCGGCGTTGGGCGAGGAACACCGCACCCGCCAGCGCTCCGATGCCGGTCGCCGCCATCAGGAACCCCAGGGTGTGCGGCCCGCCATGGAGGACGGTCGAGGCGAAGATCGGCATCAGCACCGTATAGGGCATTCCCACCAGGCTCACCAGGGCGAGGAGCAGGAGGATGCTGCGGATCGGCGGCGAGCCGGCGACGTAGCGCCACCCTTCGCGCAGCTCGCGCAAGACCTTGGCCTCGCTGGACTTGACCGGCCGGGGACGCCGCGCCAGGCGCATCAGCAGGAGCGAGGCGATCACCGCGAGATAGCTCACGGCGTCCAGCCCGAAGCACCACCCCTCCCCCACCGCTGCGATGATGATGCCGCCGATCGACGGCCCCAGCAGGCGGGCGGCGTTGACCATCGAGGAATTCAGAGCGATGGCGTTCGCCAGGTCCTCACGTCTCTCGACCATCTCCACCACGAAGGCCTGCCGTCCCGGCATGTCGAAAGCGTTGATCACTCCCTGGAAAAGGCTCAGGAACAGGACGTGCCAGATGTTGATGATCCCCGCGAGGGTGAGCACCGCCAGCGCCGCGGACTGAACCATGGCGAGGACCTGGGTGACGACCAGCAGCCGGTGGCGGTCCCAGCGATCGATCAGCACGCCCGCGAAAGGAGCGAGAAGGAACGAGGGGATCTGACCCGCGAAGCCGACGAGACCGAGGAGGAGGGCCGAGCCGGTCAGCCGGTAGACGAGCCAACTTGTCGCGATCCGCGTCATCCAGGTGCCGATGAGCGAGATGCTCTGGCCGATGAAGAAGAGGCGGTAATTCCGATGGTGCAGGGCGCGCACCATGAAGCCGAGGCCGTCCGAGGACGGGGATGGACTCATGCGGACGGGGCTTCCTCGTTCATGGCGGTGAGCGCGCTGCAAGAGCTGTGCACGATCGGCTCGGAACTGGGATTGAGCAAGACCTCGATCGCTGAAGCCACGGAACTTTTTCCCGGCGCCGCCGTTATAGCTTGATGCACACGAAAAGGAGCCTTCCATGACCTCTCGTTCCTGGCGTTCCTGTACCCTCGCGGCTGCGTTCCTCGCGATCGCCTTCCTGGCACTCCCGGCGGCGCGGGCGGCGGCGGACGCCGAGTCTCCGAAGACTCCGGCCGGTAAGGTCTTCGCGGCGTGGCTCGCGGCGTTTAACTCCGCGGATTCCGCCCAGTTGCGCGCCTTCGACGCGGCCTATCCGCGGGAAGGGCCGACGCCGCCGGTCGAAGACAGGCTGAGGTTTCGTGAGATGACCGGCGGGTTCACCGTGGTCCGCATCGAGAAGAGCGAGCCGCTGTCCATCGTCGTGCTGCTCCAGGAGAAGGGCTCGGACACGGTGGCCCGCCTGGACTTGAAGGTAAACGGCGGCGAGCCGCCGAAGATCCTGAGCTCGAGGTTGGAAGCCATTCCCCGTCCTCCGGACCTCGCGGTTGCGCGACTGAAGGAAGCGGATGCGCTGGCGGCGCTCACGAACCGCGCCGAAGAGCTGGCGAAAAAGGACGAGTTCTCTGGTGTCGTGCTCGTCGCGCGGCACGGCGAGGTCGTGCTGCAAAAGGCCTGGGGCCTCGCCAACCGGGAGGCCGGCGCGCCGGCCACGCTCGACACGCGATTCCGGCTCGGCTCGATGAACAAGATGTTCACCTCCGTCGCGACGCTGCAGCTCGTCGAGGCGGGCAAGCTCGCGCTGGACGATCCCATCGGCAAGTATCTGACCGACTATCCGAACAAGGACGTCGCCTCGAAGGTCACCGTGCGAAACCTGCTCACGCATACCGGCGGGACCGGCGACATCTTCGGTCCGGATTTCGACAAGAACCGTCTGACGCTGCGCGAGCACAGCGACTACCTGAAGCTCTATGGATCGCGCGGTCTCACCCATGAGCCGGGAGCGGAGTTCCGCTACTCGAACTACGGCTTCGTCCTGCTCGGCGCCCTGATCGAAAAAGTGACCGGCATGTCTTATTACGACTACGTGCGCAGCCACATTTTCCAGCCTGCCGGCATGACCTCCACGGATTCCCTGACCGAGGCCGACGCCGTGCCGAACCGGTCCGTCGGATACATGAAAGAGAACGGCAAATGGGTGCCGAACACCGACACGCTCCCGTGGCGGGGCACCTCCGCCGGCGGCGGCTACTCGACGGCCGGCGATCTCCTGCGATTCGCGCAGGCGCTGGAGTCGGGAAAGCTGATCTCCAAAGCGAGCCTCACGGCGGCGACCACGCCGTACAAGGAGCAATACGGGTATGGCTTCGGCATGGATGGGGAGGGAGCGTTGCGCAGCTACGGGCACAGCGGTGGAGCCCCCGGAATGAATGGCGATCTCCGGATCTTCCCGCAGCTCGGCTACGTGGTGATCAGCCTCAGCAACCTCGATCCGCCGGCGGCGACCCGCCTCGTCGACTTCTTCACCCTGCGCATGCCGGGGTCCTGATAGAGGATCGCGCCTCCGGCGACCCGTCGTCCGCCAATGGAGAGACGACTCGCGGCGAAGCCGCGGGGGAACGCGCCGCTGCGTCCAGTGGGACTCGCGATCGCTGTCTTGCACCATGAGCGCGGACTCCCGCCCATCCGCGCCAGTTCGTGCATCACCAGGAGCCGTTCATGGAACGCAACGCTGTGTTCCCCGGCCCCGCAGGCCGGTTCCTGCAACACTAGAAAGCGCTTCCCGTGCGCTCACGAAGCGAGATGAGACACTAGCCTACGTTCCCTAGTGTCGCAGCAACGCCTATGCATCACAAAGAACCTCTCCTGCGGGGCCGGGAAAGGCTCCCGCATCACGTGGACCGCGAGAAGCGTCACGGCGCTTCCGCGCTGCATCACCGGGGAAGCTTGCGCGGTGATCCTTCCCGGGATCTGCATGACGCTTCCCGCTTGCGTGGTGATGCTTCCCGCGGTTTGCATCATGCAGATCCAGAGCGCGGTGATGCTTCCCGCGGTCTGCGTCATGCAGATCCAGAGAATGGTGCCGCAGTCCGAGATCCGCGTGATGCAGATCCCTTGCGCGGTGCCGCAGACCGCGATGGTTGTGATGCTGGTCAGGATGGGAGACGCTCGTATCCGCCGCCGCGTGGCGCAGGGCTCCATGGCAGGATCTCATCCTTCCGCCGCAGCCCGTGGGCCCAGGATCTACCTCGACCGCGCCGTCTCCACCGCAGACCGGCGCCAATATCCTCCGAGTGCAGAAGGTTCCGCTGTGCCACCCATTCTTCCCCGCCCAAGGCTGGGCGTTTGCGGAGATGCCGGAGAGTGGCTGCGACGACGTCCGAAAAATGCCCCGAAGGGGCAAAGGCATGTAGCCCGGGGCTGGCGCTGTTTGCCAGCCCCGGGTCAACGGAACCCACACCCCCAAAGCCCCGAAGGGGCGACGGCAGCTCGCCGATGCG
>DASUEN010000034.1:0-10088 GCA_036275055.1 Thermoanaerobaculia bacterium
GGTGACATAGTCGGCGAGCGCCCCCACCCGGGCGTCGTTCGAGAGGTGCATCTCGACCTTCCACTGCTTCCCCTTGACGTCCGGATTGCGCTCCTCGGGCTTGGCCTCGTGGTAGGTGACAGTGAGGAAGGGATAGGGGGAGTCCGCCTTGGTGATCTCCATGTCCGAGCCGTCCGTGGCCCACAAGGTCTGCACGATGTTCCCCTCCAGGGGCTCGCCCTGGACGGTGATGTAGCGCGCGTAGCCCGGCTTGACGTTGATGTAGGGGTCCACCTTGGCGCGCAGGGTCAGCTCGATCTGCGGCGCCGCCGGATCGTTGGTGAACACGGTGACACCCTTGGCGATCGGACCGTTGAAGGTGGAGGTGTCGACCACCGCGTGCACCTTGCCGGTCTGTCCGGGGGCGATCGACTTGTCGTACTCGGCGACCGTGCAGCCGCAGGCCGGCTGGACGTTGGTGATCTGGAGGACGGCATCCCCCTCGTTCTTGATCACGAAGTCGGCGGTGGCCTTCTCCCCCTTGGCGATGCTCCCCACGTCCTTGATCGGCTCGGCCACCGTGGCCTTGGGCTTGGCGTCCGGCTTGGCGTCGGCGGCGAACAGGGCGGCGGCGACCAAGAATGCGGTACAGAGTGCCAGAATGGCGGTCTTCAGGTGTCGTTGCATGCGGCCTGCTCCTTCTTCGAAGGTCTTGTGAAAGCTCCAGAGATGCTACACTCCCGGCCCGAAAACGAGAAGCTCTCCCCGTGACGCCTGCCAAACTCGACATCTACTGCCTGGCGATCGGGGGGACGGGAATGGCTCCGCTCGCGTGCCTTTTGCAAGAGCAAGGCCACCGCGTGCGAGGCACCGACGCCCCCCTCTACCCACCCATGAGCACGCTGCTCGAGCGGGCCGGCATCCAGCCGCTCACGGGGTACGATCCGGCCCACCTGGAGCCGCACCCCGGCCTGGTGATCATCGGCAACGCCATCCACCGCAACAACCCGGAGGCGGTGGAGGCTGAGCGGCTGGGGCTCCCCATCCTCTCCATGCCGCAGGCCCTGGCGCGCTTCTTCCTGGCCGGCCGCCGGCCGCTGGTGGTGGCGGGCACGCACGGCAAGACGACGACCACGGCCCTGGCCGCCTGGGTGTGGGCCGACTGCGGCCGCGACCCGGGCTACCTCATCGGCGGCGCGCCCTGCGACCTCCCCGCGAGCTTCCACGGCGGCGGCGGTGACCGCTTCATCGTCGAGGGGGACGAGTACAACGCCGCCTACTTCGACCGCGGCGCCAAGTTCCTCCACTATCAGCCCGAGACCCTGCTGCTGACCAGCGCCGAGTACGACCACGCCGACCTCTACGCCACTCCGGAGGCGCTGTGGGAGGCTTACCGCCGTCTCATCGCCCTCCTCCCGGAAGGCGGCCTGCTGGTGGCCTGTGGCGACAGCCCGAAGGTGCGGGAGCTGGCGGCCGGCGCCCCCTGCCGCACGATCTTCTACGGCCTCGCGCCGGAGAACGACCTGGCGCCCCTGGGGGGGATCGCGGCCCTGCCGGAGGGGAGCCGGTTCCGCGTCCGTGACGTGGAATCGGGCGAGGAGACCGAGATCACCCTCCCCCTGGCTGGCGAGCACAACGTCGCCAACTGCCTGGCGGTGTGGGCGGCGGCCCGCCGCGACGGCCTGCCGGCGGCGGCGGTGGCGAGCGCCCTGGCCCGCTTCCACGGCGTCAAGCGCCGGCTGGAGGAGCTCGGCACGGTGGGCGGGGTCACCGTGGTCGACGATTTCGCCCACCACCCCACGGCCGTCGAGAAGACCCTTGGCGCCCTGCGCCAGCGCTACCCGGGACGGCGGGTGGTGACGCTCTTCGAGCCGCGCAGCCTCACCGCCGGGCGCGGCTTCTTCTTCGCCCCCTACCGTGCGGCCTTCGCCGGCGCCGACCGGGTGCTCTTCGCGCCGACCTTCCACAACGGCCGGCTGGCGCCCGAGGAGCGGCTGGACTTCGCCGCCCTCGCCCGCGAGCTCTCCGCGGCCGGCGTGCCCGCCGAGGTCGCCGCCGACAACGGCGAGTTGCTGCGCAAAGGGCTGGACGAGGCGCGGCAGGGGAGCGTGCTGGTGACCATGTCCTCGGGCTCCTTCGAGGGGATGCCCCATCGACTGCTGGAGGGCCTGCTGGCGGCGCTCAGGGAATCGTCCGCAGACGCTCCTCGATGAGAGCGGGACTGCCCGGGACGTCCGGGAGCTGGAGGGCGTCGCGGATCACCCCGCGCGCGGCCGCCTCCGGCATCAGGCCGATCAGCTCGCATTCCACCACCTTCGCTCCCATCCCGGCCGCCTCGGCCCGCACCCGCTCCAGGGCCGCGTAAACCGGCGTGCGGCGGAAGTCCACCAGATTCAGGCTCACCTGGGCGCGCCCCCGGCTGGCGAGATGGACGCCCATGGCACGGACCGCGGGGAGCCCGCCCCCCGACTCCCGCACCCGGCGCGCCACGGCACGGGCGACCTCGACGTCGGCGGTGTCCAGCAGAGCGTTGAAGGCGATGAGGAAGAAGCGGGCGCCGATGACGGTGACGCCGGCCGTGGGATGGACCCGCGCCGGTCCGAAGTCCGGCGCCCAGAGAGGGTCCGCGATCTTGGCCGCGAACCCTTCGAACTGGCCGCTCCGGATCGCCGCCAGGCCCGCCCGCCCCGGCACCCGCGCCGCCTGCTCGTAGAGGTAGACGGGGAGGCCGAAGCGCCGCGCCACCTCGGGCGCGAGCGCCTCCGCCGCGGCCACCGCCGCGGCCATGGGCGTGCCGTCCAGGGGAACGAAGGGGACGACGTCCACCGCTCCCACCCGCGGGTGGACCCCCTGGTGGCGGGTGAGGTCGATCTCGGCGAGCGCCACCTCGTAGAGCGCCAGGAGCCCCTGGATCAGCCCTTCGGCGTCCCCGGCGAGAGAGAGCACCGAGCGATTGTGGTCGGGATCGGAGGAGACGTCGAGCAGCCGCACCCCCGGCGGCGACGAGGCGGCGGCGGCCAGCCGCGCCACGACCTCGGGGCGGCGGCCCTCGCTCACGTTGGGTACGCATTCGAGCCGCGGCACGGGTCGGCAAGTATAGCAAGTGCCGAAGGTTGGACGGCGGCGCAATCCTCTGCTAGGATACGCCCGCTTTCGGCCGTCATCTGAAGACCAGTCCGCGATGAGCTACTCCGGGAATCCGTCCCTCTCCTCCGAGGTCAAGCAACGCATCCTCAGCACGTTCGAGCAGACGCTCGAGCTGGCTCGGGACGGCAACCGCCAGGAAGCGTTGCTGGGCTGCGACTTCGTGCTGCGCATGGACCCGCAGTTCGAGCCGGCACACGTGCTCCAGGAGCGGCTGCGCACGAGCAGCGGCCCGGTGGCCGTGCAGGACCTCCTCCCCGGGGGCGCTGACGCGGCGCCCGATCCGTTCGCCGACCTCGACAGCCTGAGCCTGGAAATGCCCGATCTCCTGCCGGCGAGCCTGCCGGGGATCCCCGGCGCCCTGCGAGGCGAGCTCCAGTCGCTCCTCGACCAGCGCCGTTTCCAGGACCTCCTGGCGCGGGCCCAGGGCGAGCGCGCCGCCGTGGCCGCGGACCCCGAGCTGCAGCGCATCGCCGGCGAGGCCCAGGAGCGGATGGAGGCCGAGCCCTACGTCCTCAAGTTCCTGGGCGCCGCCCGCCAGGCCCTGCAGTCCGGCCAGACGGACGAGGTCGGCCGCCTGCTCGACAAGGCGCGGGCGCTCGACTCCACCCATCCGGACATCGCCGAGCTCGAGCAGGCGCGCGGCGCGAGCCCCGTGGCCCACTGGACGGCTTCCGGACCGGTGATCCCGGAGCCGCTGCCCGCGCCGGTCTTCCAGATCCCGCCTCCCCTCCAGACCTCGGCCATGCCCACCGTCCTCGCCTCCGGCGGCGGCGACTCGGAGAGCGACCGCCGCATCCGCGAGCTCCTCGGTGAGGGGCAGACCGCCTTCGACGCCGGCGATCCCCAGGGCGCCATCGACGCCTGGTCGCGCATCTTCCTGATCGACATCGACCATCAGGAGGCCTCGCGGCGCATTGAGGCGGCGCGCAAGCTCAAGGCAGAGTCGGAGCGGCAGGTGGAGGAGATCTTCCACGACGGCGTGAGCCACCTGGAGGCCGGCGACCTCGGCGCGGCCCGCGCGGCCTTCGAGCGGGTGCTGGCGATCCAGCCGGGCTATTTCGCGGCGCGCGAGTACTTGCAGCAGCTCGATTCCGGCAGTGTGCCGCGACCCCGGCCCGTGCCCCCCATCCCGGAGCCCATGGCACCCGCCGCGCCGGTCGCCACCCCCTTGCCCGCCGCCGGCCGCGACCTCAAGGAGGAGATCCTGGTCCCCCCCGAGCCTCCCGAGGAGGCTCCCTCGCGCCGCGCGCCCCGCAAGCCGGCTCCCGCCCGCCGCGACCCCAAGCGGGCCCGCCGCCTCTTCCTTGTCGTGGGGGGGATCGTGCTGCTGCTCGCCGCGGCGGCCGGCGTGATCCTTCTTCAGAAGAAGGACCAATTCTTTCCGAACTCCCAGGCGGAGGTGACGGCCACTCCCACCCCGCTGTCCAACGATCCCATCGCCAAGGCCCAGCGCCTGCACAAGTCCGGCAAGACCGCCATCGCCCTGAACCAGCTCCGCCGCATCCCGCCCGGCGACCCGAAATATGCCGAGGCGCAGAAGCTGATCGCCCAGTGGGGCGGCGGCGAGGCCGGCACGACCCCGGCGGCGGGCACCACGCCCGCGGTCCCGGGCGCCGCCACTCCGGGGGCCGCCACCACGCCGCCGGCTCCGGGCACCACCCCCGCCGTCGCCGAGAGCACGGAGAAGCGCAACGGCCTCCTTGCCGAGGCCCGCCAGGCTTCCGGCGACCACGCCTACCTCAAAGCCCTGCGGAGCCTGGAACAGGCCGGAGCCCTGGCCAAGCTCGACGGCGAGGACGCCAAGCTCCTCGCGGACGTCAAGCAGAAGCTGGAACCCCTGGTCAAGGACATCGACTTCTTCCATCAGCACGAGTGGGAAATCGTGACGCGGGACATGTGGATCAAGCACGAGGCCGACCGGGACAACAAAGACGTTACCCAGCTCCTGGCCGACTCCTACTACAACCTGGCGGTGCGCGACCTGCAACGCAACGACGCGGCGAAGGCCGCCGAGAAGCTGCAGCAGGTGCTGCAGCTCCAGGACGACCCGGAGGCCCGCCGTCACCTCCAGTTCGCCCAGACGTATCAGGACCGCAACAAGGACCTGCTCTACCGGATCTATGTAAAATATTTGCCGCACCGCTGATGCGACGCCCTGACAAAACCCGCCCGCCGGAGGAGCCCCTCCTTTTCGACCTCCCCCTGGGCGATCCGGACCCCGAGCCCGAGCCCTCGCCCCGTCGCAAGCCGGAGCGTCCGCGAGCAGCCGGCGGGCGAAGCGGCCCGGTACCGGTGCCCGATCCCGCGCCGGAGGACGAGGCTGCGAGCCGCTCCCCCGCCTCCGAGTTCGCGCCGCGCGGCAAGCGGCTGGCGGCGGGGGCGGCGGACCTGCTGGTGCACGCGGCCGTGCTGATGGGTGCCCTGATGGGCATCCGCTGGATGGGCGTCAAGCCCGACCTCACCCGCGACTGGCCGGCGCTCGGCGTCTTCCTCCTCTCCTTCTCGTTCCTCTTCACCGTGCTCCCCCTGGCCTTCTGGGGGCAGACGCTCGGCATGGCTTGGGCGGCCATTCTCTCCCGCAACCGCGACGGCGAGCCCCTGACCTTCGACCAGACGGCCCGCCGCTGGCTGGGGGGGCTCCTCACCGCGGCGACCCTGGCCCTGCCGGCCCTCATCTCCCGCCGCCGCTCGCTCTCCGACCTGTTGAGCGGCTCCGCCACCTACCCTGGTAGCGAGGAGTAGCTTCCTGGGGGCGCCGGCTCTCGGGGCCGGCCTTTGCGTGACCGCGCGCGCCAGAGGCTCTCCCAGGCTCACGGCAGGATTTCACCGCCCGAGAGCCTGAGGATGGTGTTCACGAGGGCCTTGAGCTCGGAGCAGGCCTCAATGGAGACCGAGAGATCGTTGTCCTTCAGTATGCGCAGAGCGTCTCTGGGTTTCACGTAGCTGTCGCGGCACTTCCCGCGCTCAAAGATCTCCTTGATCCGGGTGGCCGGAGGGCGGTTGTGGTTCACTTGTTCGGGCGGACTCGATGGTGCGCGCATGTTGTGTTTGGCAAGCTTCTGGATTGTCGGCCAATAGGGCAGAAGCCAAGCTTCGAAATCGTGATGAGCCACATGGGGATAAAACCTGTCATTGCCGCCAACCCATTCGGTCATCTTCGCCTTCGCGTCCGCGGCATCTGTGAAATCGGCTGTGCCGGTGTACACATCCGTGAGTGCGATGACGGCATCGGACGGCGGGCGCT
The DNA here is from genome assembly GCA_036275055.1 of Thermoanaerobaculia bacterium. Lineage (GTDB taxonomy): Bacteria > Acidobacteriota > Thermoanaerobaculia > Multivoradales > UBA5704 > DATARR01. Next base: position 6,371 of record DASUEN010000034.1, read on the forward strand.
TGGTCAGTAGATCCTCGACAATCCGGCGCAGTTTGTCACCCTTCGGGATTCGCCCATCAAAAGGCCGAGCGGAGAGGCTCGGCATCTTGCGAGCCAGGTGACGAGAGAGAAAGCCCCGGAGGGAAGGTAGAAAGACTCGCTCAGTGTCCCCCTCGACGAGAATGGTGATCTTCACGCCGACGCTCCGAGACGCCTCGTGCGCCACAGCTCGTCCAGGCTATAGTCCGCGAGCCAATCGTCGATCTCCATGGTGTCCGCCCACGTGAGCTTGGCTAGCCCGTCCTCCGTCTCCACGACAAGGAGCTCCTCTGGCGTGAGGAAGCGCACGAGTCGGTCCGAGTGAGTCGCAACGATAATCTGGCTGCGCGCCGATGCCTCCCGCATCAGCTTCACGAGCAGACTCTGCAATTCTGGATGCAGACTCACCTCAGGCTCGTCGAGCAAGGTGATGGGCGGGAGGTCGCGGCTACCAAGCAGGGTGGCGAGCCACAGGAAGCGCAGAGTGCCCTCGGAGAGCTGATGCATGTACATCGGCCGGGAGTAGTTCTTGTCCTTCCATGTCATGGATAACATGCCGGCGGCCGCCGGCGGGAAAGCAAGCCGCTCGAAGTCTGGAAAGGCAGAAAAGAGGGTGTCTTCCAAAACTTCGAAGCGGTCAGGATCGTTCTCGCGGAGCGAGTAGAGGCAGGCTACAAGGTCTTCGCCTTGAGAGCCCGGAAGAGTTGCCGGCCGCATCTGTTGGGGCAGACGAACGGGCGACTTGGGACCGACGTTCAAGGATGCGTAGAAAGCGGTCCCCGCGAGTGTCTGTCGGAGCTCCTCAGGCTCACGAAACATCTTGGGCACCTGCGAAAGCGCCGTCTCGAAGGGGTTCAAAGCCCAGTCCGGTCGAACGAGTTCTGACTTCTGCGGGTCAAAATATCGAACATCTCCGTTTTCCGACTCGATGTGCTTGAGTGGCTTCGGCTTGCCGCGCGCCTGCGTCAACATCTCTCTCTGAATCCAGTAGCCTTGGCCCTTGGGTTCGAGACAGAGGCTATAGTCGAGTGACTCCTGGCCCTGTACTGGGGCGGACACGTCGAGCTCGATCGCCGTCGCCTTGTTGCGCGTGAGGATGTCACCGATCCCTCCAAGCTCGGAGATCCTGGCGGACATTTGCGCATTGCAGGCCGCGGAAAGGAGGGATAGCACCTCCAAGAAAGAGGTCTTCCCCGACCCGTTCGTGCCGATGAGCACGCTGAAAGGTCTCATCTCGAGATCCACGTCGTACAGCCGCCGGTAACCGCGTATGCGGAGGTGATTGAGAGTCGTCATGGCGCTTCATTCACTAGTAGTCAGCCGAGGCCTCCTCGCGCGCCAGGGAGCCGAATAGGCGCAGAGCCTGGACGCCGAATCCCTCCAGGTCGGACCGGTATGCTGTTAGAACCGAGAGAACGTCGTCGCGCCCATGACCTGATTCTACCATTGCCCAGGCGTGAGGCGCCGCCGTCCCTTCCCGCTTTCGTTTCCCCGTCCATCTTCTGGGCGCTCGGCGGGCTGGCGCTGTGAGCCTACGAGAGTCCCGCCGGGAACGGGCGGCCCGGAGCAAGGTTGTTTGGTAGTATGGCGCGGAGGAGCAGGCCCTCTGGAATCTCTCGGGTGGGTCTCTTGGAGCGGGAGCTGAGCCCTTCAGCCGGAATTATGCCGAGCTCCTCGAGCAAGCGAGGACCAGGCTCCGAACGGACCTGATCTGAAAACCGACCGGTGGAGCTTGCAAGGAATCAGCATAGAATGGTCTTGCCACCGGCGACAGACCGGATTGCTGGCGACGCGGTGGTGCAGAAAGGAGGAATCATGTCCTTGGTAGTCCGAGCATTCCCAGTGATAGCGGGGAAGGAAAGCGTTGTGCGGGCCTTCGCCAAGTCCTTGACGACTGACCGCGCGGCAGACATGGCGCACTTCTATACCTGCTTCGGCGTAACGTATGAATCTTGGCACCTGCAGGAGACGCCCAGTGGACTCTGGGTCATCGCAGTGACTGATATCGACGAGCCCACAAAACGGGCGGAGCAGTACTCGGCGTCTCATGCCGAGTTCGATGAGTGGTTCAAAGCGCAGGTTCTTGAGCTGAGTGGAATCGACCCCACCACACAGCCACTTGGGCCTCCGACCGAAGAGATTTTTGCCTGGCCTACCGCAGGTAAAGGTTCTTCGGCGCGTTCCTGAAGCCCCGAGACCGGTCCCCAACCAGCCGACAAAAGAGCCTGGCTCCTTTGAGAGAGGCCGCCAACTTCATGAGGTACACGAAGTCGAAGCTGGCGCGTGAGGTCAACCGCCTGACCGGATGGCGAGGACCCGTCTTCGACCGGCGCTATGAGGTGACCGTAGTCACCGACGAAGAGGCCGCCCAGATCGAGAGGCTGCGGTACGTCCTTGCGGTCCGTTAAGGAGGAACTTGTCGAACGGGTCAGCCAGTGGCCCGGCATCCATTGCGCGGACGCGCTGAGGCCGTGTCCTACCTCAATGTGTGGGTGGTAGAGGGGGGGCGTCGCCCTCCCCTCCGGAATTGCTAGCTGCCGGTAATCGGCGGGGTGGGGGCGGGGTCATCGGGGGTTACTCTCGCCCAATTTTGACTATCGGCTCCAAAGGCAAACACCAGATCCTTCTCCTTGACTGTTGCGACCTTCTCACGATGCCTGCATTGTTTTTTCATGAGGGCTCCCGAGTAAGCGCCAGGGAGCTTCCCCGGCTTCTGCATTCTAGCGCATCCTCAAGTGCTCCGGTATCCGATCGCTCCAGCCACGCTCATGGGCCGGCTGGCGACCGATTCTCGGCATCGTGGGAAACGCCTCGGCGAGCTGCTCCTCTTCGATGCCTGCGCGCGATGCCGGTGCACAACGGTGCGATCTGGTGTATCCTTGAGACATGTCGACCGTCGAGAGACCCGTCCGTCAGAGCGTAAGCCTTTCCCCGGGCATTGCCCACCGCGTCAAATCGCTCGCGAAGTCGAGCCGCACCAGCGCCAATCGAATCCTGGTCGAGCTGATCGAGTCCGGCCTCGAGGCGCGGGAGCACGAGAGGAAACGCTTCTTCGAGCTGGCGGACCGCTTGGCGCGTAGCAGCGACCCGGAGGAGCAGATCCGTCTGAAGGAGGACCTGGCCCGCATGACCTTCGGTGAGTGATGCCGAAGATTCAGTGGACAGGCTTGCCTCCCGCGTTGCGGGACCATCTGTTTGAGCGGCTTCGCGACCGAAAGATCACCGCCGCCGACCTCTACCAGTTGAAGCTATGGCGTAAGCCGGCTCAGGCGCGTTCTCCACCGTTCCCCTCGGGCACGCCGCCGCTGCGCAGCCATTTCGTAGCGGTCGACCTCCTTTTCTCAACGCTCCACCCGGCTTTCGGAGCGGCACGATCGCCCTCGCGAGCGCTCCTCCCCTCTTTCGTAGCGCTCGTCCTCCCAGGAAGGTGCGCTCCTCCTCCCTTCAGGAACGTTCATCCTCCCTGGAGGTAGCGCTCCTCCTCTCTTTCGCAGCGCTCATCCTCTCTTTCGTAGCGCTCATCCTCCCAGGGAGCAGTGCTCCTCCTCCTTTCTGGAGCACTCAGAGGCTGTGAAGGAATCGCAGATCAGGGGTTAAGTTCGTAAGGGTGCAGGAGCCTCGGCGAGCCCGAGTTGCGGCGGGGGCGGTGAACGGATGGCGGCTTGGACGCGGCCGGAACCTCAGAGAGGGGCGAGACAGG
>DASUEN010000035.1:0-7944 GCA_036275055.1 Thermoanaerobaculia bacterium
TGGAGGGTATGGATGGTGCGCACAGCGCACCCTACGCGATCGTCCCTTCTGGCTGTTCTCCCTCTTCTCCCGGCGGCCGGGGGGGAGGCTGGGAGAAGAGGGCCGGGGTGATGAGGGTCTTGGGTGGGGGCGCCTACCCCCTCATTGCGGTACCAACTCCTCCGGCAAGTAAACGTAGTGCTCGCCGCAGAAGACGCAATCCGCGTCGATGGTGCCGTCCTCGCGGCGGAGGTAGTCGCGGTCCTCGGCGGTGAGGAGCACCAGGTGGTGGAGGAGCTTCTCGCGGTTGCAGCGGCAGCGGTATTGGAGGGGGGCGGTCTCCTTGAGCTCGCGGCCGAGGCCGGCGAGCACCGTCTCCACTACATTGGGAATTCCGCCCGCCGCCAGGAGCTCGCTCACCCCCGGGATGCCGGAGACGTTCTCTTCCAGCCGGCTGATCGCCTCCTCGTGAGCGCCGGGGAGGACCTCGACGATCATGCCGCCGGCCGCCGCGACTCCCTGGGGCTTGCCGAGGACCCCCAGCAGCACGGCCGAGCGGGTCTGCTCGCTCTGGGCCAGGTAGTGGGCGAGGTCGTCGCCGATTTCGCCGGTGACGAGCTCGACCTGGCTGTCGTAGCCGCGGCGCCCCTCGTATTCGCGCTGCACACGCAGGAAGCCCTTCCCCACCGCGTGCCCCACGGCGAGCTTGGTGTTGGGGAGATGGGGCACGTCCACCCGCGGCTCTCCCACCAGCCCCCGCAGGTTCCCTTCCTTGTCGGCCTCGGCCAGCACCCGCAGGATGGGGCCGTCGCCCCGCACCTCCACGGCCAGGCGGCTGGGAGTTTTCGTCGCCAGGCTCAGCAGCAGGGCGGCGCCGGCCATGCAGCGGCCGAGGGCCGCCGTCGAGACGGGACCCAGGTCGCGGCGGTCCCGCGCCTCCTGCACCACGTCGGTAAGATCCACGACCGCCCACCGGAAGGCGCCGTCGCCGGCCATGCCGAGCTCCAGCCGCCCCTGGGCGGAGGTTGCCATTTCGTTCACTTCTGTTCTCCAGTCGGGGAAAAAGGCCTACCCGGGAGCGCCCACGGCGGCCAGGGCGGCGCGGTAGACGTCCCGCCAGGGGACGCCGCTCGCCAGGGCCAGACGCCGGCAGTCTTCGAACTCGGGGGCGGCAGCGAGCGGCCGGCCGTCGAGCCGCGCCCGCTTCACCCGCACGCTTCCGAACGCGGTCTGGACTTCGAGAATTTCCCGCTCCGCCTCCAGCCGCGCCGCGGCGTGGTAGCGGCAGCCCAGCGAGCCGGACTCGCTGAGGAGGAGCCCCGAAAGCTCCGCGAGCTGCGGTCGCCGGCAGAGGAGCGTCACCAGGGTGCCAGGGCGGTTCTTCTTCATCTGTACGGGCGTGAAGTAGACGTCCAGCGCTCCCGCCGCGAGGAGGCGCTCCATGAGGAAGCCGAAGCCCTCCCCCGGCAGGTCGTCGATCTCCGTTTCCACAATCATGACCTCGGCGACCTCGGCCCCGGTCCCCGCCGCCCTTCCTCTGAGGAGCCGCAGGGCGTTCGCCTGGTGCGGCAGGTCCTTCTTCCCCAGCCCGTAGCCTGTGCCTTCGAGGACCATGGCCGGCAGCTCCACGTACTCCGAGACCAGCTCGGCCAGGAGCACGGCGCCGGTGGGCGTCGTCAGCTCCCCGCCCGGGCCGCCGAAGATGGGGATGCCCTTGAGCAGCTCGGCCGTGGCAGGAGCGGGTATGGGGACCTCGCCGTGGGCCATCTTCACCCGGCCGCTCCCCACGTTCACCGGGCCGCAGGTGATCCGCTCCGGCGCCAGGTGCTCCACGGCCGCCGCCGCTCCCACCAGGTCGACGATCGAATCGATCGCTCCCACCTCGTGGAAGTGGACGTGCTCCAAAGGCATGCCGTGCGCCTTCGCCTCCGCCTCTCCCAGCCGCTGGAAGAGCCGCGCCGCGCGCTCTTTGACCGGATTGGAAAGGGCGCTACGGCCGATCATCTCCAGGATCTCGGCCAATCCCCGCGTGTGGCCGTGATCGTGAGAATGGTCATGGGAATGATCATGAGGATGGCTATGAGAATGATCGTGGGGATGAGGGTGGGAGTGATCGTGGGGATGGTGATGATGATGATCCCCGCTCCTCTGCTCTTCCGGGTCCGGCCCCTCCAGAGGGCGGCCGTTCGCGAGGACGCGGAACCGGGTCCCTACGAAACCGCCGCGAGCGGCTTTGCGGCTTTCGACGGACACGCCGGGCAGCCCCAGCCGGGCCACGACGTCCACGAGCACTTCGAGCGGCATCCCCAAGTCGAGGCAGGCCCCGAGGAACATGTCTCCGGCGATGCCGCTGCTGCAATCCAGGTGGTAGGTCGCCATGGCTTGAGGCTACCACGCGCCCTTTTCTTCCCGCCGCTCCTTGAGCGAGGCCCAGCGCCCGCGGCTGCCGAGGACGACGTGGTCCGCCAGCCGCAGGCCGACGATCTCCGCCGCCTCCTCCATGCGGCGGGTGAAGAGGAGGTCCTCGGCGCTGGGCGAGGGGTCGCCGCTGGGATGGGTGTGAAAGAGGTAGATGGCGACGGCTCCCCGTTGCAGGCACTCGCGGAGGATCTCGCGCGGCTCGACGGAGATGCGGCTCACAGTGCCGCGAAAGATCTCGCGCTCGCCGAGCAGGTGGCTCCTGGCGTCGAGGAAGAGGGCGCCCATCACCTCCTGATCGCAGGTGTGGTAGCGCAGGGCGAGGTAGTGCGCCACGTCGCGGGGGCGGGAGAGGGGCTCGCGGTCCAGGAGCTGCTCTTTCGCCAGGCGCCGGCCGATCTCGACCGCCGCGAGGAGGGCCGCAGCCTTGGCCGGGCCGATCCCGGAGCGGCGCAGCGAGTGAGGCGTCGCCGTGAGCAGGCCGCCGAGCCCGCCGTTCTGGAGCAGCAGGTCCATGGCGAGCTGAATGGCGGAGACGCCCACCCGCCCCGTGCGCAGCAGCACGGCCAGGAGCTCCGAGTCCGAAAGCGTGCGCCCACCGTGCTCCAGCAATCGTTCCCGGGGACGCTCACCCTCGGGGAGCTCGCGGATCAGGTAATCGGTCATCAGGTCCTTTCAGTGGCGTCGATCCAGGGCCTCGATCGCAGCGGCCAGGGCCGGCAGCGCCTCCCCGGCCGGCGACTCCAACCGCAGAGCGGCGAGACGCGAGAATGGCGTCGGCTCCGGGTTCACCTCGATCAACAGCGCGCCGCCCCGGTGCGCCAGCTCGATGAGCCCCGCCGCCGGCATCCCCGAGGTCCCCACGGAGAGGAAGACATCGCACGCCGCCGACTCCTCGTGGGCGCGGGCGAAGACCTCCTCCGGGAGCGCCTCGCCGAACCAGACCACCGCCGGGCGGAACCGGCCGCCGCAGGCACAGAGGGGAGGGCGCTCCGGCGATTCGGCCACCGCCTCCCCCATCTCCCGGCTGCGGCCGCACCGCTCGCAGAAGGCCCGCGCGAGGCTGCCATGCAGCTCCAGCACCTCGCGGCTGCCGGCCCGCTGATGGAGCCCATCCACGTTTTGGGTCACCACTATATAGGACGGAAAGACGCTCTCCAATCGCGCAATGGCAACATGGGCGGGATTCGGCTGCGCCGCGGCCAGCACGCCATGGCGCCAGGCATACCAGCGCCAGACTTTTTCCGGATCGGCCGCGAAGGCCTCGGGAGTGGCCAGCTCTTCCGGACGCATCCGCTCCCACAGGCCGCCCTGGCCGCGGAAGGTGTTGAGCCCGCTCTCGCGGGACACCCCGGCGCCCGAGAACACCACCACCCGCGAGGCCGTCCGCAGCCGCTCGCGAACCGCCGGGGGAAGATCCAGAGTCTCCAAGCCGCTCCTCCGTTTCGTTGACACTCCGAGAGGCATCCTGCTACAACGGCGCGGTTTCGGAAAGGACCCCATGCCCTACCTGCCCAACAACTTCGGCCTTCTGGAGGGGGACGCGAGCGACTACGAGACGAGCCGCGCCGTCGTCCTCCCCGTCCCCTTCGAGCGCACCACCTCCTACGGCAAGGGGACGGCGCACGGCCCGGCGGCCATTCTCCGCGCCTCCCAGGCCATGGAGCTTTACGACGAGGAGCTCGATGGCGAGCCCGCCGTCCAGGGGATCGCCACCCTCCCCCCGTTCCTCCCCGAGGCGTTCGACATGAAGGAAGGGTTCGCGGAGCTGCAGGCCGAGGCGAAGCGCCACCTGGAGCGGGGAAAGTTCCTGGTCACCCTGGGGGGAGAGCACAGCCTGAGCCAGGCGCCCGTCAAGGCGGCGCAGGAGGTCTACGGCGAGATCGGCGTCGTCCAGTTCGACGCCCATTCCGATCTGCGGGAGGAGTTCGAGGGCACGCCCTACAGCCACGCGAGCGTCATGAAGCGGATCGTGGACGCGGGGATCCCCACGCTGCCGGTGGGAATCCGCTCCCTCTCGGCGCCCGAGGCGCGGCTGATCCGCGAGCGCGCCATGCCGGTCCTCTGGGGGCACCAGCTCGAGCAGGCCGAGACCCTCTTCCCGAAGATGCTCGAAGCCCTGCCGGAGAAGGTCTACCTCACCTTCGACATCGACTACTTCGACCCCGCGCTCGTCCCCGCCACCGGCACCCCCGAGCCTGGCGGCGGCCATTGGTATCCCACCCTCCGTCTCCTGAGGCACCTCTTCCAGACCAAGACCGTGGTGGCCATGGACCTGATCGAGCTGGCCCCCGTGGGAGGTCACCCGGCGAGCGATTTCCTGGCGGCGAAGCTGGTCTACAAGTGTTTGGGGTATCTTTGGGAGCGGGAGGGGCGGAAGGGCTGACCGCGAGTAGACTATTCCCATGTCCAAGCACGCTCAACAGCTCCTGAAAGACGCCCTCGAGCTTCCTCAAGAGGAGAGGGCGGAAATCGCTCACGGCCTTCTGCACAGCCTCGAGCTTCCTGCTACCAAGGATCGGAAGTCCATGCTGCGTCAGGCCCGCGGCATCTGGAAAAACCGGACCGACCTTCCAGACCTCCGAGAGCTCAGAGGTGAGTTGGACGAGCGGCTGGATAGGGCCCACTAGACCATGCCCAGTCCGATCCTGGTGGATACCGATGTGCTCATCGACTATCTGAGAGGCTTGCCTGCTGCCGTCGACTTTCTGGAAAATCTCACCGAACCGTTGTTGATCTCCAGTATGACGGTGGCCGAGCTCTACGCGGGAGTCCGGGAAGGTGAGGAAAAACAGGTGTTGGACCTCTTCGTTCAAGCTTTCGAGGTCGTCCCCGTCGATGACGAGATCGCGATTCGAGGTGGTCTATTCCGCCGCGATTACCGAGCCTCGCATGGCACCGGCCTCGCGGATGCACTCCTCGCAGCGACCGCGAGTCGCAGGGGCGCACAGCTCGTTACCCTCAACGCCCGACACTATCCGATGCTGTCCGATCTCAAGGTGCCCTACCGTAAGGCCTAGCCGCAAAGCAGCGTCTTGGATGGGGGCGCCCTACCCCACCAACACGCTCCCCCCATTCACGTTCAAAATCTCCCCCGTGATGTGCCGCGCCAGAGGCGAGGCGAGGAAGAGGACGGCCCCGGCGATGTCCTCGGCCGTGGCGATACGCTGGAGAGGAATGGCGGCGAGGGCCCTCTCCCTTCCTTCGCCGGCGAGGGCCTCGGCCGTCATGTCCGTATCCACCCAGCCCGGGGCCACGGCGTTGACGCGGATCTCGGGGGCGAGCTCGGTGGACCATGACTTGGTGGCCGAGATCATCGCTCCCTTGCTCGCGGCGTAGGGGCTGTAGAAGGCCTCGCCCCGCTGGCCCGCCGTGGAGCTGATGTTGATGATGCTGCCGTCGGGCGATTCCTTGAGCAGCGGCACGGCCTGGCGGGCGCAGAGGAAGGGACCCACCACGTTCACCGCCAGGGTGGCTTCGAGCTTCGTCTTGTCGAGGTCCACCAGGGGATCGTGAATCCACACGCCGGCGTTGTTGACGAGCCCGTCCAGCCCTCTCCACTCCTTTTCCACGAAGCGGAACAGCTCCTCGATCTGATCGCGGTCGGTGACGTCGCAGCGCACCTTGCGATGCGGCTTGACGGAGATCTTTCCAAGCTCGTCCAACACCTGACGCGCCCGGGCGCCGCTCGCCATGTACTGCACCATGACGGTGGCGCCCGCCTTCGCGAACAGGCGGCAACACGCGGCACCGATGCCGCGGCTGCCTCCGGTCACGAGGACCCGGTACCCCACGAGGTTGATCACGCCGCCTCGACCGTTTCGACCGCCATGGCAATGCCCTGGCCGCCGCCGATGCAGGCCGAGGCGATCCCACGGCCGCCGCCCCGCCGGTTGAGCTCCTTCAAGAGCGTGATCAGCAGGCGCGTGCCTGTGGCGCCAAGCGGATGCCCCAGGGCGATGGCGCCGCCGTTGACGTTGAGCTTGTCCTCATCGAGACCGAGGTCCTTCACCACCGCCAGGATCTGGCCCGCGAACGCCTCATTGATCTCGAAGAGGTCGATGTCGCCAAGGCTGAGCCCCACCTTTTCCAGCACCTTGCGGATGGCCGGCGCCGGCCCGATTCCCATGCGCGAGGGCTCGACACCCACCACCGACCAGCCGAGGATGCGCCCCAGCGGCTTCCACCCCCGCTCCCGGGCGCGGCCGGCCGTGGAGAGGATCATCATCGCCGCCCCGTCGACGATTCCCGAGGCGTTGCCGGCGGTGACGAAGCCTTCCTTGTCGAAAGCCGGAGGGAGGCCGGCGAGATCCTCCATCGTCGTCTCGGGGCGGAGATGGTCGTCCTTGTCGATCACCTTCGCCCGTTTCCCCTTCCCCACCTCGACGGGCGCGACCTCCGCCGCCAGCTTGCCGCTCGCCCAAGCCTCTCCGGCCCGCTGTTGGGAGAGGATGGCGAAGCGGTCCTGCTCCTCGCGGCTGATGCCGAAGTCCTTCGCCAGGTTGTTGCTCGTCTGCGCCATGTAGCAGCCGCAGTAGGGGTCCATCAGCGCCACCATCAGCAGATCCTGAAGCTGACCCTGGCCGAGCTTGAAGCCGCGGCGGGCGCCCCAGATGACGTGCGGCGCCTGCGACATGTTCTCCATTCCCCCCACGAGGCAGGTCGTGGACTCCCCCGCCAGGATGGTGTGGGCACCGGAGATCACCGACTGGATGCCCGAGCCGCACAGGCGGTTGACCGTCAGCGCCGGGACCTCCTTCGGCACGCCGGCCTTGAGCGCCACGTGGCGCGCGCCGTAGATGGCGTCGGGAGAAGTCTGGAGGGCGTTGCCCACCACGGTGTGGTCAATTTCGGACGGGGCGATCCCCGTCCGCTCGAACAGGGCGCGCGCCGCGTGCGCTCCGAGGTCGATCGCGGAGATATCGGCAAAGGAGCCGTTGTATTCGGCCATCGGGGTGCGCACCCCGTCGACCAAGACCAGGTCACGAATTTCCATCAGCGAGCTGCCTCCCTCTCGAAAGCAAGCTGGGCGAGGCGGTGAAAGCGCCGGCGCCAGCGGTTCATGTCCATCGCGGGATCGCGCCGGGAGGCGAGCATCACGAAGAGGCGCCGCCCTTGCGGGTCGATCCAGAAACTGTTGCCTGCGAAACCGGTGTGACCGAAAGCGGTGGGCGGAAGCGCCCGCCCCGCACTGCCGCGCAGGGTCCTGCGCCACCAGCCCAGGGCGAACGGGCCGCCGCCTGAAAGCGCCGCGGCCACGCCCTCCGGCTTCAACAGGCGTCCCGGCGCCAGCCATTCCACCCCCAGCCGCCAGAGGTCCCGGGCGGTGCCGAAGAGGCCGGCGTGGCCGACCACACCCTGGGGCGCCCATTGTGCCTCAGAGCTCCCCCGCCCAAGACCCTCATCCCCTGCCCCTTCTCCCGCCCCCTCGCCACCCCCCTCACCGGGAGAAGGGGTCCCGGCCGAGCCGTCCTCGCTGTGCTCATTCGTCCCTTGTGTCCCTGCTGTCCCTGTTGTCCCTTCTTGCTGTTCTCCCTCTTCTCCCGC
>DASUEN010000036.1:0-38837 GCA_036275055.1 Thermoanaerobaculia bacterium
ATCAGGACCGGAGATGGCGCGCAACACGATCATGGCGTCTTCGACTGTGCGCGTCATCGGACCCAGCTTGTCGAGCGACCAGCAGAGCGTCATGGCGCCGGTGCGCGGCACGCGGCCGAACGTCGGACGCAGACCGGTCACGCCGCAGCGCATGGCGGGAGAGACGATGCTGCCGCCGGTTTCGCTGCCGACGGAAAAAGCGACGAGTGCCGCCGCCGTCGCCGCCCCGGGCCCGGCGCTCGATCCCGACGCGCCCTCTTCGAGTAGCCACGGGTTCATCGTCTGGCCGCCGAACCAGATGTCGTTGAGCGCGAGCGCGCCGAGCGAGAGCTTCGCGATCAGCACCGCGCCTGCCTCGTCGAGCCGGCGCACGACCGCGGAGTCGGCCGGCGGCACGCGGTTGCGGAAGGGCTCGGCACCGTACGTCGTGGGGATGTCCTTGGTATCCAGCAGATCCTTCACGCCGTATGGGATGCCGTGCAGTGGCCCCCGGTACTTGCCGGCAGCGATCTCGGCATCGGCCTTCTTCGCGCGGGCGAGAGCATGGTCCGCGGTCCGCGTGATGACGGAGCGAATCTTGCCGTCCAGCCGCTCGATGCGTTTGAGATAAATGTTCGTGAGCCGCTCGGACGTGAGTTGCCGCGACTCGATCCACCGCGACAGTTGCGTCACGGGTGCGAAGGCGATGTCTTCGTCCTTGGAAGGCAGCGGCGCGGTATCGGCCTTCGACCGCACGAACCGGTCGCGGGACGGCGACGCCGCAATGCCCGGGAGAAGCGGGTTCCAGAGCGTACCTGGCGAGTCGATGGGCGCGATCGCCACCTTCCGCGGCCCGGTGCGGCGCTCCAGGTACGGCGCGAGCGACTGTCGCCACGAGTCGGCGGCCTGCTGCCGCTCGGCCGGCGTCATCGTCACCTGCATCAGCTTCTCCGCCTCGGCGAACGTCGCCGGCGTCACGGCAGGACCGGCTCCGGCTCCCGTGCCGAAGGTGGGCGGTGCACCTGGGGTGTCCGGTGGCGGTTGCGGATCGGCTGACAGAGTCGCATCGCGACACACGGTAGCCGCGACGAGCACGCCGAGGGGGGCGCGGATCAGGAACTGACGGCGGGTGTTCATAGGATGAGTGGACCCTTATAGCCAACATGGCTTCAAGAACTTGCCTGCGGATGGTAGGGCGTTCCGGAACCTGGGTCAATTGGCCAAGTCAGCTCCGCTCGCCCTCATCCTCGGTGAAGTAGGATGAAGGCATGAGCAGAGCCGATTTCTTAGCCTACAGCTCTCCCCTGGAGGAGTATCAGCGACAGGCGGAGGCCCTCCTCGCCGCCTTGAGGTCAGGCGACGAAGCCGCGGAATGGCGCTTCAAGTGGATGCATCCACGGTTCCGCGACAACTCCGTGGACGCGGTGAGAGCCGCAACGCTCGACCTTGCGGACGCGCAGGCGGTCGTTGCGCACGAATATAGTTTCGAGACCTGGGCGGACCTCGCGGCCTTCACCGAAGCCGTCCAGCACCCGGGCCCGGTGGCGCGGTTCGAAGCCGCGGTGGAGGCCGTCGTCTCGGGTGACGTGGCGACGCTGCGCTCGATGTTGCGCGAGCATCCGGAGCTGGTCCATAGGGTCTCGACCCGCCGGCACCATGCCACGCTGTTGCACTACGTCGCCGCCAATGGCGTCGAGGATGGGCGGCAGAAGACGCCGGCGAACGCGGTCGAGGTCGCGAAGGTCCTGCTGGATGCCGGAGCCGAAGTCGATGCGCTGGGCGATATGTACGGAGCGAAATGCACGCCCATGAGCATGCTGGTGTCGAGCTGTCATCCCGCGGAAGCCGGTCTGCAAGGCGCGCTCGCGGAAACGCTGCTCGACTACGGCGCTGCTTTCGAAGGACCGGGGTCGAGCTGGCGGTCGGCGCTTGTCACCGCGCTGGCCTTCGGCTACCACGACACCGCCGAAACGCTCGCCCGCCGCGGCGCGCCCGTGGACCACCTCGCCGCGGTCGCCGGACTGGGCCGGCTCGAAGACGCCGCTCGGCTTCTACCGACTTCGGATCCCCAGAGCCGGCACGTCGCCCTGGCGCTCGCCGCCCAGCACGGCCACACCGAAGTCGTGCGCTTGCTCCTGGATGCGGGTGAGGACCCGAGCCGCTACAACCCCGAAGGCTTCCATTCCCATTCGACGCCGCTCCACCAAGCCGTCTGGTCCAACCACCTGGACGTCGTGAAATTGCTCGCCAAGCGAGGCGCACGCTTGGACATCCGGGACACGCTTCACCAGGGCACGCCCCTCGATTGGGCCGACTATGGGGGGCGGACGGCGGTCGTGGACTATCTGCGCGGGCGGGGCGGACGCGACGGTGATCGAATAACGACTTGACCTGGAGGAGGGGCCGGCAAGCGCAAGCGAGCTCCGAATCGCTTGAATTACTGACGTGTCCGCTGACACGTCAGGATTCCGTCAGTGGGCCTGCCGGAGCCCGTTTTGGCGGGCTTTTCCGCGTCTTTCGATTGGCATCTCGCTTGCTCTCCTTACTCTGGCAGCGATCCGGGTCGCAAAAAATCGTCCAAGCGACGCCCAATAACCTTTACGACGCAGCACAGAGAAGGAGACCAGAACCATGGCCAATTGCACCAACGTCGGATTTGCCGGAAGCTTCACCTTCAATGGGCAGAATATCCTGCCGAGCGGCAAGGTCTGTGTGCTGAGCGGATACGTCCAGAGCGCCGCCACCCAGACGGCAACCGTCACCAACTCAACCGGCGTGGTCGTCGCCCAGATTCAGGGCGTGGGCGGCACCACGGGCACCCCAGTCGTCATGACGAGCCCTTCGGGGAAGACGAATGCGTTTACCGCCGACGGGAACAGCTACACCATCACCTTCACCAGCACCAGCGGGCAGACCACCCGGGGCCTCTCGGCGAGCGACAACATTGCCATCGGCAGCACCACCTACGCCGCGAGTTGGACCTTCATCACCGAGGACATCCCGAACGGCGGCGACTGCGACTTCAACGACGCCACCGTGAGCCTCACCTGGAACCTGCTCAAGGGATGACGACCCCGAGAGAAGAGGCAGGGGGAACCACCGCCTGCCTCCTCTCCGCAGCCAGCAAAGGAGCAGCAAAGGAGCCAGGGTGTTTTTGGATCCCACCCTGCCCTGTGGCAGGACAGGGTGGTCCAGTCCCATCAGGCTACGAGGTGGGCGGGCACCAGATGCAAACCGGCACCGGCTCGCAGGTGAAGTAGGGGCTGGTGACACCCCGGTCGATCGAAGCGCCGCAGCAGTCGACGCCGCGCTGCCCCACCACCTGGGAGTGGGAGGCGTCGCTGAAGAAGGTGCAGTCCTGGTTGCTGGAGGCCTCCGCCGGCCGCGGAGTGGTGGCCACCACGGCGAGAGCCAGGGCGCAGGTCAAGCCGAGGGCGACGAAGAGCTTGCGGGGGGTCGAGAGAGTCTTTTCTGTCATGTGTGCGGATCTCCTGAGTGCGAGCGGAAACAGCACTGCTTCGCTCAGCCTATGAACGTAGTTGTGCTGGAGATCCCCTCACGGCTCGCGGCGCTAAGACCCAGAGGATTCGAAGCTCGCGACGTGGACCGTCACCGGCAAGAAGGCCGGCGAAAGGAGCCGAAAGGAGCCAGGGTGTTTTTGGATCCTGGGTTGCTTGAGCGGCTGGTTCGGGAGTCGGACCTTCAAACTTGGTTCTGTCACTCTCAGAATAGACTTTCCAGGGTCGAAGCACCTCTCCCCAATCGAGCGAATCAGCTCGGAGAAGTATCCCTCAGCGGGCAGTGAGGCTGGAAAAGAGCGGCGACGATGCCCGTTATCCGGCCACGAAGGGCAGGGCCGGCGGGAAGCTGCCTATGGGGAAGGGCGCGTTGCGGTCGCCGTGCCTCAACTTTTCGGACGCCTCCCGGAAGGCACTGACGAAGGCAGCGTAGATTTCATAGAACGCCTTCCGTGCGGTCTTGGTGGCGGCGTGGACCCTCGGCGCCGGAGAGCGGGCGAGGGAAGAGGGGCGATGTTGCGGATCGCGCGACAAGATGGCTTCGGCGCCCTGATAGTGTGACTCCACTACGAGAGCAAACTGGTCAAGTCCATGTGGCACAACGAACATTCGACTTGTCCCTACTTTGTCAACTCCCGGTACTAGCTGCGAGCGTCGAAATTCGTCGGAGAACACATAGCCTTGCCAGAACGCATTCGCCACTAAAGACGAGGTGCGTAGTTCACTGCCCAGGACGTCACGTAACGTCCTGCTCACGGGGCCTACATCGGACAGTTCAGTGCCGGGTTCTAGCGTGTTTTCGGCCTCAAGTTGGGCGCTTACCCACATATCGAACCCCATACGAAATGGCTCTTTCTGCATTTCTTAGCTCCTCCGAGGAAGCTAGTGTAACATTGGCTGGTCGTATGAGCGACCCAGAATAGGCGCCAGGGATTTGTAAGACAGACCCATCGGCCTTTGAGACCGCTCAGGGAGTGGTGTCGGTCCAGGCCGCCAGGTTGCCGTTCTCGAAGCTGTCGCTGAAGATCGGATTATTACGACAGGCCGCGGCGTTGGCGACCGTCACGTCGTCCATGTACCAGCCGGTGAAGCCGATGAGATTGTCGTCGCTTTCGATCCAGCGCAGTTGGATCGGCGTCCCGGCGTAGGCGGAGAGGTCGACCTGGACCAGGGTCATCGGACCGATCGTGCCGTGGCACCAGGCCCGGCTGCCGGCGTATCCGTTGGAGCCGAAATATACGGTGCCGTTGAAGGATCCCCACCGGAAGGCGGCGTCCGGCATCGTCGACCAAGTGCCGCCGCCGTTGGTCGAGACCTGAAGGATGCCCGCGTCGTAGCAGCCGGCGCTGTCGTCGAACGAGTAGGTGTGCCAGAAGGAGAGGAGGGTGCCGGCCTGGGGGACGAAGGAGGGGGAGATCAGGGCCTTCTGCGCCTCGCTGTTCCAACCCGGAGAGAACCAGGAGTGGGCGGACGAGCGCGACTGCGCCGTCGACCACGTCCAGTCGGAGCCGGGGTCGAAGATGTAGGAGGCGTGCGTCCAGCCAGGATTGTCGAAGCCGCCGGGCCCCTCGAAGGTTTCGTTCAGGAGGTACGTCGCCGGCCCGGTGGGCGTGGCGCCCCTCGTGACCAGGTTGCCCTCCTCCAGGCCGTTGGCGCTGTCCACCGCCCGGACGATGTAGTAGATGGGGAAGTTGGGCGACCCCTCCGGCAGGGGGTCGAGATAGCTCGTGCCGGTGACGTGGCTGGCCAGCCGGTGGAGGTTGTCCGGCGTGAATACGGGATTCCCCGATTGATAGACGTTGTAGGTGATCGAGCCGCCGCACGCCGAGGTCGCCGCAGGCCAGGAGAGGGCGATGCCGCACCCCAAGGCGGCCTGGCCGACCGCGCTCGTGATCCCGGCGAAGGCCGGCGGCAGCCGGCAGGCTCCGGTCGCCGTCACCTGCATGCAGCCCGACGGCGCCGACTCGCAGACGCCGCTGGCGTCGGTCCCCCGCACCTGGTAGGCATAGGTCGAGCCCCCCGACACGTCCGTGTCCACGAGGGTTGAGCCGGCCACGGCGGTGCCGACGCGGGTGAAGGCGCCGGGCGCGGCGCAGGTGCCCGGGGCCCGGTAGACGTTGAACCGCGATGCCGACGGCGAGCCGTTCCCCCAGGTCACCTGCACCTGATTCACGCCCACGCTGGCAGCGGTACCGGCCACCGGCGCTCCCGGGTTGGTACAGACGGCTTCCCGGATCCCCGCCCCCCAGATCTCCTCGCTGCCGTTGGTCCGCCGGTCGGTCCAGGTGGCGAAGAACTGGCCGGCGACCCCGGACAGGCCGTTGTGAAGGCCGTATTGATTGTTCGGCTCGGCCGTCTCCACCGACTCGTCGGTGGGTGCCGAGGTCAGTTTCGTCGCCGCCGACCAGGTAACGCCGTCGTCGTGGGACGACTGGAACCAGACGTCGGTCTTCCGTCGGCGCGGGTCGGCGACCGTGTCGTAGTAGGTGATCCCCAGAGTCCCATCGGTTTCGTCGACCGCCAGCTTCGGATGGAGCTGGTCGTTGAGCGAGGCCTGGTCGTTGATCCTCACCGGCGTCGACCAGGTGGCCCCGCCGTCGGTGGACCGCGCGAACCAGACCCGGGTCTTGCAGGAGGACGAAGCATCGGACCCTGGCTCGTAGATGGGAGCGTCGCAGCCGTTGGTTCCCTTCAGGTCGGCCCAGGTGGCATAGACCAGGTTCTTGGTCGCGGTGCGGCGGACGCCGCCCGAGACGGAGATCTGCGCGTTGCGCATCGCGGGCACGCTGAATTGATAGAGGTCCCACGTGGAGGCGATGGCCACCGCCGCGCCGAACGAGGCGCCGCCGTTGGTCGACTTGGCGACGAAGAGCCGGCGGCTTCCGATATCGTTCCAGAAACCGAACACCTCGCCGTTCGCGTTGGTCTTGATTTCGGAGCCGACGGGGGTGCCGGTCGTCTCGGCGCCGCCGATCCGCACCGGCGTCTGCCAAGTCCCGCTCGCGCCGGGCGTGCGCCGGCCGACGTAGCCCAGCCCGAGGTTCTGCCAGGTCGTGTAGAGGGTATCCTTGAACGGCGACGACGAGCTGTGGTCCGCCCAGAGCATCCCCCCCTGGTACACGTTCGAGTGCGTGCCCGAGGGCGTGCCGTCGAACACCCAGGTGGCGCCGTGGTCGATCGACTTGTAGGCCCGCAGCCTGTATTGCCCCAAACTGGAATTGACGCCGACCACCACCGACCAGGCGGTGCCGTCCGATGTCCAGTCGACCGTCGGATTCAGGTAGTAGACGTCTCCCGGCAGCAGGGGGAGGGCGGACTGTCCCCAGGTCTTGCCGCCGTCCGTCGAGTAGAACTGGTCCTCGCTCGTCCCCGTGTAGTCATTCGCGGCGGCGACGATCTTCAGCGGATCCCAGAAGTTGACGCGGACGTCGGACGTGAGGCATACGCTGATCTGGACCCCGGAGATCCTCAGGTCGCTCCCCACCGACGCCGCCTTGCTGATCCCGTCTTCGGCAAGCTCGGGCGGTGTGGCAGGGCTCACCGGGCCGGACGCCGCGGCGAGAGAGCAAGGCATGGCCAGGGCCACGATCAGGAGGAGCCTCCGAGCTTTCATAATGTGCCCTAGGATATCACGCTCGAAAGGGGCGATTCCGCTGCTCCCGGAGCCTCACTCGATGTCATCGACGTCGCGGTACTCGAGCCGTGCCGAAAAGGGTGTTTTTGGATCCCGGGCTGCTTGAGCGGCTTGTTCGGGAGTCGGACCTTCAAACTTGGTTTGGTCAGTCTCAGAAACAGACTTTCCGGCGTCGAAGCGGGCACACCCCTCCCCAAGCGAGCGAATCCGCTCGGATGAGTGGCCCTCAGGCGGGCGGTGAGGCTGGCAGAGAGCGGCGGCGATGCCGTCCAAATGGCTTCGGCGCCGAGCAAAACGCCAAGCGGTTTTGCGCGATACGCATTTAACCTTGATCCCGCGGCTTCGCCGCCAGGGCCGCTGGTTGCTGACTCCACTCAGGGGCTGATGAGGGAGTTTTGACGGCTTTTTCGGCTCGAAGCTGAATCTGGACCTTGCACCCAAGCGCGCCTGCCACGTCCGCAAGAGTGCGAAGGGTCAGATTCTTCCCGCCGCCCAGGATCTGCGAAACGAACCCCTTGGTCTTGCCCAGCCGCGCGGCAAGCTCGCTCTGAGTGAGCCCGGAGCTGCGAAGGGCTCGCGCCAACGCCTCGGTCGCTTCGAGGATGAGCTCCTCCTGTCGCAATTCCGCAGGATCTTCCGCCAGGAGCTCTTCGTAAGTAGAGGGAGCCTTGTCACTCATTGGATCTTGACCTTCTGGCCCTGCACCGCTACGGGGTTGGCCGTCGTCATAGTGAGTTTACCTATACCTAAACCCTGAGCCAATAGGATTCCCGCGGCGGGCCCTCACTCCCCCGTCGCTTGCCCCGGGATCCCGCAGCATCTCCAGCAGCTCCTCGCGGCTGAAGATCTTCGCCAGCTCGGCGGAATCCTCTTGGACGACGCTCGCCATCACCTCCCGCTTCCTTTCGATCAAGGCGGCGATCTTCTCTTCGAGGGTCCCCTCCGTCACCAGCTTGAAGACCTGCACCGCCCGCTTCTGGCCCAGACGGTAGACGCGGTCCGTGGCCTGGTCTTCCTTGGCCGCGTTCCACCAGCGGTCGTAGTGGATCACGACCGACCCGCCCACCAGGTCGATCCCCGTGCCGCCGGCCTTCAGGCTGCCGAGGAAGACCCGGCAGTCCGGGTCGAGGTTGAAGCGGTCTACGATCTCACCGCGGCGCACGCTGGAGCCGGTCAGGCGGACGAAGCCCACCCCGAGCCCCTCCAAGTGGCGGGCCATCAGCTCGATCATCCCCAGGTACTGGCTGAAGACCACCACCTTCTGGCCGCTCCCGAGGGCCTCGTCGAGGATCTCCCGGTAGAGGTCCCACTTGCCCGAGGCCAGCTCGCCGGCCCGGCCGAGGTCGCCCAGGGCCAGGGCGGGATGGTCGCAGATCTTCTTGAGCAGGGTGAGCACGGCGAAGACGTGGAGATAGGGGATGTGACCGTCCGCCGCCTGCTCGATCTCGCGGGCCAGCTCCGCCCCGCGGCCGGCGACGGCATCTCGGTAGAGCTGGACCTGATCGGCGGACAAGGCGCAGGTGCGGACGTCCTCGATCTTCTCCGGCAGCTCGTCGAGCACGGAGGTCTTGAGGCGCCGCAACACGAAGGGGGAGATCACCCGCCGCAGCTCCGCCAGCCGCTCCCCGGGACGGGGCGCATCCCGCTCCAGCGGCGACGCCGGAGCCGTCTTCACGAAGCGCTCCAGGAACGCGGTGTCGCTCCCCAGGTAGCCGGGGAGGATGAGGTCGAAGAGTGCCTTGAGCTCGCCGAGCGAGTTCTCGACCGGCGTCCCCGTCAGACCGAGCTTGACGTCCGCTACCAGGTGGTCCGCGGCCTGCCAGCTCTGCGTCCCCCGGTTCTTGAGGTGCTGGGCCTCGTCGAACACCGCCAGGGCGAAGGGGATCGCTGAGAGCGCCTCGGCATCCCGGCGGAGCACGCCGTAGGAGGTGACGAGGACGTCCCCCCGCTGGAGCTTTCCCGCCAGGCGGCGCTGGGCGCCGTGATGGAGCACAGGCTTGAGCCCCGGAGCGTGGCGCTCGATCTGATTGCGCCAGTGGGAGAGGACGCTGGTGGGGCAGGCCACCAGGAAAGGCTCCGCCACCTCACCCCGCTCCAGGAGGGTCACCAGGAGGGCCAGCACCTGGAGGGTCTTGCCGAGCCCCATGTCGTCGCAGAGGAGGCCGGCGAGGCGGTTCTGGTAAAGGAAGAGGAGCCAGTCCACCCCGTGCTTCTGGTATTGCCGGAGCGGCGTGCTGATCCCCCGGGCCCCCGCGAAGGGCGCCGCCGGCCGCAGCTCCAGGAGGCGGACGAGCTTCGCCGCTCCCTCGTCCTCACCCGCCACCCGCACGGCACTGCCCGCGGCGGCCTGGAGACGGAGCAGCTCGCTCGCGGGGAACCGAAAGCGGCCGTCCTTCACTGCCTCAGCCAGGCGGTCCAGCTCGCGGAAGGCCGGCGCGTTGAGGTCGATCCACCCCTCCGCCGTCTCCAGGTAGGGGAGCCCTTCCCGCTTGGCCCGCAGCAGCTCGGCGAGCGAGACGGCGTCGCTGCCGAAGCCATATTGGAGAGCGAGCCAGAACCAGCTTCGCTCCAGCGCCGCCTCCAGGTCGAGGAGCGAGATCTCGATGTGGTCCTGATGGGTGAAGACCCGCCGGTCGCGCAGCGGATCGTCCAGCACCAGCAATCCCTTGTCCAGGGCTTCCGCATGCTCCGCGAGGTAGCTCGGCACCTGGCTGCGCTGGAGCCGCATGTGGACCGGGGACTTGAACTTCCTCTCCTTCCCTTCCCTTTCGAGCTCGGCGAGGATGCCCAGCTCCTTGATCCACACCAGGTTGCCGTAGCGAAACTTGGCGAAGTCCCGGTGCTCGAAGAACCGCGTCTCGCCATTCGCCTGGAGAGCGCGGATGACCGGCCGCACCTCCAGGTCCAGCTCGGTCTCCTGGGTGACGCGGAAGATGGACTGCAGGGGGATCGGGCGGATCGCGAGGTCTGCCTGCTCCGGATATTCGGCGGCCAGGAGCTGGAGCGCCGCCCGCACGCGGTCGCGGGGGACGACGAAGCGGACCACGGCCTCGCCGTCCGGCCGGCGGTAGGTGAAGGTGAAGCGCCCCGAAGATTCGTCGATGGCAGGATGGAACGTCCCCCGCGCCTCCCCCGCCGTTTCGGCCTCGCGGACGCAGTGGTAGGCCAGGCGGTGCCAGAAGCTCTCCTCCCAGGTCTGCCGTTGCGTCTTCATGCCGGCCTTGTGGAACATCCGTTCCTGCTCCGTGGCCTGGAAGAGGGCCAGGCGCTCCAGGAGACCGGCACGGTCGAAGATCCTCTCGCCGTCGGGGGCGGCCTTCCCCGTCCTCTCCAGGAAGCGCAGGCGGGCCGGCGAGGCATCCAGGTACTCGGCCAGCTCGTCCCCAGCCGGCGCGGTGACGCGGATCACCGGTGCCGGCTCGCGGGGCACCCGCAGCACCCGCACCTTGGCGGAAGCCTGGGGATTCCCCTCGAAAAGCAGGCGTGCCAGCCGGTACCACACCGAGGCCTCGAAAGCCGCCTCCCAACTCCGCGCCGCGAAGGCCCGCTCGACCTCGGCCACGGCTTTGGAGAGGTCCTTCAGGTGATCGCACGTCTTGTGCTTGCTGACCGCGCAGGTGCACGAGCGCAACGTGCCGCTGCCGGGCACCGAGGCCACGTAGATCGCCGTGTGCGGCGAGCCCGGGCCGTCCGGCACCAGGCCGATTCCCGTCCGATGGAATTCCAGGTGAGTGAAAGCAGGCATGGTGGTCTCGAAGCGATACAAGTTCCGGAAGCCGGTTCGCGAGCCGGGGATTGTAGCCGGGAAGGGAGGGGGTGGGGAACCCCCGGCGGGCTCAAGGAGCCGGAGCCGAGCCCGGCAGGAATTCGTAGATCAGGTTCAGGCCGTCCGTGTAGCGCAGTGCAAAGCGCTGAGGGTCCGCCGCCGCCCACTGCCGCTCACGGGGGAAATCGAAGTTGGGGAAGCGGGAGAGGTGAATCCAGCGGACGTGCTGGGCCTCCAGGTTGGCGATCCACGCCTCCGGCGAGGGGTCGACCCGCGGCTGGCACGCCGGGTATTGAATGGCCAGGGGGTGGTTGGCAGCGTTGACGTTCACGTAGCGGACATCCCGCTCCAGGTGGGTCCCCATGGCCGGGTACATGAAGTAGTTGTTCGGCGCGCTGACGGCGGCGACGGTGCCGTCCCCCCCGTTCACCTCCAGCCATCCCCAGGCGTTGGCGGAGAAGCGCGCGATGGTGGCGTGGGTGGTGAACTCCTTGGCGAGGGCCCGCGCGCGGTCCGCCACTCGGAAGCGGGCGAGGAAGGGGGCGCCGAAGATCGCCAGCGCCACCGCTGCCACGGCCAGCTCGCGCCGCCGCCGCAGGGCGAAGGCACGCAGCCCGGGCGAGAAGGCGAGCGCCACCGCCGCGAGATCCGCCGCCGCCAGGGCCAGCCGCACGCCGCGGGGCATCTCGGCATGGAGCTGGAGGAGCCCCTGGATGAGGAAGACGATGGCGATCCCCTCCATCCAGCGGTCGCGCACCCCCTTCCTCTCGCCGAGGGCCACTCCCCCCGCGAAGGCGAGGCCGAGCCCTGGGATCAGGTAGCGGACGTTGGCGAAGACGTGATGGCTCTTGGCGAACGGGACCATCAGCCAGAAGGCGATCTCGGCCCAGACCTGCCCGGCCACCAGCAGGCTCTCCCTCCACCTCTCGCGGCCCAGGGCAAAGGGGAAGACGAACGCCGCCAGGAGCAGAACGAAGGCGAGCGGCCCCACCCCCATCTCCTGCGACTGGGCGCGGCTGATCCCCACGAAGGTATCGAGGAGCTGCCCTTCCTCGATCATCGGCCGCCAGAGGTCCACCACCGAGTTCTTGCGGGGGATTGAAGGGGTGTTGGCGTTTTTCGGCCCGCTCGACGTCTCCTCGCAGATGACGGCCAGGGGATCGGCGCCCAGGGCCACGTTGCGGAGGTAGAAGAAGCTCCCCAGGAGGGCCGCCATCAGCAGCGCGGCCACGATCTGGCCGGAGCGCCGCCCCCAGGCCCCCCGCGCGAGCGGCACCGCGAGTCCGGCCAGAGCGAGGGCATAGGGCACCCCCAGCACCTTGGCGCCCGCGGCGAGGCCGACTCCTGTGCCGATGAGGACCGCCCAGGCCCAGTCCGCCTCCCGCAGCCAGCGCAGGGCGAAGAAGACCGCGGCCGCCAGGGTCGCGCCCACCAGGACGTCCACGTACTCGGTGGCCACGAAGCGGATCACCGTCGGCGTCAGCAGCACCAGGAACGAGGCGAGCGGCCAGTGCCGCCGGGCGCCGAGCTCGCGGGCGACGCCTCCCACGGCCAGCCCCAGGAGCAGCCAGTGCGGGAACGCTGCGAGGTTGACGTACAGCTCGCTGTGCGAGGGAGCCATCCACCACCAGTACCAGAGCGACCCGTTGGCGGGGACATAGCCGTAGTAGTTGACCGGGATGTTGCCGAAGACCGGGAAGAGGTTGCGGTCGCGCAGCCAGGTGGCGGTGAGGAGCAGGTGGTACATCAGGCTGTCCCACGAGAGGGGAGGGCGCAGCAGCCCCCGCAGCTCTTCGATCGCCACCGCATGCAGGGTGAGGAGGGCCGGCACCGGGTGCTCGCGGAGGACCTCCCAGGTGCGCCGAACGAGCGCCCGCGCCGGAGCATCCACCCCTCCGGCAGGGGGCGCCTTGCGGAAGCCGAGCAGCAGGAGGAGCGTCACCCCGGCGAGGAGAGCCAGGGCGAAGTCGAGCCGCAGCACCCCGAGCCCGCCCAGCAGGAGGGCGATCCCCACCGCTTCGGCCGTGGCCAGCAGCAGCGTCGTGATGGCGAGGGCCAGCGGGTCGCTTCCCGCCCGGCTCCCCAGCAGCCACAGGGCCGTCAGGTATCCGCAGAGGAAGAGGAAGCCCAGCGCGACGAGCGTCGCCGCGGCGCCTACCAGGTCGAGCCAGAACATGGGCGGGTATTGTTAGCACAGGCTCGAGGCCGGTGCTAGCATCCCGGCCCGTGCACGACGCCGGGTATTTCGACCGCGAATACTTCCAGCTTCATCCGGGCAAGGTCCGCTACCTGGATTACCTGGTGAAGCTGCTGCGCACTCACGGCGTCCCCGGCGGCCGGGTGCTGGACGTGGGCGCGGGCTACGGCTTCTTCCTGGCGGCCCTGGAGAAGGGTGGCTACGAGGCGCACGGCATCGAGGTCTCCAGCCACGCCGTGGAGCAGGCGCGGCGGCGCACCCGCGGCGAGGTGGTGGAGCAGGGAGCCGAAGAGCCCTTCCCCTTCCAGGACGCCCACTTCGACGCCGTCACCCTGCTCGACGTCATCGAGCACCTGAAGGACTACGCCACCACCCTTGCGAGCTGCCGCCGGTGCCTCAAGCCCGGCGGCAAGCTCTTCGTCATCACACTGAACGCCCACAGCCTGGCCCGTCCCCTCCTCGGCCGGCGCTGGGCCTGGTACCAGGACCCCACCCACATCCACATGTTCACCCCCCGCATGCTGCGCGAAGGGCTGGAGGGCGCGGGCCTCGAAGTCGAGACCCTCGTCACCGAATCCAATTTCTGCTCCGTGGGGGAAGGCACGAAGTTCCTCAAGCCCCTGCGGCTGATCGGCCGGGTGATCCATACCCCGGCGTTCGGGGATTCGCTCCTGGCCGTGGCGAAGAGGCCGCTGGTTTAGGAACCCAGCCGCGCCTTCAGGCGCAGCCCCGCCGCGTTCTTAGGGTCCAATTCCAACAGCCGTCGGTTGAGCTCCCGCGCTCCCGGGAGGTCTCCCCGCCGCGCCAGCAGCAGCGTCTCGTTCTGGAGGGCCGGCAGATTCTGGGGATTGAGCGCCAGGGCGCGGCCTAGGTGCTCTTCCGCCTGCGCGAGGTCGCCCAGCGCCAGGTAGACGCCCCCCTGGTTGCTCTCGACGTCGTCCGACCGCGGCTCCAAGGCAGCGGCGCGCTGGTAGAAGCGGAGGGCGATGGCCCACTCCCCCCGCCGGGCGGCGAGGTTGCCGAGGTTGAGGCAGGTCAGGGAGTCCTTCGAATTGTAGGCGAACGCCGCCCGGTAGTGCTCCTGCGCCTCCGCGGGCCGGCCCTGCTCCTCGTAGAGCCGCCCCAGGTTGTATTCCACGAGGTCCATGCGCGGCCCGAAGCCCATGGCACGAGGGAGGAGCAGAGCCGCCAGCACGATCGCTGCGAGACCGGCGGCCCGCTTTCGATGGGCGCTCTGCCAAGCCTCGGCGAGGCGGTCGAGGGTCACCCCTCCGAAGACCAGGAGGGGTGGCACGGCCGGCAGCCGGTAGCGGGAGAAGAGGAAGAAGACGACCGTCGAGAGCATCCATCCCAGGGCGAAGAGGAGGGCCGGAGCAAAGGGTGCGAGCCGCCGCCGGGCAAGGACCAGCCCGGCCAGGGCCAGCAGGACGGCGCCGCCGAATTCCAGCAGCGGCAGCCGGAGGACGGCCGAGCGGGTCTTCACGTAGTAGTAGTCCACCGCATCCGGCCACTCGTACCAGCTCCAGAACATGCCGAGCTTGCGGACCTGGAGGCGGAGGAAGGCCCCGGGCGCCTGCCGTGCCCAGGCGAGGGAGCGGCCCAGCCAGTAGCGGGAGACCTCGCCGGCCGTCAGCCGCCGCCCCGCCGCCTGCTCGGCGATCCGCACCGGCTCCCGCCGCTCCAGGGCGGGGATCTGCTTGCCGGGGACGATGGGCTGGTACGTGCCGTCCGCCTGCGGGTTGTTGCCGATGTAGAAGTTCACTCCCCCCTGGCTGGTGGTGGGGAGGAAGTCCCCGCCCACGAACCCGTTGCGCAGCGCCACGGGAAGGAGGGCGAGGAGCAGCCCGGCGACGAGCGCTCCCCCCCGGCGGAGGAGCGCCCGTCCCCGCCCCTCCCGGCTCCAAGCCAGGGGAAGGAGGAAGGGAACGAGGAGCAGGGCGTTCTCCCGCAGCAGCGCCAGTACCCCCAGAAGCAACCCCGCCCCCAGCCAGCACCCCACTCCCGGACGGGACCGTGCCGTGGCCAGGGTCCAGAGGAGGAAACAGGTGACGGCGACGGCGGGCGACTCCTTGAGAAGCTGCGCGTCATAGAAGAGGAAGGGGCCATAGACCACCGCCAGCAGCGCCGCCCCCAGTCCGACGCCCTCGCTCGCCATCTCGCGGCCGGCACGGTACAGGGCGTAGCACCCCGCCACGGCCAAGGCGATCTGGAGCAGGTAGACGGCGTCGAGGCTGCGGCCGAAGAGGGTATAGAGGCCGGCCAGCAGATACGGATAGAGGGGAGCCTGGAAGAAGACCTGGGAGCCCAGCCAGTCCCCGGACGCGATCTCCTGCGCCCAGCGGTCGTACTCCTGGCTGTCCATGACGAGCCAGGCGAAGAACGGCTGATCCCGCACCGCCCACCAGTGCGCGAGCCGGAGCACGAGGGCCAGCCCCAGGATGGCGCCGAGGACCAGGGCGTGCCGGCGGGAAGCCCGCTGCGGTTCCATGGCGTGGGACTCTGGCACAGATCGCCGGCCCGGCGGCGGCGTGCTACCATTTCGCGACAACCTTCCTCCCCGGAGTTGAGTGAGCACCATGGCGACCATTGAATTCACCGGCAACTACGACGACCTTTCGACCGACCGCGGCTACCAGTTCAAGTTCTACTGTGAGAAGTGCGGCAACGGTTACATGTCGACCTTCCAGAGCTCGAAGATAGGCCTCGCCGCCTCGGCCGCCGAGGTCGCCGGCAGCCTGTTCGGCGGGCTCTTCGGCCGCGTTTCGGATACCGCCTACCAGATCCAGCGCGCCGTCGGCGGCCCCGCCCACGACTCCGCCTTGAAGGAGGCCGTGGCGGAGATCCGCCCCCTCTTCAAGCAGTGCACCCGCTGCGGCAAGTGGGTCTGCGGGCCGGTCTGCTTCAACGCCAAGGCCGGCCTCTGCGAGTACTGCGCCCCCGACCTCGACGAGGAGATCGCCGCCGCCCAGGCCGACGCCGCCCGCCAGCAGGCCTTCTCCAAGGCGCAGGAGGTGGACTGGATGAAGGGGCGCGACCTGGGGCAGGTCACCGGCCTCACCTGCAAGTCCTGCGGCGCCAAGCTCGCCGGAGGCGCCAAGTTCTGCCCCGAGTGCGGCACCCCGAGCGCAGCGGCCAAGAAGAGCTGCGGCGGCTGCGGCGCCCAGATCGAGGGGAACCCCCGCTTCTGCCCCGACTGCGGGCAGAAGCTGGCGTAGGGCGGCGCGATCTTGAGGTCACAGTTTGTGACCTCAAGATCTTCCCGGTCCTCAGCCCTCCGTCTCGCGGAAACCGATCTTCCTGCGTTCCTTCTTCGCTGGCACCATGAGCTGGCGGAGAGCATCGAACACCACCTTGAACTGGCCGTCATACCTCACCTCCAACTCGTCGAGCCTCCTGACGAGGTCCGTATGCGTGGCCACCACCTGCCGCAGACGGATGAAGGCCCGCATGATCTCGATGTTGACCCGCACGGCTCGCGGGCTGCGCAGGACGCTCGAGAGCATGGCCACGCCTTGCTCGGTGAAGGCATAGGGCAGAGTCCTGCGGCCACCCCAACTTGAGGTCACAAACTGTGACCTCAAGCGCTCGACCTCTCCCCTGGTGAGCTGGAACATGAAGTCGGCCGGGAACCTGGCGCGGTTCCTCTTCATGGCCTGGACGAGGACTTTGGTCTCGACGCCGTACAGCAGGGCAATGTCGGCATCCAGCATGACCTTCTCACCCCGCAGGAGCAGGATCGCGTGCTCGATCCTCTCCGCGGCCAGCAACGCCTGAGTTTCTCCCATGACCTGGCCCCCTCCCTGGGGCAGTCGAGGTGCCAAATTGGTACCTCGGGACTGGGGACCATCCCCAGTCGGGGGCCGCGATGGGCTTCCCCACCGTATATAGACGTAAAAAAGGTCTCCCGTCGCTCAACTATTTTCGCTGGCCTGGGATTTCCTCCCCAGCCACCGGGCCAGGAAGGGCACCGCCAGCACCCCCAAGGCCACCGCGAACCACAGCGTGGCGGCCCGGGTGACGAGGGTGACCGAGCCGGCGTCCGCGGTGTCCAGCCCCTGGGAGTGGAGGAGGGCGGCGAGGGCTCCCTCGGCGGCGCCGAGACCGCCCGGGAGCATGGAGAGGGCGCCCAGGAAGGTGGAGCCCGTGTAGTTGAAGATCGAGAGGAGGAGACCGGCCTTCGGAGCGTACTGCCGCACCACCAGGAAGAAGCCCACCCCTTCCGCTCCCCACGCCACCACCGAGAGGGCCAGCGCGAAGAGCAGCAGCCCCGGCGAGAGGAGCGACCGCAGCCGGTCGTAGACCTCCACCAGGTGCGGCACCCGGGGTCCCGCGACCGGCAACCGCCCCAGCAGCCGGAAGAGGAGGTCCGCCAGCCGCCGCCAGGTGAGCGCCGCCACCGCTACGGCCACTCCGGCGAACCCCGCCGCGGCGATCCACGGCCCGCCCGGGAAGGGCAGGGACCCCAGCGCGATCAGCAGCAAGACCCCGAGCAGGTCCACCACCCGCTCGGCCAGCACCGCGGGCACCACCCGGAGCGCCGGCCCTCCCCCCAGTTCCCGCACCAGCCAGGCCTTGCCGAGCTCGCCCGCCTTCCCCGGCGTCACCGAGAGGAGGAACCCCGCCAGGAAGACGGCCAGGCTGCGCCCCCGCGGCAGGCGCACCTCCAACCGGCGGAGGTAGACTTCCCAGCGCACGAAGCGAAGGATGTAGTTGACGAGCGACAGCGAAAGGACGGGGATCAACAGCCGGATGTCGAAACCCCGCAGGCTGCGGGCCAGCGCCGCCGGGTTCGCCGAGAGCGCCAGCCCCACCACCACCAGCACGCCGAGCCCCAGCGGCACCAGCAGCCGGCGGCCGAGCCGCTCCAGCCCCGAGCTGCTCCCTTCCGTTTCACTGGCCGGAAGCGGGGAAACCGGCACGCTCAGGCGGCCTTCTCTTCTTCCCGCACCGCCTCGGGATACTGCTCGAAGAGGCGCATCCACTTGCTGGTCTTGCTGTAGTGATCGATGCGGCGCTTGCCCACCGTGGGGTACCAGGCGAAGTCGTGGTAAAAGTACGAGCCGAACACGAAGAAGTAGACGAGCGGCGTGCGGAACAACAGCTTCTGGATCCCTTTGAGCGGCCCGAACCACACCAGGTCGCCGAAGCGGGAAACGGCGTTGTCCCCCACGGAAAAGTGGAAGTTCCACTTCGAGACGTCCTCGCCCACCACCTCGATGTCCCGCGGATCGCCGACGCCCAGCCCCGCGTCGTGCGCCAGCCGGATGTAGGGAATCGAAAGCGGATCGAAACCCATCATCTTCGCCGCCACGGCGTCGATGGCCACCTGATCGCCGGAGGCCATCATGAAATCCTTCTCCACCGGGATCATCGTCCGCGGCCCCGGGCCGTTGCCGCAGGTCGTGCCGTCCATCACCGCGAAGAGTCCGGAGTGGATCTCCTTTTGAATGGTCAACAGGTCCACCAGCGTCTCGTGGATGTAGGAGTGCGTGTAGTGCCGGCGGGTGTTGAGCAGGCCGCCGAAGGCGTTCTTCATGGCTCCCGTGGTGGTGGTATAGATGTGGCACTTCACCGTCGGCAGGTGGACGATGTTTTTCCCCAGGAAGAACTCAGGGATGGTGATCCCCTCCGGGTAGATCTGCGGCAGCACTAGCATCTTCCCCTTGGGCTTGTAGGTGATCCACTTGAGGTCGTCCGCGAAGCAGTTGTAGCGCACCGGCACGCCGTACTTGTCCAGCACCGGCAGATAGCGGTTCAGCCGCTCCCCCTTCTTGGGATCGGTGACCACCGTGTTGTTCTGCACGCAAACCTGGTCGCCATAGCCATCCGCCCGCAGCTTCTGGATGGTCCCCTCGAGCTGCCACGGCGTGGTATTGGCCCCCGGGAACGGGAAGTGCCAGGAGATGTTGTCCTTGAGGATGGTGGTGGCGCCCGGCGCGAGGTAGCGCTTGACCTCCGCCAGCTCCATGGTGCGCCCAACGTCCGCCAGGACGCTCTCGGGGCTGGTCTTCAAGACTGCGACACGCGCTTTGGCCATAAAATCGTGCTCCAGGGTCGAAATCGGGATGCCCGCCCAAGCCCGGGCGGGAGGTTCAAGTATACCGGAGGGCCGGCTCTCGGGCGGCTGGGGCTCCTCAGCTATAGACTTCACAACCCATGCCTCCCCCTCCAACCTTCCCGGACCTCCGCGTCTTCCTCGAGCAGCTCCGCAGCGAGGGCGACCTTGCCACCGTCGAAACTCCCGTGGACGCGCGGCTGGAGGCGGCGGAGATCCATCGCCGGGTGATCGCGGCCGGAGGGCCGGCCCTGCTGTTCACCCACGTCCAGGGGGCGGACTTCCCCTTGGTGACCAACCTCTTCGGCACGGCCCGCCGGGCGGAGATGGCCTTTGGCACCCGCCCGCAGCAGCTCATCCGCCGGCTGGTCCACCTCGCCGAGACCCTCCTCCCCCCCACGCCGGGGAAGCTCTGGGGAGCGCGCGACCTCGCCCGGGAAGCCCTGCGCATCGGCTCCTCCCGCCGCCGTTCGGGTCCGGTGACCGAGGTGGTGACCCGGGACGTCCGACTCGACCGCCTCCCCGTCCTCACCACCTGGCCCGAGGACGGCGGCCCCTTCGTCACCCTTCCTCTCGTGTATACGGAGCACCTGGACGGCAAGGGGCACAACCTGGGGATGTACCGCCTCCATGTCCACGGCCCCCGCACCACCGGCATGCATTGGCAAATCGGCAAAGGAGGGGGGTTTCACTACGCCGTGGCCGAAGCTCGGGATGAGGCCCTGCCCGTCACCGTCTTCCTGGGAGGACCGCCGGCCTTGATCCTCGCCGCCATCGCGCCGCTCCCCGAGAACGTCCCGGAGCTGATGCTCGCCTCTCTGATCGCGGGCGAGCGCCTGAAGCTCGTGGCGACGGGGCCGGGTCCCCATCCCCTCGTGGCCGGGGCCGAATTCGCGCTGATCGGCAAGGTGCCTCCCAAGGTCCGCCGTCCCGAAGGGCCCTTTGGGGATCACTATGGCTACTACTCCCTTCAGCACGACTATCCGGTGTTCGAGGTGGAGACGATCGCCCGCCGGCGGGACGCGATCTACCCCGCGACCGTCGTGGGCAAGCCCCGCCAGGAGGATTTCTTCATCGGCGACCTCCTCCAGGAGCTCCTCTCACCCCTCTTCCCCCTGGTCATGCCGGCGGTGGAGGACCTGTGGTCCTACGGCGAGACGGGCTATCACTCCCTGGCGGCGGCGGCGGTCAAGCAGCGCTACCGGCGGGAAGCCATGGCCTCCGCCTTCCGCATCCTGGGCGAAGGGCAGCTCTCCCTGACCAAGTTCCTCTTCGTCACCGACCAGCGGGTGGATCTGAAGGATTTCCCCGCGACCCTCACCCACGTCCTGGAGCGCACCCATCCGGAGACGGACCTCTACGTCTTCGCGAACCTCTCCATGGATACGCTCGACTACACCGGTCCGCAGGTGAACGAGGGCTCCAAGGGGGTCTGGCTCGGCCTGGGCGATCCGGTGCGGGACCTCCCCCAGGCCTTCACCGCCCCCGAGGTCCCCCAGGGGATGACGGACATCCAGGTCTTCGTCCCCGGCTGCCTGATCGTGGGCGGCCCTCTCTATAAGGACGATCCCGGCGCCGCCGCCCGTTTCGCCGCCCATCCCGCCTTCGCCGGCTGGCCCCTGGTGGTCTTGACGGACGAGCCCCGCCGCGCCGCCGCGAGCCCCATCAACTTCCTCTGGACCACCTTCACCCGCTTCGAGCCCGCCGCCGACCTCCACGCCTCCTCGACCGAAGTGGTCCGCCATCATCTTTCCTACAAGGCCCCGATCCTGATCGACGCCCGCATGAAGCCCTGGTACCCCAAGGAGCTGTTCGCGGATGAAGAGACGGCGGCGACGGTGACCCGGCGGTGGAAGGAGTACTTCCCGTCAGGCAAGGTGGAGATGGGGGACTCGGGGGCGGGGCATTTGACGGCTTGACTCCCCACCCGTGCCGGGGCTACACTTTAGGCGTAAAACGAGCGTAATGATGAATCCTCAGCTAGAGCTCTTCAACCACCAGGCTCCGAGCCCCATGGTACGATCTTGGCCGGTTTCGGAAGAGCCGGGCACGAGAGGTGATTTGATGAAGACGAATCGCAAGGTGACTCCCTTTGAGGATGAGCCGGCAAGCAGCATTTCCGCCCCCTGCTTGACCACGACCCACGGCATCCTCTACCAAGCCGACTGCCTCGATCTTCTTGCGGCGATTCGTTCTGAATCGATCAACACGGTTTTTGCAGATCCACCCTTCAATCTTCAGAAGGAATACAAGAACGGATTTCAGGATCAGTGGCAGGATAAAGATTATCTGGAGTGGGCTTTCCGCTGGATCGACGAATGCTGCCGCGTGCTCGTTCCGGGGGGATCGCTCTTCGTCTATGTTCTTCCTCGTTGGGCCTACCATTTCGCAGCCCACCTGGACGGCCCAATGGAATTCCGGCACTGGATCGCCCTTTCGATGAAAGGAACGTTTCCCCGTGGCCAGAAGCTCTACCCAGCGCACTATGCCCTGCTCTATTTCACGAAAGGCAAACCGCGGGTCTTCAACCGCGTGCGGGTTCCTGTTCCAGCCTGCCGGCACTGCGGAGGGGATCTCAAAGATTATGGAGGCCATCGGAAATATCTCAATCCAGAGGGCCTCAACCTGACCGATTTCTGGGAGGACACCTCGCCCAATCGGCACCGAAGCTCGAAGGCTCGCCCGGGAGTGAACGAGTTGAAGCCAATGATCCCCTCCCGGGCGATCGAGATATCCTCCGAGCCTGGAGACGTCATCCTGGATCCATTCGGCGGCGGCGGAAGCACCTTTCAAGAGGCACAGCGGCTCGATCGCTATTGGATCGGCAGCGAAATCGGCCATTGCGACGCCATTGAACAGCGATTCCGTACCTTCGCTCCGACGACGATGGGTCGAAAGCCGCCCCTCAAGGTGCTTTCGGTTCTTTCGGCTTGATCACGCGCCAATGCCAAAGATAACAAACCGCTTCTCCTTCGACGGAGCCATGGAGCGAGTCGTGAGGCTCGGTCTGGGCTCCTTGTGGACGGAGCTCGAAGCGATCCTCACGGGATTCGAGTTGCTGGTCGAAGAAAGGCGTGATACGAACGGAGCAGCCGAGGTCCGATCCATCCTTGACGAACGCTTTCGCAAGGCTCAGGGCTGGACCATGAGGAGCGCGGGCGGAGTGGACTGGACTAAGTGCGAGGCCATCAACGGAGCCAGCGTCTGCCTGGGCGTCGAAGTTCAGATCTCAGGGCGTAGTGACCTGTTGATCGTCGACGTCGTTCACTTACGCGATGAGCTGACAGCGGGCCGCATCGATGTGGGTGTGATCGTAGTCCCCTCGGACCGGCTCGCCGTTTACCTCACGGATCGAGTAGCCCGGTATTCTGACGCCGTCAAGGCGGTTGAGCGAGCACGCGCCCAGGATCTCCCCCTCGCCGTCCTCGGAGTGGAGCACGACGGCCCAGGCCCTTCGCTGAAGAAACGCCGGACTCGTCAGGGCCGTGAGGGCTAGAAAGCCCCATGGACATGACGACACCTCCCTACACTTCGACGATCGAGCGGGTCCGCACGGCCCTGGGTCAGACCTTCGGCGAAATCGATGACTGGTTCAATCGTCCAGAATCCTTACGAGCCTATCAACCCGCCAGCGGCGGTTGGTCGATCGACGAGGTTTTGGAGCATGTCACCTTGACCAGTCACTTTCTCCTGATCGTTATCCGCCAAAGCGCGGAGAAGGGGCTGAAGCGGGCCGGCAGAGGTACTCCGATACCGGCAGGGGAGAGCGACCTCGACCTGCTGGAGCCCATCGGACGCCGGGGCTCGTTCTCCTGGTCGAGGCCGGAGCACATGATTCCGACAGGAGCGGTTCCGAGCCGGGAGGTCCGGGAGAGGATGGGCGCACAGTATCGGGATTGCATCAGCATCCTGGACCGCCTTCGCGGCGGCGAAGGCGCGCTCCATAAGGTGCGCATATCGGTCAACGGGAGCGGCAGGCTCGATGTCTATCAGTGGCTCTATTTCCTCGCCCAGCACGCTGCACGCCACATCGAGCAGATGCGGGAGAACGAGGCGAAGTGGCTCTCACGGCCGAGCGTAAATTGTGCGTAAAGTGGCAGAGTCGAGGAGAAAGGCAAAAAGCAGCGGACAACGCGACATGACCCACCGAATTCGGTGAAATGAAAGGATATTATGAGTATCGTGCATGTTCGGCACATCAAAACTGCATTGGAGAGTCGCTTCAGATCCTCTGTGGATCTGACCGACTGCGCCACCATGCGCCAAGATCAAGTACAAATGATGTTTCTTTCCCGTTCATTAGCAGCGTTTTCTCTTGCCCATCTTTGCGAAGTTGACGACGAGACTGCCGCCGGCTATGTTACAGATGGGTTCGACGATAATGGCATAGACGCAATTTACTTCGATCATGATGACCTAACGCTCTATGTAATCCAAGCGAAGTGGGATTCAGATGGTACGGGGTTTCCAGAACTCGGATCCGTTCAGGCGCTGACAAAAGGATTCGACGATCTGCTGCATACCAATTGGGGACGCTTCAACTCTAAGCTCACGCGCCATCAAACCATGATAACTTCCGCGCTAGACGACCCTAATGTCTCTCTCCGTTTGGTACTATCGCACACCGGAATGCAGCCGGTGTCCGCTCACGCAAAGCAACTATTTGATGACCTGACTGATAGAATCAATGACACAACCAATGTTCTTACCATTACTGTACTCGGGCAAGCACAGCTTCATGCAGCCGTAGCAGGCAGTGCGGAAGGAACTCCAATTAATGTCGAGGTAATGCTCTACGAATGGGGAAGAATCCAAGAACCTTACTTGGCATACTACGGCCAGATAGAAGCTAAGGATGTGGCAGACTGGTGGACAGCTCACGGTAATAACCTATTTGGTAAAAATATTCGGAAGCTGATCCCAAAATCAGATGTAAATGAAGTGATAGCCCAATCTTTATTAAAACAGCCCGATCGCTTTTGGTATCTCAACAACGGAATAACGGCTCTGTGTTCGAAGGTAACGAAGAAGCCAATCGGAGGGTCTGACCGAATGTCAGGAGGTTTTGTTTGTGAGGGACTCTCAGTTGTTAACGGAGCACAAACGGTTGGAAGTATTGGCACGGCTGCGCGCCACAACCCTAATAGTGTCGCAAAAGCCCGGGTTGCAGTTCGATTCATTTCGCTCGAAAATTGTCCACCCGATTTCGCCGCGTCAGTCACACGAGCGACAAACACACAAAATCGCATAGAACTCCGCGATTACGCAGCCCTCGATCCTGTCCAAGATCGTCTAAGAAAGGAGATGCTTCTTGATAGCGGCAAGGAATATGCCTTAAAAACAGGTGATCCGGAGCCAGCTCCAGAGAATGGCTGTAGCATCACAGAAGCAACTGTAGCCTTGGCCTGTAGCCAAAACGACGTAGCTGTGGCAGTTCAGGCAAAGCGAGAGATCAGTAGACTCTGGGAAGATATTCATAAGCCTCCGTATAAATTGTTGTTCAATTCGGGGCTTACAGGTCTTAGACTTTGGCGGACGGTTGAGATCCTGCGGTCTATAGACGGCGAACTTCGCGCAATTCAGTCGAAGTCATTAGGACACGAGAGAAACGTGGTTGTTCATCTCAATCGCCTTATTGCACACCTTGTTTTCGCCGGCCTACCGATGTCTCAGATCGAAGATCTGCATCTCGACATGGATCTTATCAAGACTCGAGCCAAGAAATTGACTGACGAAGTCACGACCAAGGTCAGCGAAAAAGTAGGTGAACTCTTCCCTAATGCCTACTTGGGCAGCTTGTTCAAGAATCTGTCCAAATGTCGACTAATTTGCGCCGGGGTCGTTGAAGATAATGAGCAGTTTCGGGCTAGCACACCGTAACTTGTCGGCCTAGAGAGCATGCGTCCCATAAAGGACGCCGAGACGAATCTCAAGAGTTTAGAAGCGTCGGCTAATGGCTCTCGACTCGTAATCACCACGGCGTAGGCGGGCCATTCCGTCTCACTGGCAAAGTACTCTTCCGCTGCGGCCTGTTCTTCTTCCGGTTGTAGCTTGTTGCTGCACTCACGGGCAAGGGGGACTCGCCGAAGGCGGAGCAGCTTTTCTGCGACAGCATCCTGGATGAGCTTGCTGCGGCTGGAGAAGAGGCCATTCTGGGCGAGCTGGCCCCCCTCTTTGAGAGACCCGGGGTCCTCATGGTGGTCGTACTGAGCCTACTCCGCTTTCCTCCCCTGCCCCGCCCGGAAACGGACGCTCTCGGCCCGCTCGCTGAGGATGCGGACGGCCATTCGGGTCTCCCGGACGAGCAGCGTCGCTCCCATCACCAGGCTGCCGACGGCGATCAGGGCAGCGGCGATCACGAGCATTAGCCCCGGCATTCATGCCTGGGCGGCGCGACGGGGTTGCGCACTTTTCCAGTACCCTCTGCGGCGACTCCCACCCGCGAAGCGGGCCATTCAGGAAGCGCGGCCGACCCTCGGCCTTGGGCAGCGAACGGATGGGAGAGCGGGGAGGACGATCGGCGCCGCAACGCAGGACGGCACGAGACCGCAGCGGGAGGTTGGTCTCGCGAGCCGAGCGATTGGGAGCTCGAGCCGGGCGGCCGGCCTCGCGAAGCGGGCGGTCGGGAAGTCGTAGCGGACGGTTGGGAATGCGAACCGGACGGTTGGCTTCGCGAAGCGGGCAGTTGGGAAGTCGAACCGGGCAGTTGGGAATGCGAACCAGGCAGTTGGCTTCGCGAAGTGGGCGGTTGGGAAGTCGTAGCCGACCGTCCGGTTCGCGAGCCGCGTGTTCGGGAAAGCGTGGCCAACCGTCCGGTTCGCGGCGCGCGGAGCCGGGAAACCGGCGCCAACCGCCCGCTTCGCGGAGCGTCTCCTGGACAGACCGGGGCCCATCGTCCTCTCCTTGGCGCGGCCGCCGCGTACAGCGAGCCCCACTGCCCCCTTCGGCGGGGGAAACCTCCGCGAAGGCAACGTGGGGGTCCGGAGACCGGCGGCCGGACCGCGCCTCCTCTTGCCGCCGGGCCGCCAAGCTGCGAGCCGTGGAAATGATCCGGCTCGACCTCGTCCGCAGGGTGTCTCGCTGAGCGTCAACGCTTGCGGGAGGGATCGAAGCGGATGACCTCGCCCACTCGCGACGGCCCGGCAGGCGGCGCCGGCTCGGCCGCGGGTGCCGGCTCCGCCTCCTTGGCAGCCGCTTCCGGGGGGCCGGCCTGGAAACGGAGCCCGAAATCGGCGGAAGGATCGGCGAAGGTCGTCAAGGCGGCGAACGGGACGCGGACGCGCTGACGCGTGCCGCCGAAGGCCAGCAGCACGGAGAAGGCCTCGGGCTCGACGTCCAGGCCCCAGAACTGATGCTGGAGGATGATCGAGACCTCCTCCGGATACTGGTCGCGGAGGAACCGCGGCACCTCGACGCCGGGAAACTGGGTGCGGAACCCGATGAAGAAGTGATGCTCGCCCGGCACCCCGTGCTCGGCCACCTGCTCCAGGACCCGGCGCACCACGTCCCGCAACGCATCCTGAAAGATGGCCAGGTAGTCGATCTTGTCCGGGTCCATGGGGGCGGCACTCTCTGTTTTGCCGGGGGAGCATGGGGCGCGGTCCAAGGTTTGTCAACCTTGGCAGGGGGCGGCTCACGGGGGGTCGAACGTGCCGGCCGGAGTCCAGGGTCCGCAGCGCAGCACCCGCCATGCCGCCAGCCAGCTCCCCTTCCAGGCTCCGTACTTGCGGATCGCCCCTTCGCCGTAGTGGCTGCAGGTGGGCTTGAACCGGCAGCGGACCCCGAGGCTCCCCATGTGCGGGGAGAGCGTCGCCTGGTAGAGGTGGATGGCCCCGAGCAGGGCCCGGGCGGAGATCTGCTCGCGCGGCGGCCGCGTGAGGTCGAAGATCACCGGGGCGCAGGCGATCAGGGCGATGAGCCATCTCCGCCAGCGGCGGCGTGGGTTCTCCATGTCCTCCAGCTTAGCGCAGAGCCTTCACCACGGGAGAGTGCCGGTCGCCACCCGCCCCAGCCAGAGGGCTACGAAGGCCGCCGCGTGGACGAGGAGCAGGGTGTCGAACCGGACCGCCAGCCGCCGCTGGGAGACGATCCCGATTCCCCAGGCGGCCCAGCCGAGGATCAGCTCGGCGGCGAGGACGGGAGCCAGGGGGTGGAGCGCCACCGCCGCGGACCACTCCCCCTTGGCGAGGCAGGCGAAGGCCCGGGTCAAGCCGCAACCCGGACAGGGGAGGTGGAACAGGCGGCGGAGCAGGCAGACCGCCTGGGCCGGATCACCCGAGGGAGCCCAGCCGTGGAGCAGGGCGGCGGCGGCC
This sequence comes from Thermoanaerobaculia bacterium, assembly GCA_036275055.1. Lineage (GTDB taxonomy): Bacteria > Acidobacteriota > Thermoanaerobaculia > Multivoradales > UBA5704 > DATARR01. Next base: position 27,462 of record DASUEN010000036.1, read on the forward strand.
ACGCCTGCACAGGCCGCCAAACCCCAGAGACCCAGAGCGCGGGTTGCGGAAGAGCCGCCCGGCGGCGGCTCTCCCCAAACGCTCAGAAGCGGTTCGCGAATTCGCTTAAGCCCGGGATGAGGAAGCGCTGCCCGCTCGTGGCCTTGAGGATGCAGACGATGGCGAGAATGAGGAAGACGAACGGCATCACCCCCCACGTCACAACGCCGATGACGCACCCGAGGAAGGGGACGAAATGCAGGATGCCGAGCGCCATCATGATGACGATCTCCGCCACGAAGATCACCAACCCATGCTTGGCGTGCCACTGAACCTCGGCGTCGTTCTTCTCGACCAGCCAAGGAACGAGGGCGAGCGGTCCAAGGTAAGCGAGGACGAGCATAATGGTCCGGTTCTGGTCCGCGGCACCCGGCGGCGTCCCTGCTGGGGGTGGAGGCGGAGTGTAGGACGGAGGTGGGGGAACGCTGGGCTCACTCATCGCTGGACGTCTCCTTTCGAAACGGATCGACCCGAAGCTCCAAGGGAGAGAGTATACAGGCGCCCCGGGCCGCCCGGAACGTCAGGAGAACGTCGACGCCACTCCCGAAATCCCTGCGTTGACGCGCAACTCCTCGATCAGCTCCAGCGCCAGCAGGGCGTTCGGAACCTTCTCCGGCGCCACGCCGATGGCGTCGAGCAGCTTCCCCTTGCGGCGGATGCGGAGCTTGCGGCCGGAGATCAGGGCATTGCCCACGTCGTCGAGAGGAATCGGCGCTTTGTTCTTCCAGCCCACGCCCTGGAACGACAGCTTGAGAGGGCCGAAAGACACCACGTCGTTGTTGGCCAGCCTTTGCTTGAGAGGCGGCTTCAGGCGGTTGTGAACCTCGGAGAGGACCGTGTCGATCGCCTCCTCGGAATCCTTGAAGTTCGGGGTGACCTGGAGGCGCTTGCCGTTCTGACCCACCAGGGTGACGGTGGGCGGGCCGCCGGGATTCCCCTGGCTCACATTGATCGCGGCCTCGACCGCCGCTCCGATCAGGCCTCCCACCGCAAAGCCGGTCTGCCGGGGGACGATCCGGTAGCGGTACTCGGCCACCTCGCTCCACAGCATCTCCTTGGTGCCGAACGCCGTCGTCCGCTGGATGCCCTCGGGGTAGACGGTGATCGTCGTCTTGGCGATCAGGTAGCAGATCACCGCGTAAGCGATGAGGATCACCGCCGCCACGGCGATGCCGGGGAAGTCCGAGGCATTGGAGCCCATGCCGATGGCGAAGCTGATTCCGGCGAACACGAGCGCCGCGATGCCGAGAGCGACGCGGATGACGAGCGTCTGGCGATAGACGCCGCGAGGAGGAGACAAGCCGATCATGGATTTCTCCCTGGCAGGCCAACCTCGCCTGCCGGAACGAAACTCGGGGCTCGGAATGAGCGTAGGGGGATTCTATCCCGTCCGGCCGGTGCCCGGATATGATCCTCGCGACCTCGCGCAAGGAGCCCTTATGAACCGTAGAGTCTCAGGCGTCCGGCCGGTTTTCTTCGCCCTCCTGGCCGGCGCTCTGCTCGCCCTTCCATCCCGGGCCGCGGGCCCGGAGCCCCTCACCGATCTCGCCGGCTACGCCGACCACCTCCTCGCCTCCTCCTACGCCTCCGGCTCGCCGGGAGCGGCGATCCTCGTCGTCAAGGACGGCAAGGTGGTGCTGCGCAAGGGATTTGGCACGGCCAACCTGGAGTTGGGGATTCCCGTCGCCCCCGACATGGTCTTCGAGATCGGCTCCATCACCAAGCAGTTCACCGCCGCCTCGATCCTGCTGCTTCAGGAGCGCGGCCGGCTGCGCGTGGAAGACGAGATCACCAAGTACCTCCCCGACTTTCCCACGCACGGCCAGAAGATCACCCTCGAGAACCTACTCACCCACACCTCCGGCATTCCGAGCTACACCGGCCTGCCCGAGTGGTACCCCCACATCCGCGAGGACCTGACGCTCGACGCACTCATCGCCCTCTTCAAGGACAAGCCCCTGGAGTTCACCCCCGGCGAGAAGTGGGCCTACGACAACTCGGGCTACGTGCTCCTCGGTGCCATCATCGAGAAAGTGTCGGGCAAGAGCTACGAGCGCTTCGTCGAGGAGGAGATCTTCCAGAAGCTCGGCATGACCCACAGCCGCTACGGCCACCCCGAAGAGATCATCCCCCGCCGGGCATCCGGGTACTCGAAGGGCGAATCCGGCTACCGCAACGCGGACTTCGTCAGCATGACCCAGCCGTATGCCGCGGGAGCCTTGATGTCCAACGTCGACGACCTGCTGATCTGGGGGCGCGCCCTGGAGAGCGAGACCCTGCTCAAGAAGACCTCGCTCGACCGGATGCTCACCAGCGCCACGCTGAAATCGGGCGCCGCCACCCACTACGGCTATGGCATGGGCGTGTTCGACTTCGAGGGGAGGCGGGTGCTCCTGCACGGCGGCGGCATCAACGGCTTCACCACCGCCCTGCTGCGCGTCCCCAGCGAGCGGCTCTTCATCTCGATCCTCACCAACACCGACTCGGGGGACCCGGGCCCCGAGGCCCTCGCCGTGCGCATCCTGGCCAAGGCGCTCGGCAAACCGGTGGAAGAGAGGAAGACGATCGAGCTCGGTCCGCAAACGCTTCAGGGCTACACCGGCGTCTACCAGTTCGACGAAGAGACCAAGCGCACGATCCTCTACGAAGGAGGAAAGCTCGTCGCCCAGCACGGCCGCAAGCAGGACCTTGCCGCCGTCGCCCGTGACGAATTCGTGTATCCGGACGGCATGACCCGCCTCCGCTTCCGCCGCGACGCGCAAGGGAAGGTCACTGGCGTCGTCATGGTCTCGGCCTTCGGGCCGGACGAGACGGGCACGAGGACGAACGATCCCCTGCCGCAGGACCGCCAGGTGGCGAAAGTCGATCCGTCGCTCTACGACACTTACGCCGGCACCTACGAGCTGATGCCCAACTTCTCCCTCGTCGTCACGCGCGAAGGAGACCGGATCTTCACCCAGGCCACCGGCCAGCAGAAGCTCGAGATCTTCCCCGAATCGGAGACCCGCTTCTTCCTCAAAGTCGTGGACGCCCAGCTCGAGTTCGTCCGCGGCGCCGACGGCAAGGTCACCGGCCTGATCCTGCACCAGAACGGGCACGACATCTCGGGGAAACGGAAATAGGAGGCGCGCCGGGCAGCATCGTGCTGAGCGTCCGCGACCAGGTCCAGTCCCAGCGGCTCGTCTGCCCGGTGACCCACCGTCCCCTGGCGTTTGCGGGCGAGCTGCTGATCACGGACGACGGCAGCCGGTCCTACCCGCTGATCCACGGCGTGCCGGTCTTGTTGCCGGATGCTCAAAAGGTAGCTGCCTATCTGGGCGAAGAGTCCGGGCGGATGGTCGCCGAGTACCAGCGCCCGCCGCGGCGGAGCCTCGTGCGCTCCGGCTATCAAAGGATCACCGAAGCCTTTGGGGACATGCGGACGCGGGAGTCAGAAGAAGCCTTGCGCGCCAGCCTGGAGGACCTTCCGGACGACGCCCTCTGCGTCTCCGTCGGCGGCGGCCCGGTGCGGGTTCATCCCGCTCTGGTCAACCTCAACCTCGCCGCCTTCCCCAACGTGGACGTCGTGGCGGACGCCTATTCCCTGCCCTACGCCGAAGGCTCCGTCGAAGCCGTGCATTGCGAGGCGGTTCTGGAGCATCTGGAGTTTCCTCAGCAAGCGGTCGCCGAGATGTATCGCGTCCTGCGTCCGGGACGCCTGGCCTTCGCCGCCACGCCCTTCCTGCAGGTTTTCCACGGCTACCCCAACCATTTCCAGAACTTCACCTTGGCCGGCCACCGGCGTCTCTTCGAGCGTGCCGGCTTCGCAGTGATCGCCGCCGGAACCTGCGTCGGTCCGACCTTCGCGCTCCGCGACCTCCTGGCGAACTACCTCGCCGGCGTGCTCCCCGGGGGGCGGATTGGAAAGATGATCAGCCACCTGGTCTCGCTGCTGACGCTACCTCTTCTGTGGCTCGACCGGATTGCGAACCTCCGGCCTTTTTCGCACGGTTTGGCTTCGACGACGTTCTTGTTGGCTCGGAAGTCGGTTGAACCAGCCTAGTGCGCATCATCAACGTTGATGGTGCGCACACAGGCGCACCGTGGAGGACTCGCTTTTACCGGTCGCGTGCACCATGCTTCGTGGACGTTGGCTTCAAACGAAAGGGGAGCAGACATGAAGCGGAACTTTGGTGTGCATTGCGTCTTCGCCGCCGTACTCCTTGGGTTAGCCCTGGTATCGGGCGCCTCGGCCCAGGTCGCGCCCGCGACGCCCGACCCGGCCCTGGCCGGGGTCTTCGCGGGAGCGTCGCTGCCGCAGACCGACATGATTCCGAAACCGACCCCTAGATGCGGCAATGTTTGCCTGGGCAACATTCACCACACCACGCCCACGATTTCCGGGTCGGGATCGAGCTGCACGGTGGCCCAGAACAGCCTGAATTCGCAATTGCGGGACATCGCGTCCAACGACTGCGTCAACGTTCGGTTTTTCGACGGCACCTGCAACATCGTGATCCACAACACCACGTCCTGCACCATGATCGGGAGTGGGGCCTTCCAGATCCAGGGCAACGCCACGTACAGTTGCAGCGTCAACAACTGCTGAGCAGGTTGCCGGGGGACCGGCCTTCCGAGGCCGGTCTCGCTTGCCGTTCCATCAGTTAAGGCAGGAGATCCGAAACCGCGATGTCCGCCTCCGGACGGCCGAGCGGCGAGACGCTGTTGCCGGCACGGAGGCTGATCCGCGTCTGGTAGGCCCCATCAGCAGGATCCCGAAAGACCTCCAGCGCCCTCCGGGGAAGGTTGAGCAGCCAGGCTTCTGGAATCCCGGAGCGGGCGTAGAGAGGGATCTTCCGCTTGCGGTCGTGGAGCAGGGAGCTGTCGGCGATTTCCACCACCAGGAGAGCGGTCGTGGGATGGGAGTCGCGGAAGTCGCGGATACTGCCGTGGACGACGGCAAGGTCGGGCTCGGGCTCGGAGTCCTCGCTCAGGGCGAGGGGAAGCTGGGCGCGTATCGCGTAGCCAAGGCCGGGCGGAAAGGCGATCCGCAGAGCCTCGTACGCCAATTGGTAGCCCGTAGCATGGAAGCTGTTCTGCGGCGGCATGTCGTAGATGACTCCCTCGATCAGCTCGACCCGCTTGCCGGGCGGAAAGAAACCCCGCGCGGCCAGGCGCTCGTACTCCTGGCGGTTCCAGCGGTGAGTTTCTATGTGGGCGAGTGCCATGACTTTGTACCTCTCGGAGGATATCACGGGGCCGGAGGCCGCAACCAACCCCAATCCAACCTCTCAATGGTAGCTCATCCCCTGCCCCATCGAATATGCCGTCTCCGGATCATCCCCATCTCCACCTCCCCTGCCCACGGCAGCCGAAATTCTTTCCCGGCTGCTGCCGTTGTAGCGCCTCAGGGGGGATGAACGACTATGCGAACCTCGAAAAACCAGCTCCTTCGTCAGGCCGTCCTCTGGGTTTTGGCCCTCTTTGCCTTCGCCTGCGGGCAGAGCCAGGAGCCCGCGGGGCAATCGGCGACGCAGACGCCCCAAGTCGCGCAGGTCCCCGCGCAGACGCCGGCGCCACCCCCTGCGCAGCCGCCGGTCAACGAGCTGCAGCCCCAGCCTCAGTCGGTGCAGATCCCCGCGCAGACGCCGCCCACGGTCGCCCCGGGCCACGACGAGCGGGCACCTCTGGACTCGCGCGAACGGGCGCTCGCGGCCCGCGAGGCGGAGATCGCCGCCCGGGAGCGCCGGCTGAAGCAGCGCGAGCAGCAGGCCCGCGCCGGCCAGAGCCATCCAGTGCCCCAACCCGCTCCGGCTCCCGAACCCGCGGCACCGGCCGAGCCGGACAATCCCGAAGCCACGGCTCCGGGGCCCGCCTCCGGTCCTGAGCCTGCCGAAGAGCCCGCTCCGGCCCCCGAGCCCCCGGCGCCACCCGTCGAGGCTCCCCGCACGGTCAACGTCACCGTGCCAGCCGGCACCTCCCTCGACGTTGCGCTCAAGGACCGGCTGGCCAGCAACACCAGCGCCGTGGGCGACACCTTCCGGGTGCGGGTGGCGCGCGACATTCGGCAGGACGGCGTCGTGGCCATCCCGCGGGGCTCGGAGCTCGTCGGCGTGGTGACCGAGGCGGTGCCGCTCCCCCGGGTCGGCGGCCAGGCGAAGCTCGGGATCAAGCTCACCGACCTGGTGCTCCCCTCGGGCTCCACGGTGCCGGTCCATGCCTCCCTAGTGCAGCAAGGGCGCAACGAGACCGGCCGCGACGCCGCCACCATCGGCGGCACCGCGGCGGGAGGCGCCGTCCTCGGGCGCATCCTCAGCAAGGGCGGAGGCTCGAAGGGGACGATCATCGGCGCCATCATCGGTGCCCTGGCCGGCACGGCCATCGCCTCGAAGACCGCGGGCGAGGAGGTCGTGATCCCGGAGGGGACGGTCCTGGGCGTCAGGCTGGACGACGCCATCGAGGTCCGCGCCCGCGCTCGCCCCTGAAGAGCCGCCGGCCCGCTGTCCCCGGGGGGGCAGACCGTCGCACTGTATACTGCGCGGCTGCACCCGGGGTTTTGCGGGAATCGCCTCTCGCCCGCCGCCGGTTCTCAACCATTGCCATGACTGAACCCACAGCGACTGCTTCCCGCCGCCCCTCCCGCCAGGGGCTCTTCGGCGGACCCGTGTCTTCGCGCCGGCGGCCGGTCGCGCCCTATGCCGAGGCGGCCTCGGGAGACGGCGGCGGCGGCCGCAAGTCGCTCAAGCCGCGGACCATCCTCAACGACGCCCTCGACCTGGTACGGGCACGCAAGGGACGGCTGGTGATCGGGCTGTTGCTGATGACCGTCAACCGCGTCACCGGGTTGATCACGCCCTTCATGACGAAGTTCCTGATCGACGACGTCATCGCCAAGCACAACCGGGAGATGCTCACTCTCATCCTGACGGTCGCCGGGGCCGCGACCTTGATCCAGGCGGCGAGCTCCTTCTCGCTGGCCATGGTCCTGGGCAAAGCCGCGCAGCGCTCGATCACCGAGCTGCGGCGCGAGGTGCAGAAGCACGTCGGCCGGCTGACCGTGGGCTATTACGAGCAGACCAAGGCCGGGGCCCTGCTGTCGCGGGTTATGAACGACGCGGAAGGGATCCGCAACCTGGTGGGGACCGGCCTCGTCGAGATCCTGGGCGGTCTGATGACGGCCGTGCTGGCGATGTGCATCCTCTTCTACTTCAACGTCAAGCTGACGCTGATCGCCCTCGCCGTGCTGTCGCTCTTCGGGATCGTCATGCAGTATGCCTTCAAGATCCTCAAGCCGCTGTTCCGCGAGCGCTCGGTGATCAACGCCGACCTCTCCGGCCGGCTCACCGAGTCGTTCTCCGGCGTGCGGGTGGTGAAGGCCTACCGCGCCGAGCGGCGGGAGAGCCTGGTGTTCACCAAGGGGGCGCACCGCCTGTTCCGCAACGTCGCCCGCACCATCACCGGCTTCTCGGCCATCACCGCCGTGTCGACCCTGCTCCTCGGGGCCATCGGGGTGACCATCATGGGGGTGGGGGCGAACGACATCCTCGCGCAGCGGATGACGGTGGGCGAGTTCTTCACCTTCACCCTCTACCTCGGCATGATGATCGGGCCGGTGGTCCAGATCGTCAACATCGGCAGCCAGATCACCGAGGCGTTCGCGGGGCTGGAGCGCATCCGCGAGATCCGCAACGTAGCCACGGAGGACGAGGGCGAGGACGCCCGCGAGCCGCTGCCGGAGATCGCGGGGAAGATCGAGCTGCGCGACGTCACCTTCGAGTACCAGCCGGGCGTGCCGGTGCTCAAGGGGGTCTCCTTCGTGGCCCAGCCCGGGACCTCCACGGCCCTGGTCGGTCCCTCGGGATCGGGCAAGAGCACGCTGATCGGCCTGGTGGCGGCCTTCCACAGGCCGACCTCCGGGCAGCTCCTGGTGGACGGCAAGGATCTCGCGGGCCTGCGCCTCGGCGACTACCGTTCCCACCTGGGGGTGGTGTTCCAGGACAACTTCCTGTTCGACGGCACCGTGCTCGAAAACATCGCCTATGCGAGCCCTCACGCCTCCGAGGAGGAGGTCCTGCGGGCGGCGCGGATCGCCCACTGCGACGACTTCGTGCAGCGGCTCGCCCAGGGGTACGACACCATCGTCGGCGAGCGGGGAGTGAAGCTCTCGGGCGGCGAGCGGCAGCGGGTGGCGATCGCGCGGGCCATTCTGGCGGACCCCAGGATCCTGATCCTCGACGAGGCCACCTCCTCGCTCGACTCCGAGAGCGAGGCCCTCATCCAGGAGGGGCTGGCGGAGCTGATGAAGGGGCGGACGACCTTCGTCATCGCCCACCGGCTCTCCACCATCCGCCGGGCGGACACCATCCTGTTCCTCGAAGGCGGGCAGATCATCGAGCGTGGCCGCCACGCGGAGCTCCTCGCCCTCGGCGGCCGCTATCACGCCCTCTACACCCGGCAGTACGACCTCGAGTCCAACCTCTTCCGCAATCCGGGCGAGGTGGAAGAGGAGAAGGCCCAGAAACCGGCTGCCGCCACGGCCGATGCCGCCGTGGAAGCGGCGGCGAGCCGGCTGCCGCTGATCTCCGTCACCCCTGGAACGTGAAGAAGCTCAGCGGATCAGCCGCTCGAAACCCTGCCGCCGCTTGAGCTGGAGCGGCTGTTCGGCGCTGCCGAGGTAGCCCTTGTGGCCCGAGAGGTCGGTGGCCACCACGTAGATCTCCACGGTCTCGTTCTGGTGGAAGGAGGGGGGGATCTCCACGGTGTAGTAGCCGGTGCGGGTCTTCTGCGAGGGGAGCTCCCGCATCTTCGCCCCTTGAGGGCGCGCCATCACCTTGACGTCCTTGACCTGGTAGTCGTCGGTGGCGCGGAAGCTCAGCTCCGCGACGGTGCCGCGCGAGTATTCGAGGAGATAACCGTCGCGCAGCACGAGCTGCGGCGGGTCCTTGTCGAGCTCGGCGAGCTGCTCCTGGAGGCGCTTGCGGGCTTCGGCGAAGCGGGCCGCGAGATGGGGCGTGGGCTCGATGCCGGCGAGCGCCTCAAGCCCCTCGGACGGCTTCTTGTGCCGCTCGATGGTGGGCAGGGCCGCGAGCAGAGTCTCCTGCCGGTTCTCGTTCTCCTGGTAGGTCCGGTATTTCGCCACCCGGTCCTTGAGGCCCGGGCGGTCGGGCCAGGTGCGCTCAACCGGCTCGAGGCGGGCGAGGGCCTGGTCGTACTTCGCGTCTTTGACGAATCCCTCGGCCTCAGTTTCGAGGGCCCCCGCGGCCTTCCCCCGCAGGTCGTCCGGATCGGTCATCTTCGGCAGCAGCGAGTGGAGGTTGGCGAAGCGCTCCAGCACCGCGGGGTGGTTCCTCTGGGCCGCGGCGGCGACGGCTTGGCCATAGGCTTCCACGATCCCCTTGGCGCGGTCGAAGCTGGCGCGGACGTCCGGGGGCATCCCGGCCTCCTGGCCACTGCCGGCTTCCACAGCGTTGCGCAGCACCTCCAGGTCCCCCGCCTTGAGCCCAGTCTGAAGGTCCGCGGGGAGCTTTTCGAGGCCGATCAGGGCCAGCGTCTCCTGCATGGCGGCGAGCTCCCGGCATTGCGCGGGGGGCAGCAGTCCTTGCTGGCCGAAGTAGAGGGCGCGGAGGATGCGGCGGGCCTTGAGGTCGTCCCCCTGTGCCAAGTCGAGCTTCGCCTCCTCGAGCTGCGCCAGTGGCGGCTGGGTGGGCACCTTGGGGACGAAAGCCGCCGGCTGCGGAGCGGACGCCGTGGATGTGGAGGGGCGCCGGATGAACCAGACGGCCGTGGCGATGACGGCGAGCACGGCCAAGCCGGCGACGGCCCCCAGCAGGATGGGATGGCGGAACCAGGGAGTCGCCGCAGCCGGCCCCGGTTTGCCGGCGGCGGGAACCGGGGGTGGGCCAGCGGGCTTCTTCTTGAGGAAGGGCGCCTTTGCCCCGGCCGCGCCGGCCTGAGGAGGGCGCGGGGGAGGCGGCGGCACGGAGAGGAGGGCGTTCAGCACCTCGTCGTCCACGGACCCCAGCACGTCCCCCGTGAGGGAGGGCTCAGCGCCGAGAGGAGGGAGGTCGAGTGCCGGCAGCGCTCCCGCCGCCATCGCCGGTCCCGCCGGCGCTGCCGAGGGTCCTGGTAATCCCGGCAAGGGCGGCGGCATCGCGGGGGGTGCCGCGACAGGCTCCGAGAGGAGGCTCGGGATCGAGGCCATGGCGGCGGCCACGGCGGGCGCCACCGGCGGCAGGGGCGAAGGGGTCAGCAGAGGGGGCGCCGTGGCCGGCGAGGCGGGGGCAGGAGGAAATTGAGGAATGGCGGGAGCGGGGGGAGGAGGCGGCGGGCCGGGCCGGGCCGCCGCGGAGAATGGCGGGGGAGCCGCCGCGGCCGCGGGAGCCGGTGCCGGCCTCCCCAGCGCTTGCAGCAGGGCCTCCCGGAATTCCCGCGGATTGGCCCGTTCCGCCGGATTCAGGCGGAGGCAGCGCTCCAGCACCCGCCGCAGCGCGTCATCGCTCTCCAGCTCGAAGCTCACGGCGAGCGGCATCTGCACCACGGGCGAGTCGCCGAGCCCGACGGTGGCGCCGAGGGCGTGGCAGGCGGTGAGAGCCAGGGAATAGAGGTCGGCGCGCCAATCCATGGCCCCGCCGAGAGCGATCTCCGGCGCCAGGAAGCGGGCATTCTCGGGCGGAACGCCGCTCAAGGTCGCGGCGCCCCGGGGGCGGAAGATCGCGGTGCCGAGCCCCAGGAGCTTCACCTGCTCGCCCGCCGGGGTCACGGCGACGAACAGGTTGTCCGGGGAGACGTTGAGGTGGGCCGCGCCCTTGGCGGCCAGCACCTCCAGCCCGCTCAGGGCCTGGCCCACGATCTTCAGCACCCGCGCCGGCGGCAGGCCGGAGAGCAGGTCAAGGCTCTTCCCCTCCAACAGCTCCATGATGAGGAAGGCGCTGCCGTCCGAAGTGAAGCCGGAGTCGAGGACCGCGGGGAGGTTGGGGTGGCGCAGGCCGGCCAGGAGCGCCGCCAGCTTCTCGAAGTCCGGAGCGCCGGCGGAGAGCCCGGGCGAGGGGCCCGCGGTGATCAGCTTGGCCGCCACCGTCTGGCCCGACAGGGTATCGGTCGCCCGCAGGATGGTCCCGAAGCGGGTCGACCGGACGATCTTCTGGAGCTGATAGCGATCGGTTAGCTCGCGGAGCTGCATGGCCTCGAAACCTCCGGCCGGCTGCCGGCCGACGCGGGGGAGGCAGGAACCGGCCCCCGCCGCGCTCTCCAGGTACATCCGACTTTGAGACAGCGCTAGTATAGAGGAGACTCTATCGGCTTTGGTGCCTCCCGCAGGCCGCCCGCCCAAGACCCTCATCACCCCAGCCCTCTTCTCCC
>DASUEN010000037.1:0-25747 GCA_036275055.1 Thermoanaerobaculia bacterium
GCCGCCCGCGTCATGGCGAACCAGACCCGCCGGGTCCTGGGCAGCCCGCGCACCTGCGGCGCCGCCATTCAGCGCAACGTCCGCGCCACCCGTGTGGCCCAGCGCACCACCCCGGCCGCCACCGCCCGTCCCCGCACCCGTCGTCCCAACTAGCCAACAGGCGGCTCGAAGAGTCAAAGGAGGTCGTATGGCAAACGAATATGAGCTGGAAGCCCTGCCCGAGCTGGAAGGCGAGTCGGAGTGGGAGGGTGAAGGGGAAGGCGAGTGGGAGTGGGAAGCCGAAGGCGAAGAGGAGAGCGAGGAGTTCTTCCGTCGCATCGTCTCCCTCGCCCGGCGGGCCGCCTCCTCCCCCGCCTTGCGCCAGGTCGGCCTGCGCGCCGCCCGTGGCGCCCTCTCCGGGCTGGGGGGTGTGGGAGCGGCCCTCGGCGGCTCCCTCGGCGGCGCCCGGGGGGCCTCTCTCGGCCGCAGCCTGGGCGGCGTTCTCGGCCAGCAGGTCTCAAGCTGGCTGCCGCAACGGGAAGGCGAGTGGGAATTCGAGGAGGAGTACGAGGTCAATCCCATCCGGCGCATCTATCCCGATGCCTTGATGGAGCACCTCGGGCACGCCGCCGCCGAAACCGAGAGCGAGGCCGAGGCCGAGGCTTTCCTGGGTGCTCTGGTGCCGCTCGCCGCCCGGCTCATCCCGCGTGCGGCCTCGGCGGTGATGCGGGTCGCTCCCAACCTCATCCGCGGCGTGGCCGGCGCGGCGCGGACCCTGCGCGCCAACCCTGCCACGCGGCCCCTGGTGCGGGCCCTGCCGACCGTCGTGCGCCGCACCACGGCCACCCTCGCCCGCCAGGCCCAGCAGGGGCGGCGGGTGACGCCGCAGGCGGCCGTGCGCACCCTGGCCCGCCAGACCTCGCGGGTGATCGGCAGCCCGGCGCAATGCGCTCAGGCCTACCGGCGCTCACGGGCGCTCGACCGCACCTACCACCGGTCCGCCGGTCCCGTGGCCTCGGCCACCGGCCCCGCGGCCGCTTTGCCGGCCCCCGCCGCGCGGGCTCTCGCCTCAGGAGCCGCCCGCCCGGCAGCCCATCTCTGCACGGCCTGCCGCCAAGCCGTCAACGGAGCGCGTTGAAGAGGAGACCCCATGATCCTCGAAACCCTGGAACGGAACGCCACCGACCCGCCGGCGACGGCCACGCCGCCGGCGGGCGCGGGGGGGGCCGAAGCGACCGCCCCGGTCCTGCGCCCCTGGCTACGGGCGCAATCCCTCAACGTCCTGCGTCATGCCGCCGCCTTGCGCCCGTTCCGCCGCGAGGAGTTCGGGGACGGCCCGGAGATCCCTTCCGAGGGGCACGTCCAGGCCGCCAACGTCCTTCTCTCGACCTTGCGCCGGGACCTGTTCCGCAAGACCCGCAAGGTCAAGAGCGCCGTCGAGGGCGCCCTGGCGGAATCCACCACGCCCCGCCTCCAGGAAGTGCTCCGCCACAAAGAACGGGCGCACGACCGGGTGCGAGCCATCGAGCAGATCTGGGACTTCTACTTCGAGCTCTTCGGCCAGCGCCAGTCCCGCTTCGGCGTCTGGCTGCTGGGGTGCGACCGCATCGCCCAGGACTGCTATCAAACCGCCTACCTGGGGCTTGGGGCAGCCCGCTCCATCCCCGCGCCGGCCCCCTTCTCCTACATGCGGACGGGTTTTTCCCCGGCCACCTTCCGCCGCGGCATCCCCTTGAAGCGGTTGGGCCGGCAGCTCAATCCGTTCCCGCTGATCCAGCTCCCCTACCACCGCATGGTCAACCCCTGGACCCTGGGGGCCGTGCTCCACGAGGTGTGCCACAACCTGCAGAACGACCTGGGGCTCGCCCGCGCCGTTCCCCGCGCCATCGCGCGCCGGCTGCTCGCAGCGGGCCTCGGCCGCTCCGTGGCCGCCGTGTGGACGCGGTGGAACCGGGAGATCTTCGCTGACCTGGGCGGCCTCCTCCTCGGCGGCCCGGCCGTGGTGGGCTCGCTGATGGACGTGGTGGGGCGCGGGCCGTCGACCGTGGTGGCCTATTCGCCGCGGGCGCCGCACCCGGTGCCCTATCTGCGCACCTTCCTCTCCGTCGAGCTGTTGCGCCGCATGGGCTTCCCCACCGAGGCCGAAAGCTACGGGCGGGCTTGGAGCCGCCTCTACCCGGATCCGCGGGGGGGCAACATACCGGCAGCGGTGATGAGCACCTGGCCCCGCGCCGTGGCCCTGGTGGTGGACACCATCTGCTTCCAGCCCTACCCCTCGCTCGGCGGCAAGAGCCTGGCGCAGGTCATCCGCTTCCAGCCCAAGGAGCAGAGGATGATCGAAGAGGCCGCCCGCCGTCTCTCTGCGGGGATCGATCCCGGGATCCTGCCCGAGCGTTTCATGATCGGCGCCGCCCGCTTCGCCCTCGATCACGGGCTGGCGCGGCCGGGTGTGATCACCCGCAACTTCTACGCGCAACTGGAGAGGAGATAAGCCCGTGGCTCTGGAGGCGACTTTCCTCGCGCTGGACGACCGCCTGAAAGGGGTGCGCGAAGCCTTTACCGACCTGCGGGTCGCCCTTCAGGAGGACAGCCCGCGGCGTGGCGCCCCGCTGCTGGTGGATCAGTTGGGGGATGCGGCGACCGACCTTCTGGGCTGGCTCGAAGAAGCGGCCGAGGCCGGCGCCGAGGCCCTTCGCCACTCCGGCCGGCCGCGCGACCTCGACGCCGTGCAGAGCGCGCTCCTCACCTGTCACGAGCGGCTGCACCAGGTCGCCCAGCGTTTCGCCGCGGACCTCCTCTCCTACGAGCGCCTGGGCGAGATCCGCGACCTGGGGCGCGAGCGGGGACGGGCGTGGAGCCTCTGGTCGGCGAGCGTCGGCAAGGCGCTCGATCAGTGCCAGGCCACCCTCCTCGCGGCGGGTGGCGCCGTCCTCGAAGGCTGGAAAGAAGTCTCCGAGCTGGCCGGCGCGGGCGCGGTCTCCGTGCGCGCCACCAGCGTCGGGCAGCAGTTCACGCTCTCCCCGGTGGAAGACAGGAAGGAGCGGGCCTCCCCGGAGCGGGAGACGGCGGCTCCGAGAGTCCGGCGCGTGGGATGAGCACAACTTCAGGACACGGAAACCAGGAGGACGACATGGCTCGATATTCGGAGAAGGACCCAGGCAAGGACAAGAAGGCGCCGGCGGCGACCTACGCGACGCCCCCAAAAACCCGGGCGGCAGGAACGTACAACACTCCACCTCCGGCTCCGGCGGAAACCTATACGACTCCCAAGGCAGCCGCTCCGTCCGGCTATGGACAGACGCCCGCGGCATCCGCTGCCTTGAAGGCTGAGGACCCCGGCGGCTCCTGCTCGCTCACTGTCGTGGTGTCGAACGAGGTCACCGGCGATCCGATCCACAAGGCCCATGTGGACGTGAGAGGGCAGGGCTTCCACCAGTCTCTGAAGACGAATCAGCAGGGTAAGGCTCGCTGCAACGACCTCCTGCCCGGCGACTACGAGGTGGAGGTGGCGCCCTACCATGGGTACGGGTCCGAGCCGAAGCAGGAGCCGTTGACGTTGACCGAGAAGGAGGACGCCGTGCTCCACGTCTATCTGGAGCCCGAGAAGGCGACCCTCTGCGTCCAAGCTTTCTACGACGCCAAGCGGTGTGGCGACCCCGAAGGCCAGATTCCAATCAAGAACCTCCGCTTCGACGTCCTCGTCGGCGGCGAGATCGTGGCCTGCGACAAGACCGGCGACGACGGCACCGCATGCCTGACGCTCAACCACACTGGCTGGGTCGCTGTACGCCCCGCGAGAGGAGTCCAGATCGAGGGCATGCTCCTGACGCCCGCGGACGGCGACTATCAGCTCGCGGCGCTCGCCTCCGGAAAACAGGCCATGGTCCCCATGGCCTACGTCTCCGGTTCGTCCGGCCTGGCCGTCGAGGCCGTGCTAGCGTCCGACGACGGTGAGAGCATCCCTCTGCCCGGGGTGGGTATCGCCCTTCTCAGCAAGAGCTCCGGCACGCTCGCGGGCACCACGGTCACCTCGGGCCGCAGAGTTTTCTTCGGCGATCTGCCGCCGGGCGTCTATATCCTCGACATCACACCACCGCCTCCCTATAAGGGGTCGCCCGTCGAGCTCGAGGATCCCACGCAGCAGGGAGTCGCCGTCGTCGTCGGCTCCGAGTATCCTCCTGAGCCTCTCGTTCTGCGATTCCACAAGGCCCTCTGCAGGATCGTCGGCGCCGTTCTCTTAGAGGACGGCCGGGAGGCCTGGGAAGGCATTCAGGTGGTGCTCAAGTCGCTCACCGGAAATGTGATGCAGACCACGAAGACCGGCCCGGACGGCGGCTACCTGTTCAACGGCGTCCCCCCCGGGCTCCATCTGCTGGAGCTGGTCGACACCAAGATCCTCCGTGAGAAGGAGCACTGGGTTCCCGATTCGTTCTCGCAGAAGGTTCACACCAAGGTCGGGAGCCCTGTGCCCGCGCAGCCCTTCGTGCTGGCGAAAGACACACACACCATAACAATCAGGACTTTCGACTCCGATGGAGAGCCTTTGCCCTTCACTCCCGTGGATGTCCTGACCAAGGACGGCAATCTGATCAAAACCTACAGCACGGGCGCGGACGGAGTAACTGTCGTCAAGCTCGACGCAGCCGGAATCTACCGGGTGGCATACAGGGACGAATTTTTGGAGGAGGTCGTGGTCAACAGCGACGTCGCCGTGAACATCAGGCGCCGTTCTCATCATCGTCCAGGCCCGCCCTCCGGCTTCGGCGGCGGTGAAACCACTATCGACATCCCCTACCCGCTGATCACCGAAAGCGCGTCGATGGGAGGCGGCTCCTGGGGTTCCCCGGCGCCGCCGAGCTCCACCGACCTCGGCCAGACCGTCCAGGACGCCCTGCGCTCGGTCCTCAACTGGCGGTCCGCCGGCTTCAACGGCGATGCCAAGGGGTTCGTGGCGGCCCTCAATCAGTCCTTCACGCTGACGCAGACGCAGGGGCACACCGAGTTCACCTGGACTCCCCGCTCCTACGCCGCCGTGCAGTCGGGCCTCGGCGCTCTCACCGGCGCGCAAGCCAGCATCTACACCCGGGCCAAGGTGGCTCTCGACCAGATCATGCCGCTGCTCGCAGGTCTCTATCCGTTGCTCGCCGACGCCGACCCGCAGAACGTCGAAGCCATGCGCGCCATCGTCAGCTCAGGGCTGACCGAGTTGGTCAACGAGTTCGGCCTCGAGGGCGGCCCCCGTGTGTTGCGGGTCGACGACCTGTTCCGCCAGCTCACCGGCTTCGGCAGCGCCGCGACCTTCAATCCCAATCCGGAGCTGGTGAAAGGTCAGTTCGATCAGCTCGCGACCGTGTTCGGCCTGCGGCGCAAGCACGTCAACACCATCGACGAGGAGCAGGATCTGACCAACTTCCTCATCATCGTCGATTACACGCTCGGTCTCCAACAAAGCTGGCTCACGCAACGCCCCTTCTTCACCCGCGGCAGCGGCTCCGAGCCGTTCCTCGGCACCCAACTCGTCCTCGTGGAGCGTTCGCTCTCCGTGGTCGCCGAGTCCGTGCGGGAGGTCTACATGGCAATGGATTCCGTCTTCGTCGGCAAGGAGGAGCGGCAGGTGGTGGAGCTCACCTTCCCGCCCTTCACCGGCGATACGGGACCGTCGTCCCTCTTCGTCTCCGAGCTCCTCGGCTGGATCGATCAGGTCGCCTCGAACGAAGGGCCGCAGCTCCTCAAGGATGGCGGCAAGCAGGGGGTCATCTCCTTCCAGCCGACGGTGCAGCGGCTGGCGTTTTTGGCCAGGAATGCCCTGCTCCCCTTCCAGACAGCCCCGAACCTGCCCAAGGGCTACCGGACCGCCCGGGTGCAGAACGCCCTGGCGGAGCTCGCCGACCACCTGAACGAGACGTCCAGCCTGATCGATCAGTTTCCGGTTTCCGACAGCCTGGGGCTGGGAGCCTGAGAACGATTTCTCGCGCCAACGAAGAGATAGGAGATAACCGATGGCCACCCAAGACGAAACCCAGAGTCTCTACGACCGCATTGCCGCCCTGCGGGAGACGGTGACGGGCCGGCTGTCGTCGAGCCTGGTGCAAAACCCGCAGCTCGCCGACGTATTGGTCAAGCAGATCGACGACCTGCTGTCCTCCGCCGAAGCCGAGGACGCCAAGGCGCCCGTGCCCCCTGATCGCGGCCTCGCCAAGTTGGTGGGCGTCGGCCCCGAAGCCGCCACCGATTTAGGCGTCAACCGCCTCCCCCAGGGCGTCCAGCCCTACGACGAGACCGTCACCTCCGAGCGCATCCTGGCGGTGGGCGATCTTTACTACATTTATCAGCACGAGAAGATCGGCGTCTTCCGCGTCGTGCAGAAGCTCCAGGAGCTGTTCCGCGGCGGCGCCGTGCGCCTCTCAACCGGCGAAGGCGCCTACGCCCTCTACCAGTTCGACCGGCGCGAGGTGCTGCGCTACACCCGGCGCGACCGCCACGTTTCCTACCGCCGCGTGCTTGGCTACGGCAACGCCCAGGTGCCCGCGGCGTCGCGGCCGAACACGGACTTCCACGGCCTGTTCAGCCATCTGATCAATCAGATTACCCTCTTCTGGCGCGACAAGCGGATTTCCGACGTGATCCGTGAGCGGGCCTACGATCCGAGCTTCGGCTCCATCGCCATCGTCCGCCGCGCCGGGCTCGACCTGCGCAACAACATGAAGTTCACCTCCTTCGGCAACCTGAACGTGCTGCGCGTCGAGGTGATGCAGCTCCTCGACGAGGCGTTCAAGATCCTCAACGCCGACGACGTCAAGCGCCTGTTCGGCGCCGACACGGCGTGGGACGTGGTGGAAGACGTGCTCGTGCGCCACTTCAACGAGCGCCTCACCACCTCGCCGCGGCAGCGCATGGGCGTCACCGGCCGCGAAGTGCTGCGCTGGCTCGCCCAGCCGCACATCCTGCAGACCTCGCGGCCGCAGTTCGAGGCCCTGCTGCTGGAAGTCGCCGAGTACGCCGAAGAGTGGCTCACCAGCGCCCAGGCTCTCGGGCTCGCCCAGCGCAATCCGGACGGCAGCGCCCGCGTGCTGCCGTGGGACCGGCCACGGCTGGTTTCCGGCGCGGCGAACCGGCCGCGGGCGGCGGCAGGCGGGAGCCGGAGCGCGGCGGAGTATTGAGGTGGAACAACCAGGGACAGGGACTCCAGGGACAGCAGGGATACCAGGGACATGAAAGAGCGCACCGATCTCAGATCTTTTTCGTCCCTGAAGTCCCTGCTGTCCCTGGAGTCCCTGCTCTACGCCCGTACCCACCAGGCATGCTTTCTCGCCGAGCTGAAGCAATTCATCCGCTTCCCCTCGGTGAGCGCGCAATCGGCCCGGGCGGGCGACGTGCGGAAATGCGCGGCGTGGCTGGCGGCCCATCTCCAGGGGATCGGGATGGCGGGGGTCCAGGTGATCCCCACGCCTCGCCATCCCATCGTCTACGCCGAGTGGCGGGGCGCGCCGGGGAAGCCCACGGTGCTGATCTACGGCCACTATGACGTGCAGCCGCCCGATCCTTTGCGGGAATGGACGACGCCGCCATTCGAGCCCACCGTTCGCGGCCCCCACCTCTACGGCCGCGGCGCCACGGACGACAAGGGGCAGCTCTTCTGCCACGTCAAGGCGCTCGAATCCCTCCTCCGGAAAACCCATCGCTTGCCGGTCAACGTCAAATGCCTGTTCGAGGGAGAGGAGGAGATCGGCAGCCCCAATCTCAAGCCGTTCCTCGAACGCCACCGCCGGGCACTGACGGCCGACGCGGCCGTGATGTCCGACACCCGTATGCTGGGGCCGGAGCGGCCGGCCCTCACCTATTCGCTGCGCGGCGGCCTCTCCCAGGAGCTCACGGTCTGTGGCCCGCGCCAGGACCTCCACTCCGGCACCTTCGGCGGAGCGATCCACAACCCGGCCCAAGTGCTCTGTGAGATCGTCGCCGGTCTCCACGACGCCCAGGGGCGAGTCTCCATCCCCGGCTTCTACGACCGGGTACTCCTCCCCGGGCCGGACGAACGCGCCTCTATGAAAAAGGTAGGGCCGCCCGATGCGAAGATCCTCGCCGATGCCGGAGCCCCCCTCGGCTGGGGGGAGCCCGGCTGGTCGCTCCACGAAAGGACGACCGTCCGCCCCTCGCTCGCCGTCACCGGCTTGACCGCCGGCTACCAGGGCGAGGGGAGCAAGGCGGTGATCCCCTCGCGGGCCTCGGCGAAGCTCAACTTCCGCTTGGTGCCGGAGCAGGACCCGCGCGAGATCGACCTCCTGGTACGGCGCCACGTGGCCCGGGCCGCGCCGCCCACCGTGCGCTTCGAGCTCACCACCCAGGCCCGCGCCCGGCCGGCCGTGCTCGACCGGCGCCATCCCGTAATGCGGGCGGCGGCGCGCGCCTACCAGCGGGGGTTCGGGGCCGCGCCGGTCTTCCTCCGCTCGGGTGGCAGCATCCCCATCGTCAGCACCTTGCAGGAAATACTCGGCCTGGAAACGGCGCTCCTGGGCTTCGCCCTGCCGGACAGCCAGATCCACGCCCCCAACGAGCGTCTTCACCTCCCCACCTTCGCAAGGGGAATCGCCACCTGCCTCGCCTTCCTGGAGGAGTGCGCGGCCCTCCCGCGGAGGACGATGCGGCGGGCACCGGCTGCCACCGTGCGGGCGTGACCGGGTCCAAGGAGAATGCATGATCATCGACTTCCACTGCCATGCGGGGCGCGGCGACGCCATGTCTGGACCGCCCTTCACCGACGCGCCGCTCGACAAGTACCTGAAGCGAGCGCAGGCGGCGGGAATCGGCCGCACCGTCGTCCTCCCCTGTTTTCACAGCGACTACAGCCGCGCCAATGCCGAGCTGGCGAAGATCGTGGCCGCCCATCCCGGGCGCCTGATCGGTTTCGCCTTCGTCCACGCCCGGCGCGACGCGGGCCGCATCGGCGCCCTGGTGAGCCGGGCAGTGCGCGAGTGGGGGTTCCGGGGGATCAAGGTCCACGGCTCCGAGGCCCTGCCCACCCGCGAAGTCTGCGAAGCGGCCCGCGCGCACCGCATCCCCATCCTGGTCGACGTCACGGGAAAGCCCCACGTCCTCCACATGCTGGCCCCGCAGTATCCCGACGTGTCCTTCGTCGTGGCCCATATGGGGAGCTTCTGGGATGACTGGCGCGCCCAGCAGCAGACGGTGGACCTCCTGGTCCGCTATCCCAACGTCTACGCGGACACTTCTGGAGTGCGCCGCTTCGACTACCTTGTCGAAGCCATTCGCCGGGCCGGCGCCCACAAGCTCCTCTTCGGCACTGACGGCCCCTGGCTCCACCCCGGACTGGAGCTCCAGAAGGTCCGCCTGCTGCGCCTGCCGGCGGATCAGGAGGCGCTGGTGCTGGGCGGCAATGCGATGCGGCTGATGAAAGGGGTGAAGACACGAAACGTTTCGCCGCTGGCGTACACTTACCCGCAGCCCATAGGGTAAGGACAGTCTGACGGCTCCCGCACGGGGGCGGAGGCGATCGCCATGGCGAAGTGTGACTACTGCGGCTCGATGATCCTCTTCGGCGGCACCAAGGCCGGCGACAAGCGGTTCTGCAACGCCAGATGCCACCAGTCCTGGCAATTGATCCAGGTCTCCTCCCAACTCGCTCCGGAGTCGGTGCACCGGCAGGTATGGGAGGTCCACCAGGGTCTCTGCCCGGTGTGCAAGGGGCAGGGCCCGGTCGACGTCCACACGGCTCACCAGGTATGGTCCGCCGTGCTGATCACCCAGTGGAAGAGCCTCCCACGGCTCTCCTGCCGGGCGTGCGGTGTCAAGCACCAGGTCTCGAATCTGGCGATCTGCCTGGTGGCGGGCTGGTGGGGCTTCCCCTGGGGCCTGATCGTCACGCCGGTCCAGGTCATCCGCAACCTCGGCGGAATGATGCACGGACCGGACCCGCTCAAGCCTTCGGAGCAACTGGAGAAGATCGTCCGCATGAGCCTCGGCCGGCGGGTGCTGGCGACGCAGGCCACCCCGGCACGGACGTAGAGCGGGCCTGCGCGGAAAGCGCCCCCAGCCAAGCCCCTCACCCGGCCACCCCATAGGCGCTAACTTTGCGGGGAGCACCCCCACCCAAGACCCTCACCCCTGCCCCTCTCCCGACCACCCCATCCCCCTCCCCGGGAGAGGGGTCCCTGGCCGAACCGGTCTTGCTGTTGGGTGGGGGCTCCCTCTTCTCCCGGTGAGGGGGGCTGGGAGGGGGGCGGGAGAAGAGGGCCGGGGTGATGAGGGTCTTGGGTGGGGGCGCTCCCCGCTAAGTTAGCGCCTATACCCGGCCACCCCCTCCCCGGGAGAGAGGAACCCGGCTGGGGCTTGCTGTTCGTCCTTGTTGTCCCTGCTGTCCTTGTTGTCCCTTGTTGCTGTTCTCCCTCGCCTCGTCTAATACCACCGCCCTCCGCGGTCGTCCTATCCCATGAGCCGGATGGGATGAGCCCGTCCGTGCCGTCCGGATGCCTCGGGCATCCAGCAATAGGAAGTTAACTCCATGAAGCGCAAGCTCGTCGTCAACCGTGAGACCCTCCGCAACCTCAATACCGCCAACCTGAAGAACACCGACCTGGTCAACGTCGCCGGCGGCCGGTTCGTCACCAACCACCCCACGATCTGCGACTGCAACGAATCCATCTCCTGCTACACCTGCGCCTGCTAGCAGCTCCCCTCCCCTGCCGCCGCCAGGTCTTCTCACCTGGCGGCGACCTCTCGCGCCGCCGTCGTAGTAGGCTATGCGCCGTTCAAGGCGGAGCGACACGGTGATATCGGATCCCCCAAAACAGGCTTCAGTCATCTCCATGGACTTCGCCCAGCTCCATCGCGACCTGGTGCGCGCAGTGGACCGCGTCTGCCCGCGCTGGATGGCGGACAAGGCGGACGACCTCGTCCAGGTCGCCCTCATGCGGGTGATGGAGATCCAGAAGAGGAAGGAAGGGACCGCCGAGTTCACCTCCTTCTACCTGCGGCGGGCGGCCTACAGCGCCATGATCGACGAAATCCGGCGCCTGCGCCGGCGCCAGGAAGTCTCCCTCGAAGGGGGGAGCGACGAGGAAGAGGGGGTCGTCTTCGATCCCGCGGCGCCGGCGCCGGACCCCGAGCGCGCCTCGGCCAGCCGCGAGGTGGGTCAGGCCATCCGCGACTGCCTGGGGCGCATGGTGCCGCCCCGGCGCCATGCCGTCACCCTCAACCTCCAGGGGCACAGCGTGCCGGAGATCGGCAAGCTCCTGGGCTGGACGGGCAAGAAGGCCGAGAACCTCGTCTACCGCGGCATGTCCGACCTCCGCACCTGCCTTGGCGAGAAGGGGATCCGCAATTGAAAAAGGCCACCCGGACGGTCCCGGGCGGCTGAAAGACTCCATGCCATCAAAGGCCTCTAGCGAAGGAGAGCAACGAAGCTCGAGGCGCCATCCCCTCACCTGGGAAGCGAGCTTTGTTCCAGGTGAGGGAAAAAGCCCGCCGCGAGCGTTCTTTCCTTGCAAGCCGCTCAACATGCCCCAGTCGGGCTGCCATCGGGCGGCAAGAGTTATCTCTTGAAGTACTTTAATTTCGGATGGGAAGTAGCAGGAGACAAGAGAGGTGCAACGATGAGCGAGGATAGCCAGCAGCTCGCGAACCTGCGCGCGGCGTTTACCGCTCCGGCGGTGGCCGCACCGGCCTACGAAGACTGCCCTTCACCGGAGACGATCTGGGCCGCTGTACGAGGCGAGCTCCCCCCTGACGCACTGCGCGAGGTTTTGGACCACACCGCCCGCTGCGAGGCCTGCGCCGAGGACTGGCGCCTGGCCGTGGAGGTCAACTGCCAAGCCGCGGCTCGCGAGGAGAAGACGCCCGGCAAGCTCCTCGTCGGGCGCTTCGGAAACTGGCGCCCGCTGGCCGCAGCCGCCGCCCTGGCCGCCGGGCTCCTCGTCGGCGTCGGCGTCTATCGCGGGGCCATGGTGCCGAATCAGCCCACCTACCGCGAGACCCAGCAGCCCGAAATCCGCTCGCTCCTTCCCGCGGCTCAGGCCCTGCCTCGCCAGGGCGCCGTCCTGCGCTGGTCCCCCGTGCCCGGCGCTGCCTCGTACGACGTCAGCGTGAGCACCGAGGACCTGCGCCAGCTCGCCACCATCCACGGGCAGACCGCCGCCGCCTACCCCCTGCCCCCGGCCGCCCTCACCACCCTGCCGGCCGGCGCCAAGATCCTCTGGCAGGTGGAAGCCGTATTCCCCGACGGCCACCGCGTGACGTCCCCCACCTTCACGTCGCCGGTGCAGTAGGCTCGAATCGCTCCCTCTTGCCACGACAAGAGGGAGCTGGCCACACCTCTCTGGCGCTTCCGCGGGCCACCATCCGCGCTCCCTACCCGAGCGCCGCCGGCTTCACCCAGTGGCGGCGGAAGTAGTCCCGCATGCGAGAGAACACCGAGCCCACCTGGCGGCTCGCGAGCGCATCCCGGAACACCAGCCACGCCGCGAGCGCGTCGTTGTGGAGGCCCCAGGTCTTCAGGATGGGGTAGCACTGCTCGACGAGCCCGGCAGCCCGCTCCGGCTCGCCCTTGAGCACCAGCAGCTCGGCGAGGTCGATGGAGAGGAGGACGAGCTCGTGATGCAGGTCCCGCGCCTGAAACTCTTCCCAAAGCTGCTTGTAAATGTCTTCGGCCTCGGCGAGGTCGCCGAGGTTGCGGGCGATCCGCCCTTCCAGCCAGTGGAGACGAAGCTGGGTCCACTCATCCGGAAACTGATTGTAAAGAGGCCGGGCCCGCTCAAGCACGGCGAGAGCCTCTTCCGGCCGGCCGCTGTCGTTCAGGAACCAGGCGAGGTCGTGCTGGGCGCACAGGTCGAGCCGGGGCTCCCGGGCCGGGTCGATCAGGGCGAGCCCCCGCTGGATGTGCGACAGCGCCCGCTCAGGGTTGCCATAGCCGATCGCGTTTCCCATCTTGAGGAGCGTCCGCCCCTGCTGATGGGGATCTCCCACTCGTTCATACAGCTCCAAAGCCTCTTCGAGCGCAGCCTCCGCCGTCTCGAACTCCCCCATGTCCCGAATGTACGCCGCTTCCAGGCTCAGGATGTGGGCCGCCTCCACCGGCTCGCCCGTGCCCTCCTCGGAGATCCTCCACGCCTCGTTGAACGCCCGGCGCGAGCCCTCGAAGTCGGAAGCCAGGCGTTTCACGTTCCCAAGGGCGGCCCACGCCGCGGCCCGCAGGTCCGCGATCCGCTTTGCTCCCACCACGGCCGCATCGAGGTGCTCGGCGACCACGATCGCGAGACGAACGACATCGACGGCCTCCGCCGGCTCCGTGCGCATGTACAACCGGCTCGCCTCCAGCAACCGCACGTAGAGCCCCCAATTCTGGAAGCGCACGTCGTTCTCCACCACCGCGAACCGCACCTGCGGCTGAAGCGGTGCCAGAGCTGCCCACTGCCCCCACCCCCGCAGCTTCTCCACCGCCAGCCGCTGCTCTTGCTCGGCGCCGAACCTCAGGGCTCGCTGGAAGACCTCGTCATGGGCGTTCGGCTCCTGCGCTACCGCTCCCTGGGAGCTGGCTTGCCGGGCGCTTTCCAGGCACTGCGGACACCCGCTCAAAAGATGCTGTACCACCCGCCGCGCCTCCTCCCGCGTCGCCTCGGCGCGAAGGAACCGGCCCAGCAGTTCTCTCTCCACGTGCCATTCGTTCATGAATCCTCCCCCTTGTCTTCTCCTTGCGCGTACTCTAGCATACAGGAGACGCTGAAGGGGACGACAAAACCGCCGGAACGATACCGGCGGCATTTCGAGAAGAAAGAGGTGAATGGCTAATTCCGGCCGTCCGGGTCCATGGTGCCGCGCGAGTCCCCTCCGGGAGGGCTGACCGTAAGGCCGTCTGGATCCATGCCGCCGCGAGAATCGCCTTTGCCGGTGGCATCGGGAAGAAATGCCTTCCGGATCTCGGCGACGGCGTGCCAGATGAAGGCGGTGAACCCGCCGTCCCGAGGTTTCGCGGCCGGCTTGTCCACGGCACCCGCCGGCGAAGCCAGGGGGATCAGGAGAAGGAGGAGGACGCAGATGCGCAACCCAACGTGTCGAGCCATGAAGGTCTCCTTGCGAAGCCGCCCCGTCCCCGCCTCACCATGCGGCGGGCGGCGGCCTCTTCCTCCTTACAGTGCCACGGATGGGGGAAGACCGAGGACGATCACGACGTCAGCGTCCGGATTGCCCTGGGCGCGCCGAGATTTGTAGCAACGCTTCCGCGTTTGTGGCAACGCCTCGCCGTTCGTGGTAACGTTCGGACGTTTGTGGCGTAATGGCCAGGTTTGTAGCAATGTTCACTCATTTGTAGCAACGTTGGGTAATTTTGCTACAAACCTCTGAATTCTGCCACAAATCACGGCATTCGTGGCAACATTCAGCAGTTTGTGGCAAGATTGCCAAATTTGTTGCTTTATTGTCTCGTTTGTGGCAACATCCAGAAATTCTGCCACAAACGGCGCATTTTGTGGCAGAATTTCTGGATCTGTGGCAACGCTCCGCCGTTTCGGCCCTGAACACGGCGTCGAGCCCCTCTCCGGGAGGTTTGTTGCAAACCGGCACCCGGCTCTCGACGATGGATAGAAGCGTGTTGCAGCTCCCAAAGACGAGCTCCCCGCGGGGCGTTTCCCTTCCGAGGGACCCTTCACCTCTCCCCCCACCCAACTTCCACGCGCTCGCCTTCCCGCACCGTGACGCTAGCCGCCCTTTCACCGGCGTTCAGTTGGTAGGTGCCCACTGGTAGGCCCCCGATTTCCAGCGCCACGCCCCGTTTCAGAAAGGGCGGAGCTCCCAAGGTGCTGAGGAGGAACGTCAGGTTCCAGCCGCCGGGAGCCGAGATCTGAAGAAGGCCCTCGGACTTGCCGGCTGAGACACCCAGCGTGCCCGTAGGGCCTGGTGAAAGCGTCAGTCCATTCCTGTCTCGATCGACGGGTTGCCAGGCCCCGAGGGCCCACCCACCACCGATGCGGGCAGCGGCACGGACCGTTGCAGGATAGGGAGGATCGAGAAGGAGCTTCGCGACGCCTGAGGAATCGGCGGTCAGGACGCGCAAGCTCCGGCCGGGAAGCTCGACGAAAACGAAGGCTCCAGGCGCTGGAGCGCCGCGCTCGTCGGCCACGCTGACTTCCAGCGCCGGCCGCCGAGTCTCGGGGCGAAGAACGAGGACGAGCGGCTCTTTCGGCCCCCCCTCGCCGACGGCGAGCTCCACGGGCTCGCTCGCCGTTCCCTCTTTAGTGGCGCTGAAGAAGTACGTCTTCGCCCGCAAACCGTCGAAGCGGAAGAAACCGTCTTTCGCCGACAAGACAGTCGCCCCTCCTTCCGTCTCGCGAACCCGCGCCTCCTCGACGGCCTTCCCTTCCGCGTCGACGACGGTTCCAGAAACGGAAAAGCCCGGATAGGGAAGCGCGAGAGTCTGCTCTTTCGCTTCGGACAGCGCCACTTCCAGAGCCTGGGTGGAGCCGCCACCGTCGGGTTGGAACGTTACCTGCCACTTTCCCGCCCGGAGCTCGCGAGTGGCAAAGAGTCCCCCGGGTTCGACAGTCACGTCCACCTGCGGTGTGTTGGCCGTGAAGACCTGCTGTTGGGTGAGCCCGGACGCCGTCTTGAAAGTCATGATGCCGTCCGGATAGGGCCCGGCCGCGGTCTCCCAGACGAGAACTCCGGCCCCCGCAGGCCGGCCACCCATCGTTACGACGCCATGCACGGCCATTCCTTCGGCCGAGCACTCGACTGGCAACTCCCCCGCCGCCGGGACCTGAACCAGTGTCTCGCAAAGGATCGAGGAGCCCCGCATCACCTCGACCCGGGCGGCGCCGGCCGGAACCTGCTCGACGCGGCCGATACCCTCGAAAACCGGCGCCGTGAGGCGATCGAAAGGCAATCCTTCGCTCCCTGGATCCACCGCCACGACGGCGCCTTCCCCCTTGGGACCCGCGGCCACGACGAGGGTGGTACCGCGCGAGAGCGGAACGTCCCCGAGATCCGCACTGCCCTCCCTTGAAACGTCGGCGCCACGGTGCGTGCGGGCAAAGCCGGAGGCCTCGATTCGCAGGCTCACCAGACCGAAAGGCACGCCTCGCAGGCGGAAAGTGCCGTCCGGTCCGGAGGTGGTATCGAGGAGGTCGCGGTTCATCCAGGCAAGGACCGGACCCTGGGGAGAAGGCCGTGGGCACCAGATCCGGCCTCCGGAGACCGGATCTCCCGTGGCTCCGTCCACCAAGCGGCCCACGATCGAGGCCGCCGCGGGGGCCCGCAGCTCGCCGAGGTCCCGCTCTTCGCCAGGGCTGCCCTCCGGAACGGAAACCTCCAGAGAGGCCGACTGCGGCGAGGTGAAGGTCAGGGTGTACTCCTGGGCCGGCCGCAGGGACAAGGAGAAGCTCCCGTCCGCATCGAGAGAGGCGCTGTCGAAGCTTCTCCCCCGCGTCATTTTCACCGCGGCGTCCGCAAACGGCGCGCCGTCCTCCCCGACGAAACGGCCCCTCACGGCGAAGGTGCGTTGGAGCTGGAGCTCGAGCGGACCGTTGGCCGGGACTTCCACCGTTTTGTCGGCGCGAAGGTGCCCTTTCGCCGTAGCGGCGATACGAACCATCGTGCGCACGGGTAAATGGTTGAGAATGGCGGAGCCGTCCGGACCCGTCGTGGCCGCTTCGCCGAGATCCGGACGGATGTCCGCTCCGGCCACCGGCTCCTCCATGTCGTTCACCACCCGCACCGCGAGCGAATCGCCGCGCGAGAGCGCCACGTCCCCAACGTCCAGCCCTTCGCGCGGAACTTCGATCGCCCGCTGGAACGGCGCCCAGCCGCTATTGACCGCGACCAACATCGCCTTGCCCGGCGGCACGGCTTTCGCCACGAACCGGCCTTTGGCATCGGTTTTGGTGTGGACGATCAAAGGAATCGGTGCCTCGGAGCTTGCCCAGGCGTCGACCTGGGCCGAAACGCCCGCGAGCGGGCGACCACCAGGATCGACAAGCCTGCCGGTGACCGCGGCGCCATCGGCCAGCACGATCTTCTCCAGGCGGCTGGGGGTGTTGACAACTCGCTTCGGGGGATGCTCTCGGGCGCTGGCGAGCCAGGCCAACTCGGAGCGATCGGGAAGGCCAGGCAGGGCGAACCGCCCTCTCTCGTCGCCGATCAGGTAGGCCCAGGCCTTGCCGCCCCCCAGGCGTCCAAGGTTCTTCTCGAGAATCCGCACCGACGAACCCGCCACGGTTCGTTCCCCTTCCCCCACGACCACGAAGTGCGAGCCGGACGCCGGAACCACGGAGAGGACGGCTTGCGCCGCACCAGCCGGAAGATCCGTCCAGAACGAGCCAGCCCCTTCCCCCGCGATCCGCAGCCGCCAATTCCGCGCGGCATCGGCAGGGATCGTCAAGCGGCCCGATCGCGGCAGAGGCCAGGCCGGCAGCAGCGACTCAGGGACTTCATTCCACATCTCGATGGGAGCGGCGATCAGCCGCAGGCTTCCGGCCGTCATCTCCCCTACCCCGGGGCAGCGCACCTGAAGGGTTCGCCCGGCGCCAAAGCGCGGCCGATCTCGTTTCTTGAGCTCCTCGGGAGTCAAGCGCCGCGGCTCTTCGAACGGCGACCAGACCCACACCGCCTCCGCGCTCGCGAGCCGATCCGAAGACGCCAGCGAAAGAACCGGCACCGCCTCGATTTGCAGCGGCCCTTGTACGATCACCCCCTGCTCCGCCTGCGCCAAAGAAACGTAGACGGAAAGGAGCATCCAGGAGAGGACCGTCACGGCTTGGGAGGCCTCTTAGGTAGGGATTTCTTCGCCGGGCCGGGCTTCGCCGCCGCAGTCTGGGCGGCCTGCGGGCCGGAAAGCCTTGGCGCCTCGGCGATGAAGACGTGAGTCGAGCCCGCGGGCGGCGTCTCGCGCGTATCCAGAGCCAAGAGGAAGGCGATCCGGTCTCCCCGGACGTCGCCGGCGAGGCGCGCGTACGGGGACGGCGACGTGACCGGGATGCCGTAAACCGTTACCTGCCCCTCCGGCGACAGCAGCTTGAGCTGCCAGCTTGTCAGCTCATGCGAACGGATGCGGACGAGAAACCCGATGCCGCCGGGAAGGGGCAGAACGTCATCCAAGACCGACCGCTGGTTGAGCCACTGGTACCGGGAAATGACGTCCGCGGAATATCGGTACATCTCCTGCTCGCTGATCGGGCAACCCGCGTCGAAACCGATGGCGTCGGCCTGCCAGGTTCTGATCAGCTTTCCTAAAGAATCGTGAAGGAAGATTCCCGGCTCAGCTCCCGGAACGATCACGAACGAGCCGCCCGAGAGGAAACGGACCTTGCCCATGTGCATGTCCGCGCAAGCGTCCATGTCGTGAGCTCCGGCTCCGGAGACGGAAAAATGAACGGGCCGGACGTCCGTGAGCTTCCTGCCGAGCTTGGCGGTCCAGGCAATCGCCCCGTCGGCGGCTAGCTTCCCCTTGCCGGGCCTCCGCAACCCAAGCACCAACAGACGGTCGCCGGCGACGTCGAGATCGGTGAGGGTGTCGAAATCCATTTCGGTCGAAATAGGCTTGGGACCCGAGACGGTCCGTGGAAGCCAGCTCATCAGATGAAAGGGTGCCGCAGCGACCAGGTATTCACGGGACGCCCCCAGGAGCACCTGCGCCCCGAGCGCCCCCGAACCCGGCAGCGGCCCTAACACCCGCTCCAAGGGGGAGTGGCCGCGAGCATCCACCGGCAGCCGGAAGGTACCATCCCGGCTGGCCGCCACCAGCACGTGACCGTCATCGTCCCAGCGAATGTCCGCCGAACGCGCGAGAAAGTCGCCGCTATAGGCAGGAGCGAGAGTCCGCAACGGTGGTTGCACCCCCTCAGGAGACCTCCAGTAGGAAAGGGGAAGCGTGAAGTCGACCACGATCTTCAAGGCAGGCGGGGAGGAAACAGCAAAGCCGGCGAGCGACCATGCCTGCAACAGCAGGAGAAGGCCGCAGCGAAAGACGTGGCGCTGAGGAAACGTCATGGTCCGTCAATTATAATAGATTCTGCCGCCGTTCGAAGTGATGCAGATCATCGAGCCCCCCGTGGTCATGTAGCAGGCCTGCCAGTCTCCGCTTTGGTCGTAGGTAACGCACTCAGAGCACCCGGGACCGCCCCCAGCACAGTAGCCTTCACCACCACTGAAACGAGTCCGCGAGTCCGGGTAGACGTCGCATGCCAAGGCTACGGTAGTCGCAAGCAATGCGAGGAGGAGGCTCAAGAGAACAGCTTTTTTCATGGTATTCTCCTTTCGGAACATGTGACATGTCCATATCGGGCGTCGCACGATTTCGCTGTCTGCAACAGGATCGTCTTCATCCTGGTCTAAGATGGGAGGCTTGTCAAGGACAAAGAGTCTCCGCCCCAAATCGGCTGGCACCTGCACCGCTGGAAGCCCAAGCGGCGGCGGCCCGCCGCTGAGCTCTATGCAGACCGGAGCGATCGGGCAGACCTATACGAGGATTTCATGCGGATGGCTCTACGGCAGATCCTTTCGATTCTCCTGTTGCCCACGACGGTCACGCTCGTGGTGCCTTACTTCATCGTCTCCTCGCGCCCGGCCGGCTCCGGTGGGTGGCCGGCCACGACTCCTCTGGGGTCGGCGGCGATCCTCGCCGGAATCGGCGTGATCGCGGCAGGGTTGGGACTGGTCTGCACGACGGTCTGGCAGTTCGCGACCCGGGGGCGCGGGACGCTGGCGCCGTGGGACCCGCCGCGACACCTCGTCGTGGCGGGGGTGTACCGGTACGTTCGCAATCCGATGATCAGCGGCGTGGTGTTGCTCCTCCTCGGCGAGGCGCTGGTGCTGCGGTCCAGTGCGGTGCTGAGGTGGGCGGGCGAGTTCTTCGCATTGAATGCGATCTACATTCCTCTGCTCGAGGAGCCGTTTCTGGAGAGGCGGTTTGGCGACGCGTACCGGGACTTCAAAAAACACGTGCCGAGATGGATTCCCCGGGCAACGGCCTGGGAACAGCCCGAGGCATCCAGGGATTGCCAGTGACCATGCGACTTTTCAACTCCCCGGTACCCGGCCATCTCCGTGCGGGCTTCAGGGCAATCGAGCAATCCAAGCTCGAGCGGATCGCAGCCGCGCTTCGCGATCATTATTTCGCCGATTGCCCAGAAGGGTACCTCGCCACGGATTGGGGGAGGGACGACCTGGACAATCACATTCTTGGCAGGCTCGAGACGGCTCGCGAAATGATCGTTCCGTGGCTCGACGCTGCCAGACCTCTGCAGGGCTCCGCGATCCTGGAGATCGGATGCGGAACCGGTTGTTCGACGGTAGCTTTGGCGGAGCAGGGCGCCAAGGTCACAGCGCTCGACGCGGACGAAGGCTCCCTGGTGGTGGCCGCCGAGCGCTGCTCGGCTTGTGGCTTGGACGTCAGCTTCGTGCGCGCCAACGCGGCGCAGGCCGACACACTGTTTTCCGATCACCGATTCGACTTCATCATCTTCTATGCCTCCCTGGAGCATATGACTCTTGAAGAGAGGATCTCGGCGATGAGGGCGAGCTGGAACATGCTTTCCAGCGGCGGCTTCTGGGTAGTGATCGAGGCTCCCAACCGGCTTTGGTTCTACGATTCCCACACGTCTTTGCTGCCATTCCACATGTGGCTGCCGGATGATCTGGCCTTTGCATACTCCCGGTTCAGCCCCCGCTACAATTACCGGGAGCTGTATCGAACGCCCACCGACGAGTCGAAGCTGCATTTCCTCAGGAGAGGCCGGGGGGTCAGCTATCATGAATTCGAGCTTGCCATGAAACCCCTCGGCGAGCTCAGAGTCAGGAGCTGCCTGACCATGGCGGCCAAAGAGAAGGGGACCTTGAGACGCGTGAAAAGGATGTTTTCCAAGGAGCATCGGTATCTTTCCCTGCTGCGAAAGATAGTTCCTGAAGTCCACGAGGGATTTCTTCAGGATTTTTTGTATCTGATTCTCGAGAAGGATTGACCAGACCCCTTGGGCGGGTCCCATCGAGACGAGCAACACGACATGAAGCCTTGGCTCATTCTGGCCGGATTTTCTCTCCTTGCAACCGGGCTACCCATTCGAGCCAGTGAGTACGTCACGATGGAGGAGATTCGCCAGTACATCTCCCTGGCGATCAAGAAGCTCGCGAGCCCGGAGCCTCGCGAGCGGCTCACAGCGACGACCACGATCCAGGCGTGGCACAAGTATGCGACGCCGGCAGTGCCAGCGTTGACGCGGGCCCTGAACGACAAGGACGTGACCGTCAGGACCGAGGCTGCCCATGCTCTGGAGCTCATCGGCGCTCAAGCCTTCAGCGCCGTGCCGGCACTGGCCAGGTCCCTAGACGATCCCACTCCGGAGGTCAAGGCTGCCGCAGCGTTCGCCCTAGGAGCCATTGGGACGAAGGACAGCAGCCTCCTGCCTCGGCTCTTGAAGGCGGCGAGAGACCCGGCGGATCTCGTTTCCCTGGCCGGCTTGTTCGCGGCCGTGCGTCTTTTTCCCAAGGCCGTCGGTCCTCCCATCAACAGGCAGGCGGTCGCGGAACATGCCGTCCCTTTACTGATCACGGCGCTGAATGAAGAGACAGCCTATGACAGCGTTCGCCTGGCGCGCGCGATCGGAATCGTCGACCCGTCCACGGGCTATTCAGCGGTAGACCGCCTCATCCAACTAGCGAACTCAGAGGATGTGCCGGTGGTCTCCAACGCCGCCCATGCCTTGGAAGCCCTGGGTCCAACGCTGACCCCTTATTTGCCCAGCCTTCAGCGAAACGTAAGGGTGGGAACCGATGCCGAGAAGAAAGTGGCGATCCGTAGGCTGGGCTGGCTGAGGACCGCAACACCCACCGGCCTCACCGCCATCGAGCAAGCCCTCCGGTCGAAATCACCGGAAATCCAGCGCGACGCGGCAGAGGCTTTGGGACGGATCGGCGCCCCCGCCAAGTCCAAGATATCCAGCCTGGTTGCGCTCTTTTCCAGCCCTGATGAATCTCTGAGATCAGCCGCAGCGAAGGCAGTCCTGAGGATCTCGCCGGCCGCTCTGGAGAAGAATCTTCCCATCCTCGCGCACAGCGACCCGAAGCTTGCGCAGAAGATGAGAGATCTGCTTGCACTCTCTCAGCTCTGAGACCACGGGAGGCGTTCGTTCTGCCAGAGCCGGAGCGCCCGGGCAGTGGTAAAGTTGTGGGGTGAACGGCGAACGGACACCCAAAGGAGGAGCTCGATGCTGAATCGGCCCCTTGGAGCCGCGATCGTCTTTCTCTCGCCAGCCGCTCTCCTTGGCACTCTCCTCGTCCTGGAGGCCGCCCCACGGCCGCCCGGACTTGGCGAGCCACGTCACTTCCGGGTCGGGTCCGCTCCGGCGAGCGTCGCCATCGCGGACGTCAACCGCGACGGGAAGCCCGATCTCGTCGTCGCGAACACCGGGAGCAATGACGTGACGGTGCTTCTCGGCGACGGCAAGGGCGGCTTCGCGCCTGCCGCAGACTCCCCTTTTCCCGCGGGGAAGAATCCGAACGACGTCGCGGTGGGCGATTTCGACGGCAACGGGACGCTCGACCTCGCTCTCCCGAACCATGACACGCACGGCGTCACCGTGCTCCTGGGAGACGGAAAGGGTGGTTTCCGCCCGGCCGCGGGTTCTCCCTTCACGGTCGAGAGCCGGCCTCACCCGCACGGCATCGCCGCGGGCGATTTCAACGGCGACGGCAAGCTCGATTTCGCGGTCGAGAGCTGGGGTGACAACGCGGTCGAGGTCCACTTCGCCACCGGCAAGGGCGGTTTCGCGTCACCTGGCCGCCGCTTTCCGGTCGGCCGGATGCCCTATCAGCGGCTCCGTAGCGCCGACGTCAATCGTGACGGCAAGCCGGATCTCCTGGCGACGAACTTCGAGGGGAACAGCGTGAGCGTCCTCCTCGGAGACGGAAAAGGCGGCTTCTCGAATGTGCCGGGTTCTCCGTTCCCCGCGGGGCGTTCACCGTTCTGCCAGGCGATCGCGGACGTGAATGGGGACGGGAAGCTCGACATCGTCGTTGGCGGCTTCTCCGGCCATCCCGAGGATCCCTCCGCGGACGGCGTCAGCGTCCTCCTCGGCGACGGAAAGGGCACTTTCCGGCTGCTCGCGGGCTCGCCGTTCGCGGCAGGGCGCACGCCCGTCGCCGTCGCAGTGGGCGATTTGAATGGAGACGGTATTCCGGAGATCGCGGTGGCGAACATGTCAGGAGACACCGCCACCGTCCTCGCGCGCAGACCAGACGGGCGCTACCAGGCGACCACGACGATCCCCGCGAGCGGAGCGGAGGCGGTCGCTATCGGCGACCTGAATCACGACGGCAAGGGAGACCTCGTCATCGTCGCGCTGAAGAGCAATGAAGTGCTCGTCGTGCTTGGCCGGTGAGGTCAGCAGAGGTCCCCAAAACTGCGGAGGAGATCATGGAAAAGACCGGAATATCCGCGGAGTACGCCCGCCGTCTCTACGACGATGTCCTCGGGTGGTATCACAGTGCGGATACGAAAGCCCAGGTCGTGTTGGGGATCGACGGCGCATTCGTGGCTTTTCTGGCGTCTGGGATCTTCGCGAAACCCGAAGATTTGAGAAAAATCATCGCTCTCTTCTCGCCCTGGACCTGGCTGCTCTTGTGCACAATGGTCGTGGGGCTGCTAGCCTCGATCCTTGCCGCAATCTACTGCCTCTGGTCGCGCATTTACTCGCGAGAGGATCTCCGTGAGATCCTCCAACAGAAGAAGAAAGCCGGCGCCGGGCGGGCCACTCCCCAGGTCATGTGGTTCTTTCAACTTATCGCCGCCCTGGAGATGGAAACCTTCCGTAGCGCGCTGTCGCACGTCAGCGAAGAATTCGAGCTTGAGAGCATGGCGTGGGAGATACACGTTCTCTCAGGAAACGTACGAAAAAAGCACCGTGCCGCGAACCTGGGGTTTCTTTTCGCGGCGGTGACCTTGTCCCTGTTCTTGTTTGCAGGGATCTCCTACGTCGCCGCCGCTCGTTAGCTGGAGTTGGAGTACACTAGGGATCATCATGGCCTATGACGACACACTCATCCCGATTAGCGTCTTGGCGCAGAACGCTGCCTCGGTTCTTCGCCAGGTGAAGGAGTCCCGGAAGCCGGCAGTGATCACGCATGAGGGGCGCCCCGAAGCCGTTCTCTTCAGTATCGAGGCCTACCAGCAGATCGAAGCCGAACGCGCAATCCTGACCCGACTCGCCCAGGGTGAACGAGAAATCGCCGATGGCGAGGGTTACGATCTCGACCATGTCTTGAACGAAGCCGATCCCCTGTTGCTCCTGCACCATCAGGCGTAGGAATCGACTCTCCGGGCATAGAGCTCTACCAATAATAGCCCCGAAGGGCCGTGTCCACCAGCCTCACGATTTCCTCTATCATACCGGCTCCTCCTTGCTTGGGTTACCGCTAGAATTCCTTGAGAGTAATGCTGCTTTATCAGATCTCTCAATCCTACGCATTACTAGCACCACCATGCTTGCAACAATCAAAGCATACCCAATCAGAATGACTGCCCACATAGTAGCAATTGCCCACGCCGGCGATAATTTAGCGATTGAAGCTGAATCAATCGCTGGAATAAGGCCTAAAACGGCGGCGCCAAGAGACAACTCCAGGGAGAGGCGCAACGCCTTGTAATCTCTAAACTCATCCTTGCTTTGAGAGCGAGACTCGGAGTCATTCTTAGGCCGAGATTCTGAATCAATTCTCGAGCGAAGAAACAAACCAACGACACCCGTTAAAGCGAACACCGAAAAACCGACCCGAGACATCCTCAAGAACCAAGCGCCGCTATAGCTGACAACTTTAGGATCGTTGTACAGATCTGTTTTCAAAACAAGAACCGCAACGCTCAGCAAAATAGCTAGCCATGTAATGCCAATCAAAACAGGAAGAGCTTTGTTAAAGCTATGCCCATCTCTCCAGGCACTCTCATTGCCGTAGGGTCGCGGGAAATATCTATGATCGTGGCAATCCTCCTCACCCTCAATCTTAAAATCTTTATTGACACGCCTTTCCCAAGCCATCTTTAGATCAAAAAGTGCACCCTCTGCTGCCCTCACGCTTGCAAGGGCAAAGTAGCTTATTACAAATCCCAAAATCGGCAGGGTGAGTAGAATGCAAAGAAGCATGGCATGGTTCAAGCCCTTACTCTCAGCAGAAATTGAGTATGCAAAGGCCGCAAACAAGAGTCCAGCAGAGGTCAGGAGCTGGGTCAGACGGTTGTTGATCAATCCGTCTTCTCGTTCAATCTGGTGTGATATCTCCTTGTAATAGAATGCGATTTCGGGTTCGCATGGCTTAAGCTTGAGTTCACTTTGCTTGATGGTGGGTTCACTCTGCACGATAGTTTCCATATTCTCCTCCTGTAACGCACAACGTCGAAAGGTGAGCGTGGGGACGTGCTTTTGCGGTCTTCGTATGCTCGACCGAGGGTTTGGGTGGCACGAACGGCGAAATGAGTTGCCCGGCATGCGCGACCCGCCGCTGCGAGTAAGCGAGGACCCCAGTCGCGGAATCGCAGTTCGTGTTCTGACCATCGGGGTACCTGCTGAGACGCGAACGGCCTTCGACCAAGACGTGGAGACGCTAGATCAGCTCTTCGGTGAGGCCTGCTCCACTCTCCACCCATTCCTCGACGCGCAGCAGGGCCCGCCAATAGCTCCGTACCTCGCCCTCGTCCCGTTCACGGCCATGAAGGTGGCCTCTTCGGCCGGCGAGCCTACTTAACCCGCTTCGGAAGGACTTGTACGACATCCTCTGCGAA
>DASUEN010000038.1:0-24154 GCA_036275055.1 Thermoanaerobaculia bacterium
CCATCACCTCCTGCGCCTCCACTTTGCTAAGCTCAATCACGGTCAACCTCCTTTCGCGTCTAGCCGCGCGATTACCCTGTTTGCAGGCCAGTATTCTGACACTGCGTCACAGGAGGTTGGCCTTCTCATCCCATCTCTACATTGGGGAGGGGCCGGCGACGGTAGAGGGGACGGTGACGCCGGACACCCTTATACCCGGCCGGGGTGATGAGGGCCTTGGCTAGATCACTCCTCCATCCCCTCCACCCGCCGCAGCACCTCCGCGAAGGGGACGTGGGCGAAGAATCCGAAGAGGGGGTGGGATTTGAGCTTGCCCCGGCTCAGGCGCGGGGAGGGGAGGCCGGTGAGGAAACGGGTGAAGGCTCGGGGGGCGGGGAAGGCATTGGCGAGGTCCGGGGTCTCGCGGCGCTGGGCTGCGGCGCGGCGCAGGCCGACTTCGTCCAGGTGGATGGGAACCGGTGGGTAGAGCTTCGTGGGCTGGCCGCCGTTTTCACACCAGGTGCAGTGGCCGCAGGGGTGAGGGAGGTGCTCGCCGAAGTGGGCGGCGAGGAAGGCGGTCTGGCAACCGTCGTGAGTTGCGAAGGTCAACACCTCGTCGAGGCGGGCGATTTCTCGCGCTTCCCTCTCGAGGGTGCGCTGGTGGAGCGACTTCGTCATCTCCTCCAGGTCGCCGGGGGGACGGAGCCAGCGGTAGGGGTGGCGCAGGCCGGCGGCTCGAACTTCCAAGAGATTTTGCTCGGCCAGGTAGTCGAGGGCCCGCACCAGGCGGTCGCGGGGGGCGCCCAAGACTTGCGACGCCGTTTCGAGGTCGAGGCGATGCCAGACTTTGGCCCGCTTCGCCTGCTGGAAGATGCCGCGCAGGAACTCCCGCCGCTCCCCCTTGAAGCGGCCCAGGATCTCGTCGAACGGACGGAGCGGCCGGTATTCGTACTCGGCGTAGATCGGCGTGCCGGCCTCCAGCGAACCGCCAAGCTCCAGGTAGGTGAGGAGGGTCCGCACCACCAAGAGACGGATGTCGTACCTCGCCGCGAGGTCGAAGAGCGAGAGCTCCATCTCGCCGGCACCCTCGGAAGACGCCGCGAGCTCTGCGAGCAGGCCACGCACGGCTCCCAGGTCCGGCGTGTCGCCGTAGGCAAAATTCTGGAGCGCCAGCAGGTCGTCGGTGCAGTAGAAGCTCTCGCAGACCGAGGCCAGCCCGTCCCGGCCGGCGCGGCCGATCTCCTGGGCCAGGTTTTCCAGGCTCTTGGGCAGGTTGTAGTGAATCACTTTGCGGATGTCCGCCTTGTCGATCCCCATCCCGAAGGCGATGGTGGCCACGACCACGGCGTCCGTCGATTCCAGGAACCAGTCCTGCACCCGGGTCCGCTCGGCGTCTTCCAGGCCGGCGTGGTAGGCGAGCGCCGGCACCCCGGCGCGCATCAGGGCGGCGGCCACGTCCTCGGCCGTCTTCTGCTGGGTGACGTAGACGATGGCCGGTCCGGCAGGCATCGCCTCGGAGGTGAGCCGTTCGAGCAGCAGATCATCGCGGTCGGCGGCGAGGACGGGGGTGGTCCGGAGCGTCAGGTTCTCGCGGTGGAAGCCGGTGCGGACGGCGCATTCCGGGTTGATCTCGAAGCCGCGGCAAATGTCGGCGAGCACCTGGGGCGTGGCGGTGGCGGTGAGCGCCAGGATGCGCTCGGCGCCGCAGAGTTTGCCGAAGCCGGCCAGCTTCAAATAGTCGGGACGGAAGTTGTGCCCCCACTCGGAGACGCAGTGCGCCTCGTCCACCGCGAAGAGGGAAATCTGCACCCGGGCGATCGACTCCCGGAAGCGCTCGTTGTTGAAGCGCTCCGGGGCGACGTAGAGGAGGCGCAGGGCGCCTTTGCGCACGGCTTCCATGAGAGCGCCCACCTCCTGGCCTGTGAGCGTCGAGTCCAGGCGGCCGGCGGCCACGCCGAGACGGGCGAGCTGGTCGATCTGGTCCTTCATCAGGGCGATCAGGGGCGAGACCACCAGGGTGAGACCCGGCAGCAGGAGGGCCGGGATCTGATAGCAGAGGGACTTGCCGCCGCCGGTGGGGAAGACGGCCGCGGCGGATCGCCCGGCCAGGAGGTGGCGGATCACCTCTTCCTGCCCGGGGCGGAACTCCCCGTAGCCAAAGGTCTCCGCGAGCGCGGCACGGGCCGCTTCCAGGTGGGTGACATCGTCCATCGTGTCCGTCGTGGCCATCGTTTCCATCGCGGCGCTCATGAGAGCACCTCTTGGAGGGTAAGGCAGGTTGGGGGCATGAGGGTCGGGACGTAGGGTGTGGGACGAAGTTTTTTGGTCATGCTCTATAAAGACGTAAAAACGGGCTCTCATCTTACAACCGGGTGACGCGAGGCTTGGGGGAAGGCGAGGCGGTGGAGGGCGTCGCCGATCTCCTTGCCGAGCTTTTCGGTGCCGGCGATCCAGGCGCTCACTTCTTCGGCGGTGGCTCCCAGGAGGACCTCGGAGCTGCCGCGCAGGGTGTGGATGAGGGTCAGGTGGGTGGGAAGGCGCGATTCGAGCCAGGTGTCGGGAAGGGTGAGGGGCTCGGCGGGGGGGAGGTCCAGCCCTTCTTGCGCGGCGCGGGAGCGCAGGGCGAGGTCCAGCCCCTCGCGTAGGGCGGGGAGGGCCTCGATGGGGAATCCCCCTCCGGCGAGGACGGCGGCCATGCGGACCTTCCGTTCCGACTGGGCCAGGAGGTCGCGGGCCGCGGTGAGGTCGCGTTCCCGCTGCGCGGCTTTCTCCCCTCCCAGGGCCGGGGAGCGGTGGAGGAGGTGGCGGTCGTCGGTGGCGAGGCGGAGCACGCCCAGCTCGATCAGGTGCTCCAGGGCCTCGAAGACGGAACGGTCGATCAGCTCCAGATTGGCGGCGGCATGACGGGAGGACTGGCTCACGATCGCCTCCAGGGCGGGGCGGCCGGTCCCGTCTCCGGCGTCTTCCACCACGGCGAGGAGGGTCTCGCGGCCGTCCGGCGCGGTCCACGATTCGAGGCTCAGCAGGTTGTCTCCCAGGACGGGGAGGAGCTGGGAGGCCAGGGGATCCCCGTCTCCGGTCTCGGTGGAGGGGGCCTCCGGCGGCCCGGAGGTGGTGGTGGCGGAGATCCCGGTCAGCGCTTGCAGTCTTTGGAGGAGGGCCTGGCGGCCGGAGGGGAGGGGGAGGACGCCGCCGCCGGCCTCGCCGTCGAGGACGCGATGGGCCAGGGCCTGCTTGCCGGCGAGGAGGGGGATCATCCGGTGCTCGATGGAGTTCTGGGTGACGAGATGGAGCACGCGGACGGGGCGCGTCTGGTGCTTGCGCCAGGCGCGGGCGATCCGCTGCTCCAGGCGGGCCGGGTTCCAAGGGAGGTCGAGGTTGATCACCACGCTCGCGGCCTGGAGGTTGAGGCCCACGCTGCCGCAGTCGGTGGAGAGGAAGAGGCGGCAGGCGGGATCGTCCTTGAAGCGGTGGATCTCGGCGCGGCGGCGCATCACGGGCACGGAGCCGGTATGCCAGGCGTGGCCGATCTCCATCTCCTGCGCCAGGTCGCGCACCAGCTCCAGCATCCGTTCCCATTCGGAGAAGATGAGGACCTTGGTCTCCGGATCGGCCAGGGTCTCGCCGAGGATCTCCTTGAGCTCGGGGAGCTTGGGGCAGACCCGGCAGTCGGAGTCGAGGATGTAGGGGGTGTCACAGATCATCCGCATGCAGGAGAGCCAGCGTTGGAGCTCTTCGAGCTCTTCGGGAGTGAGCGGCCGGCGCTCGGCTTCCGCGGTGAGGCGGGCGACGCGCTTCTCGTACTCCGCGTAGCGGAGGGCCTGCTCTTCTTCCATGGGCACGAAGTAGTGCTTGTCGGTGCGGCCGGGGAGCTGCCCTTCCACCTCCTGCTTGCGGCGGCGCAGGAGGACGGGGGCGAGCCGCTGGTGTAATTCGTCCAGGTTCTTGTAGCCGGTGGGCCGGCCGCGCTCGTCGAGCTCATAGAAGTCGCGGTTGAAGCGGAAGAGGGGGCCCAAGAGGGCGGGATCGAGGAACTGGAGGATGGAGTAGATCTCGTCGATGCGGTTCTCGATCGGCGTACCGGTGAGGACGAAGGCATAGGGGCTCTTGAGGCGCTTGACGGCATGGGCGGTGCGGCTCTGCCAGTTCTTGATGCGCTGCGCTTCGTCGAGCACGATGACGTCCGGCGCCAGGCGCTGCTGGAGGTCGTCCCCGTCGTAGAGCATCTGCTCGTAGCTCGCGAGGTAGAAGAAGGCGCCGGGGCCGTACTGCCGCAGGCGCTGGGCGCGGGGGCCGAAGACGATGCGCGACGGCAGGTCGGTGAAGCGGGCGATCTGCTCTTCCCACTCCGCCTTGAGGGAGGCCGGGGAGATCACCAGCACGCGCTCGACGTTCTTGAGCTTGCGCAGCAGGACGCAGGCGGCGATGGCCTGCACGGTCTTGCCCAGCCCCATCTCGTCGGCGAGGAGAGCGCGCTCGGTGAAGGCGAGATGGAGCATCCCCTCGCGCTGGTAGGGGTAGAGGGGGACCTTGACCACGTCCAGCGTCTCGCGCCCTTCTTCCACGTCCTTGAGGAAGCGCTTGCGGGCCGATTCCCGCGCGGCGCGGCGGCTCTCTTCCTCCACCCAGGGGAGGAGGTAGCGGGAGAGCCGGATGCGCTCGCGCACCTGGGGAGGGGCCGAGGTGAAGGCCCGCGCCAGCTCGGGGAGGAGGACCAGGGGATCTCCGCGCAGCACGCCGCTGGGATAGAAGAAGCGGTCGACGAGGGTGAACGCGCCGGAGCGGCGGGAGCGTATGGGCCACTGCGCCCTCACCTCGGGGCGCTCGCCGGTACGGCGGAGGAAGACCTCGATACGCGTGTCGTCTCGCCCGATCCGGATCGTCTTCGGCGTCCGCACCCGGGCGAGGACGGCCTCGACGTGCTTGCAGGTGCCGAGGCCGTTGACCTCGAAGTCCGGGCAGCCGCAGGAGTTGTCGGCCTGCGCCAGGGTGCGGATCTCGACCTCGTAGGAGCTGCCGCCGTCCGCGCCGACGCGGAAGGTGCCGAAGACGGGGTACCCCGGCTCCAGCGACTGGACTTCGAGGGGCTCGGTGGCCGCCCGCTGGCGGCGGCGCTCGATCTCCTCGTCGTCGGTGGTGCGCCACCCCTGGGGACGGATGGCGGCTTTCTGGGACTTCGTGCGTCCTTTCGAGGTTTGAGGCGCGGAACGGGTTTGCGGCATACCGGGATTTTTACCACAAGGCGTGACGGAATGGGGAGGGGGCCTCCCAGAAGCGCTAACTTTCCTGGGAGCGCCCCCCACCCAAGACCCTCACCCCTACCCCTCTCCCGACCACCCCATCCCCCTCCCCGGGAGAGGGGAACCCGGCTGGGGCGGCCTGCCTTTTCTCCCTCGTCCTTGCTGTCCCT
Source organism: Thermoanaerobaculia bacterium (assembly GCA_036275055.1). Taxonomy (GTDB): domain Bacteria; phylum Acidobacteriota; class Thermoanaerobaculia; order Multivoradales; family UBA5704; genus DATARR01. The sequence continues at coordinate 5,390 of DASUEN010000038.1, forward strand.
GTCGTCCCTGCTGTCCCTGAAGTCCCTGTCTTGCTCTTCTCCCGGCTCCTCCCCCCTCTGCTACACTCCCCCCGCCCTCCGGTCCCGGCCGGACGGGCGTGCGGCTCCTTTCGGGGCCGATCCCAGTCGCGAATTTCTCGGAGGACATACGTCTTGAAGATTCACGAATATCAGGCCAAGGAGATCCTGCGCCGCTATGGAGTGGCGACGCCGCGGGGGAGGGTGACGGAAAGCCCGGACGAGGCGGCCAGGATCTGCGAGGAGCTGGGCGGCAAGTGCGTGGTCAAGGCCCAGATCCACGCCGGCGGACGGGGGAAGGGAGGCGGCGTCAAGCTCGCCAAGTCGCCCGAGGAGGCCCGCGAGCTCGCCGGCAAGATCCTCGGGATGCAGCTCATCACCCACCAGACCGGCCCGGAAGGGCAGCTCGTGCGCAAGGTGCTGATCGAGGAGACGGCGGACATCGCCCAGGAGCTCTATCTCTCGATCACTCTCGACCGCGCCCAGGGCAAGCCCGTGATCATGGCTTCCAGCCAGGGAGGGATGGACATCGAGGAGGTCGCGGCTAAAGATCCGCAGGCGATCTTCCGCCAGGCCGTCGATCCTCACCTCGGCATCGTGCCGTTCCAGGCACGGGCGGTCGCCACGGGCCTGGGCCTCAAGGGGCAGACCGCGGCCAAGGCGGCGAAGCTCATCACCGGCTTGGTCAAGGCCTATCTCGATACGGACGCCTCGCTCGCTGAGATCAATCCCCTGATGGTCACGGGCGGCGGCGACGTCCTGGCGCTCGATGCCAAGATGAACTTCGACGACAACGCCCTCTTCCGCCACAAGGACGTGGTCGAGATGCGCGACCTCGCGGAGGAGAACCCCCTGGAGGTCGAGGCCAGCAAGTTCAACCTCAACTACATCAAGCTCGACGGCAACATCGCCTGCATGGTCAACGGCGCCGGCCTGGCCATGGCGACGATGGACATCATCAAGCTCTACGGCGGCGATCCCGCGAACTTCCTGGACGTGGGCGGCGGCGCCTCGCAGGAGGCGGTCAAGAACGCCTTCCGTATCCTGGTCTCGGACCCGAAGGTGCGGGCCGTGCTGATCAACATCTTCGGCGGCATCGCCCGCACGGACCGCATCGCCCGCGGCGTGGTGGGCGCGATCGAGGAGCTGGGCAACGTCACCCTCCCCGTGGTGGTGCGGCTCGAAGGGACCAACGTCGAGGAGGGACGGCGCATCCTGAGCGAGGCGCCGTTCCCGTTCATCGTGGCGCAGCAGATGGCCGACGCCGCCGAGAAGGTGGTGTCCGCTGCGAAGGAGGCAAGGTAGACCATGGCGATCTGGGTGAATGGCGATACGCGGCTGGTGGTGCAGGGGATCACCGGCAAAGAGGGAACGTTTCACGCCCTGGGCTGCCGCGACTACGGGACGAAGGTGGTGGCCGGGGTCACTCCCGGAAAAGGAGGGGAGGCGGTCGAGGGGATTCCGGTGTTCGACTCGGTGGCCGAGGCCCGCCAGGCGACGGGCGCCAACGCCACCATGATCTTCGTGCCGCCGCCGTTCGCGGCCGACGCCATCATGGAGGCCGCCGCGGCCGGCATCGAGCTCGTGGTCTGCATCACCGAGGGGATTCCCGTCAACGACATGCTGAAGGTGAAAGCTTTCCTGCGCGACAACCCCACCCGCCTGATCGGCCCCAACTGCCCGGGCGTCATCTCGCCGGGGATGGCCAAGATCGGCATCATGCCTGGGCACATCCACAAGCAGGGGCGCATTGGCGTGGTCTCCCGTTCGGGCACGCTGACCTATGAAGCCGTCTGGCAGCTCTCGAACCTCGGCCTCGGCCAGTCCACCTGCGTGGGCATCGGCGGCGATCCCATCAACGGCACCAATTTCATCGACGTCTTCACCCAGTTCGCTGAAGATCCGGATACGGATGGGGTGGTGATGATCGGCGAGATCGGCGGCACCGCCGAGGAGGCTGCCGCGGAGTGGATCAAAGCCAACTACAAGAAACCGGTGGTGGGCTTCATCGCCGGCCGCACGGCCCCGCCGGGACGGCGCATGGGGCATGCCGGGGCGATCATCTCCGGCGGCAAGGGGACGGCGGCGGAGAAGTTCGCGGCCCTCCAGGCGGCGGGGATCCACGTGGTGGAGTCGCCGGCGGCGATGGGGGAGACGATGGCGAGAGCGCTGGGGAAATGACCCCCATCGCGCGCATCCCCGGCTCCGGCTGGCTCGCCTTGATCGGCGGCGGCGAGTTCAGCTTCGGGGAGACGGAGGATGCGGATCGCACCTGGCTGGAGAAGGCGCCGCCGGGGCCGGTGGGGTTCATTCCGGCGGCTTCCGGCTCGAACGACTACCCACGCCACTTCGCGGAGTACCTGGAAGGGTTCGAGCGGGAGGTGGAGATCATCCCCATCTACCGCTCGCGTGACGGCCGGCGGGGGCGGAACTCGGAACGGATTCGCGACGTGGCGGCCGTCTACGTCGGCGGCGGCGTCACCGATCACCTGCTGGAGGCGATCGAGGATACGCCGGCTGCCGCGGCCCTGGCGAAGAAGATCGCGGAGGGCGGCGTGGTGGTGGCCATCGCCGCCGCGGCCCAGTGTGCGGGGCGGTTCGCCCGCAGCATCTTCAAGGGCGACTTGATCCCCGGTTTCGGCTGGCTGCCGGAGGGAGTCGTGGAGCCCAACTTCGATCCTGGCCACGACCGCCGGCTGCGCAAGATGCTGGCCGGCACGGGCGTCTCCTGGGGCCTGGGGATCCCCGCCGGCTCGGCCGTGCTGCTGGGGCCGGATGGGCTGGTGGAGCTGGTGGGGGAGGTGTTCAGGATCGAGGGGGCGGAAGGGGACGTCGAGGCGGTGTAGCCCTCGCCTGCTTACAGGCAACGGGCTTGCCGCGGAACAGGGTGCTGCATATACTTCGCGCGGAGAACGGACGAAATGAACTCGGATACGGAGCACGTGGAAATACTTACGGAGAGCCCATTGAATACAGACCAACGCATCGATGAATTGATCGCGGGCATGAGAGCGGCTTCGGCTCCCGGTACCGACGAACCCGTGGTTTTGATGGACACCGCCTCGCAAGGCGACGAGAACGAGTTTCTGTTTTTCCTCAAGCCGGAGCTGACCGACGTCGCCGGCTCGAAAGCGGCTCCGGAGGTCCTGAACCTCGTGCTTTCCAAGATCGCCGGCTGCGGTCTGGAGCCCTTTGCCATCCGGGTGCTCCCCAGCGGCTACCTCGCCAAGCACAAGCTCCTCGAGCAGCACTATGGAGTCATCAACCGCTTGGCGCACGATCCGCGGACCGCGTTGACGGCGAGCAGCCGCGCGACTTTCGAGCAGCACTATGGCGTACCGCTCGAGCAGGCGAACGTCCTCGGCGGGTTCGAGTTCCTGGCGCGCTTCCCGGAGTACACTTCGGCGACGCTCGACAAGCTGTGGATGGCGGAAAAGAGCACCAAGCTCGGCGCCGGCACCTATTGCCGCCCGGTGCAGGCTCAAGGCGAGACGGTCTATCTGATCAATGGCTTTCATCCCAGCCAGATCGAGCACTATACGAAGCCCGGCCGCAGCATCGTCGTCTTCGCGCTGCGCGGGCCGCTCAACTGGTCGAAGGCGCGCAACGAGCTGGTGGGTGCGACCGATCCCAGCCGGGCCCAGCCGGAAAGCATTCGCGGCACGCTCCTGGCCCGCTCGGTAGCCCTCGGTATCGGTGAGATCTCGCAGGCGGTGAACGGCGTCCACCTCTCTGCCGGCCCGGTGGAAGGGCTCATCGAGCTCGGCCGTTATCTGCTCGATCAGGAGGCTCTCCGCTCCTCACTTCAATGGATCGGTCGCTACTCTTTCGGGCGGGCCCTGCAGGCGTCGTTCGAGCCTGCGGAGATTTCCGCCATTCTCGCCAACGTTACCGTGCCGTGGAGCGGCAGCTCGCAGAGCATCTACGAGCTCACCGAGGAGAAGGAGCCGCGCGACGCGATCCTCCTGCTCGAGAGTGTGCGATCCGACCTGCGGCAAGCGTGAGCGTGAGCCAGATGCCGGCGACCGAGCAACCTCCGGTTCACGTCTTCAGCGGCACGGATCTCGACGCCTTGTACGTCCAGGCCGTCGAGACCGTCCGCGATAGCGGAACGGAAATAGAAAAGAACGGCAAGCGCATCAAAGAGATCTTCCCTGCCGTCTTCGTCTTGGACGATCCCCACACCGGGATCTTGTGCGTCGAGCACCGGCCCTACAATCCTGCCTTCCTGGTGGCGGAAACTCTCTGGAACCTCACCGGTGACAGCGCGGACTGGCTGACCCTGTACAACGCGAAGTACGCGAAGTTTTTTTCCGATGGGGAGCTCAGAGCCGGGTACGGATACCGGCTGTTCCACTGGGAGGGGAGCCCGGGAAGGGAGCTCAACCAGATCGAGCTGATCGTTCAACGGCTGATCGACGAGTCGGTGTCACAACACGGAAGCGCGACGATTTTCCATCCCGGATACGACTTGCAGAATCCGCCTTTCGTGCCGTGCATCACGAGGTTGCAGTTCAAGGTGCGGCCGGACAGTCTAGGCAAGGAACATCTCTACATGTCGTCCTACCTGCGGGCCCAGGACATCTGGCTCGGCTTCCCCTATGACGTGCACCTGCTGCTGTCGCTGTTTCACTTCGTCGGGCTCAAGTTGAAGCTGCCCTTGGGGCGCTACTACCATTACTGCGACGTCCTGCGGCTCTACCAAGCGAATTACGAGGCAGCGGAGGCGCCGTTGCGTGCTTCAGAAAGTCAACGGTCCCGGAAGATCGACTTCTCGGGCCTAGGTGAGGACGTGCCCGGGCGCCTGGGCGCCTACAGGGACTGCCTCCGCGACTTTTCCCGCTGCGACGACCGCTTCATCGACCAACAGCCTCCGTATTGGCGAGACTCTTTACGGATCTGCCGCGCCTATCGAGCGGTCAGAGACGGTAACTTCGCACTGGCGCTGGGGCAGGTGGAGCAGGTAGAGAACGCCCTGCGAGACCAGTTCTGGATCTGGGCTTCGACGTTCCAGAAATCTCTACTGAAGCCAAACCAATGAGCTCGCTGTTAAAGGAGGTTGGGCGAGAGTTCAAGGGCATTTTCACAGTGGCTCTGTACTTGGTGAACTTCATTGTCATTGGCGCCATCATAGCTTGGTTGAGCGGTGTTTTTGGAAAGTGTTGCGATGCCTGGGGCTTGGAGGGGCTGGAGGGTCTACGCGAAGGGCTTCTGCACCACGCCGTCGCGGGATTCTGCACGGTAGTTGTATTATTTTCCGTGGAACGTTGGTGGTCTCAGCGGCAACAGCGCGAGCTCAAGGCATTGGTTCGAATCATTTATGAAACATTTTACGGGGCTATTAGGCTCGAACACAAGACGATCTACCGCGTGAGCTGCTATCGGTATCGCACTTCATCATTCCGTCGCGGTCTTCGCCGCTACTTCCATTGGAACAAGAAGATGTGGAGTAGGCGGCCGCTTAAGGGCAGCCCCTACCTCGAATGTATCGAACGGTATGGTCACGACGGAGGTAGGCGAAAGCGGACGCCAACTACCTTGACCATGACAGTGTCACCAAAACACGCATGGTCCGAGGGTTTTGCAGGTTTGGTCGCTCGTGAGGAGCAGCCCTTGGTCGCTCAAACCGCCAATGTCAATGCTGCCGTGTCAAAGGTGAAGGTGAAGGCAGGAGTCAAGTTGTCGGACGAGCGCAAAAAGCTCTGGGCGGATGTCCAAAAAGGTGGACAGGGAAGCGAAGAAGAAGTAGCATGGAAGGCGGTTAGCGAAGCTTATGACCTGGACAATCTTTCGGACGATGAGAAGGGGGAGCTCGAAAGCTTCGTGAAAGCCACTAACACTACGCCTTATCTACTGAGTGGCGTAAGAGGGGGAAATCGGCACTGTAACAATTTTTTCGGTTTCCCGGTTTTTAGGGAGCATGAGCTCTGGGGAGTGGTAACGATCGATGCTTTAGATGATGAGTTCAACACCAAGATGGCAGATCGGTTGAAGGCCTTGGGAGTACCGTCGGTAAGTGACTGGATCAACGTTCAGCTCGATGTCTTCGCGGCAGTTTTTGAGGATGTTGTACAGCTCTAGGTTGATACGCCATGCCGCGAGAAATCGAGATGAAGCTGCTGGGGATCGATCCGCAGGAATTCGGGGAGCGGCTGCAGAGGATCGGCGCCCAGCGGCTGGATTCCGAGCTGCAGAGGATTTTCACCTACGATTTTCCACCTTATTGGAGCGTGGTGCCGGGCCTGGCCGCGATCCTCATGCGCGGCTCCAGCGAGCCGGCGGCGGCGCGGGAGGCGGCGCTCAGACGAATGGCGGCGCTGCTGGTGGATCTCGAGGATCTGCTCGACGACGATGCCAAGGAGATGGTCACCGGCGGCGAACAGGGAGCAGGCATGGAATCCCTCGGTGCGGCCTGGCAGGGAAGGCTGAGCGCAGGCGAAGAGAGGGATTTTCTGACGCGCCTGGTGGAGGCGACCCGTCACCTCGGCGTGAACCCGAACAAATGGGTACGGCTGCGGAGCCGGAAGGATGGCGCCACGTTGGCGGTAAAACAGATCTTTGGGAGGCGCGTGCTCGCCACGCACCGCGAGCATGATGCGGCCGCGGTGGAGGAAGTGGAGGTGGCGGTGGCCGACTTCGAAGGCGGGAGGGCCCTGTTGGAAGCGCTGGGTTATTTTCCCAAGAACTACCAGGAAAAGCGGCGCACCCGCTACGTCTACGGCGAGCGGGTTCACATCGACGTGGACGAGTGGCCGCTGATCCCTGCCTATGCGGAGATCGAGGCGCCCACCGTGGAGGAGATCTTCGCGGTGGGGCGTCTGATCGGAGCGAAAGCTGAAGATTTTTGCAGCATGAACGCGGATGACGTGTTCACACGGTACGGCCTCAACATGTATGATCACAAAGAGTTGAGATTCTAGCCGTCGCCAGCGGCGGTGCTTGAGTCTCGGAAGCGTTTGGAGACGGCCATGTTCAGAATGCCTCACGCGGCGCCCGAAGGCCAGGTTCCCGAAGAGCGGCGGGGGCGCACGATCGGCCGCTTCTGCCTGGTATGCGCCACCATCTTCCCCCTCCACCGCGCGAAGCACAGCGGCAAGGGGGTGTATGGCCGCGACCACGTCGCCTCTCCCTGCGCTCATGAGGGGGAGAGGTTCGAGCCCGGTGCGGATTGGTGGCAGCCGGCAGTGGAGATCGTGCCGGAAGCGCTCGCGGCCGGAGCCGCCGAGCTGGTGGCGGGCTCGCCCGCCAAAGGGACCTCGCCCTAGCAATTCTTCTTTAGGAGGTTCGCCCGCGCGGGATGAGCGTCGTCAACCCCCAGCCTCAGGCCGCCCCCGCGCCAGGGGCGGCTTTCGCCTACTATCGCTCCGGCAGGCGTACCAGCCGGTTTGCGGCGTGGTTCGGGCAGGGACGGGGAGTCCGCGTCGCGGTGTCGTTCGCCTGTGGCCTCGCGGGAGAGTTGGCCCGAGGGTGGAGCGGCGGCGCGCTGTTCCCGTTGACGCCCGCGATCTCGCTGACGGCGGGCGTCCTCTTCGGTGGGCTGGGCATCCTCGGCGCGAGTCTCGGCCAGCTCGCGGCGGTCTGGTTCCTCCTCGGGAATGCCCCTGCCGCGCTCCTGTTGGCCGCGTCCTTCGCCTCGAGCGGTATCGCCGGCTGGCTCGTCTTCCGTTTCGTTCCCCGCCTGGGCCGCGGGCTCCCCAATCTCCAATCGTTCCTCTGGCTCCTGGCGGCGGGGCTCGGAGGCGGGCTGGCCGGAGCGCTCCCGGCGTTCCTCCCCTTTCACGTCCTCCCTCTCGTGGAGGCGCCGGGGGCGTGGGTCTGGGCCTGGAGCTCTATTTCGGGGGCCCTGGTGAGCGTTCCCCTCCTCGCTCCCCCCTTGTTGCTGCTCGCGGACCGGCGGGTGCGGCGCTGGATGGTGCCGCTGCCGGAGGAGGTCTTCGAGCCGTCGTTGCGCCCCGAGCGTGAGATCCCCTGGACCGGGGAGGAGACGGTGGTCATCCCACCCCCGGCTCCCGAGGGGCGGCGGGACCTCGGGCTGCTGACGGGGGCCGCGATGGTCCTCGCCGCGGCCGGGGTGGCCCTGGTCCTGGTGCGACTGGTCCCCGGCGTCAGGGGCTGGGCCGTCCTCCTCTACCTTCTTCCCGTGCTCTGGGCCGCCCTTCACTACGGCCTGCGCGGCGGCATCCTCGCGGCGTCGGGGAGCGGCGTCTGTCATCTCGTGGGGCTGGCGATCCTGGCCGCGATTTCCGGCTCCGGGCTGGGCAGCGAGGTCTGGTCCGGCCGGGCGGATCTCCTGATCCTGTCGCTCGCCGGAGCCTTGGTGGGATGGTCCCGCCAGCGGGAGACGGCGGTGCGCGAGGAGCTGGTGGAGACGAACCGCCTCCTGCGGCGCGACCTGGTCCGGGTTTCCGACGCCCTCATCCATGCCATCGAGGCCAAGGACGTCTACACCGGCGGCCACCTGCGGCGGGTGAGCGAGTACGCCGTGGCCGTGGGGGAGAAGCTCGGCCTGCGGGGCCGGGACCTGGAGACGCTCCACTACGCGAGCCTGCTGCACGACGTGGGGAAGCTGGGCGTGCCCGAGTCGGTGCTGCGTAAAGAGGGGCCTCTCGACGCCGGGGAGACCGAGGTCATGCGCCGCCATCCGGAGATCGGGGCGCGGATGCTGGAGAAGCTCGACCTGCTGGCGGCTGCGTCGCCCCTGGTCCTCTATCATCAAGAGCGCTACGACGGCGAAGTCGAAGGCCGGCATCCCGGCTACCCGCGAGGGCTCGCCGGCGAGCAGATTCCCCTGGGAGCGCGGATCATCGCCGTGGTGGACGCCTACGATGCCATGACCACCAATCGCCCCTACCGGGAGGCCCTGGCGGAGGACGACGCCTCGGCCATCCTGCGCCGGGAGCGGGGGCGGCAGTTCGATCCCAAGGTGGTGGATGCTTTCCTCGACTCACTGGCCGAGAGGCCGTGGCGGACGTGACGAGTCCGAGTTGGCAGGATCTCGACCGGCATCTGGCGGAGGTGCGGGGTTGCCGGATCTGCCCGGCGGTGGAGCCTCCTCCCGTGGCCGCCCGTCCCGAGAGCTGGCCGCGGCTGATGCTGGTGGGGCAGGCTCCGGGGCCGAAGGAGGTGGTGGAGCAGCGCCCCTTCGCCTACACGGCCGGGACACGCCTCTTCTCCTGGTTCGCCCGCTTCGGCGTGCCGGAGGACGAGTTCCGCCGCCGCGTCTACATGTGCGCCGTGGCCCGTTGCTTCCCCGGTCGGGCGCCGCAGGGGGGAGATCGCGTTCCCAGCCCGCAGGAGGTCGCCAACTGCGCCCCCTACCTGGAGAGGGAGCTGCGGCTGATCCGCCCAGCCACGGTCCTCCCCGTGGGGCAACTCGCCATCAAGGTGTTCCTGCCGGAGCCGGCGCCTCTACAAGACAGGGTGGGCAGCCGCTTCGAGGTGTCGCGTGGGGACATGACGTTCGAGGTGATCCCGCTACCCCACCCCTCGGGGCGCAGCACCTGGCTGGTGCGGCCGGAGAATCAGGAGCGGCTGGAGCGGGCGCTGGCGCTGGTGCGGGGGAGCGTGGGGTGGAAGGAGACGTTCCTGGGTTAGAATCCCCCGGTTTTCAGGAGGCAAGTCCATGGATTCATCGAAGATAGAGCAGGCCATCCTCGCTCGTTTCAAGGAGCGGTGCCACACCGCGGGCGCAGTCGCGGCCGGCTACGGCATGCGCGCGCAGGCCATCCGGATCGTCCTCCCCTCGGGTACGGATGTCGAGGCGATCCTCAAGGGGATGGTGGAGAAGGGATGGCTGAAGGCCAACCCGGCGGGGACGTGGTATTACCTGACGGCGGACGGGGCGGAGCAGGTCAAGGCGGCGTGAGCGACGCCTCCCGCCCAAGACCCTCATCCTCCCGGCCCTCTTCTCCCAGCCTCCCCCACTTTCCGCCGGGAGAAGAGGGAGAAAAGCAGAGCCCTTGAAGTCGGGCTCCCCTCTCCCGCGATGAACAAGATCCCTGTGGGAACGGGAGAAGGAATCGCGGCGAACGGTCGCGGGCCATCTCCGAAGCTTCCCCGGTCGCCTCCGATGCTTCGCCGTTCGCTTCTGAAGGTTCCCCGGTCACTTCTGAAGCTTCGCGGGTCGCCTCCGAAGCTTCCCCGGTGACTTCCGAAGCTTCGCGAGTCGCCTCCGAAAGTTCCCCGACAACTTCCGAAGCTTCCCCAGTCATCTCCGAAGCTTCCCCAGTCATCTCCGAAGCTTCGCCGGTCACTTCCGAAGGTCCGCGGATCACCTCCGAAGCTTCGCGGATCATCGGCGAAGGTTCGCCGGTCATCGGTGAACGGCCAGAAAAGGACACCAGGGACGGCAGGGACAACAAGGACGAGGGAGAAAAGCAAGACCGCCCCCGCCGGGTTTCCCTCTCCCGGGGAGGGGGATCAGGGGGGCGGGAGAAGGGCAGGGGTGAGGGTCTTGGGTGGGGGCGCTCGGAAGGCAAGGTGGTCCTACCGCCCCTCCAGCCCCGCCGGCCGCAGCTTCCGCTCCACCCATCCCAATCCCGCATCCACCAGCAGCGCCAGCAAGGCCGCGGGAATGGCCCCGGAGAGGATCATCGCCGTGTTCGCGAGCTGCAGGCCGGTGACGATGGGCTCGCCCAAGCCTCCGGCGCCGATGAAGGCGGCGAGGGTCGCGGTTCCCACGGTGAGGACGGCCGCGGTGCGCAGGCCCGCCATCACCACCGGGGCGGCGAGGGGGAGGCGGATCTCGCGCAGGATCTGCCCCGGCGTCATCCCCAGGGCCGTGGCGGCTTCGACGGCCTTGGGGTCCGCGTCCCGCACACCCGTGTAGGTGTTCCGCACGATGGGGAAGAGCGAGTAGATCCAGAGCGCCGCAATGGCGGGGAGGGTTCCCACACCCAGGAAGGGGATCATGAAGGCCAGCAAGGCGAGGGAGGGGACGGTCTGAAAGATTCCCAGGATGCGGATCACCGTCTCCGCCCAGCGCCGCTGCCGCTCCAGCCAGAGCCCCAGGGGGATGGCGAAAAGCGCTCCCAACGCCAGGGCCGCTGCCGAGAGCCCCAGGTGCTGCAATGTCAGCCGTCCCAGGTCCCGGCGCGCTCCCCAGAGATAGGCGAGGATGCCGGTGCCCTGGATCTCCCGCTGCGCAGTGCGTCCATTCTCTTTAGAAAGCCCGAGCTTCCGTAAAGCGTCGCGCGCGACGACGGCCTCGCTCTCGTGCCCCTCCTGAAGTCGCAGGTTCAGGGCGCGCATGGTGTCCTCGTCCAGCGAGCCCGCGAGGAGCCCCAGGACGGTGCCCACCTCGGGATGCCGCTTCAGGGTCTCGCCCCGCACCAGCGCCGCCGCCTCGTAGGGGGGGAAGAAGCGGCGATCGTCCCGCAGGACTTTCAGGTTGTAGAGGATCAGCCGTCCGTCCGTGGAGTACACGTCCAGCGCGTCGATCCGCCGCTCCTTGGCTGCCTGGTACTGAAGGGCCTGCTGGAGATGGTCCACGGAGCCGAATTCGAGGCCGTAGATTTTCTGGAGACCAAGGAGGCCATCCTCGCGCCCCACGAACTCGTGGCCGAAACCACCGTGGAGGCGCTTCGAAACGCGTGCGAGGTCGGAGATCGTCTCTAGGTGCTCCCGCTCCGCCAGCTCCGCGGGGACGGCGATCTCCCAAGAATTCTCGAATCCCAGAGGCGCGAGCCACCAGAGGTTCCAGCGGCTGAGGAACTCGGAGCGCACCCGGTTGAGCGTCTGCGCGGGTGGCCCCGCGGCCTTCTCGTTGAGGATCGAAACCAGGCCTGTGCCGGTGTACTCGGGATAAACGTCGATGGCGCCGTTCTTCAGCGCCTCGAAGCACACCTGCGTACCCGCGAGCCCGAGCCGGCGCTCCACCTGAAGCTGGGTGCGCTCTTCCAGGAGTTGGGCGAACATCTCCGCCAGCAGGCGGCTCTCCTCGAAGTTCTTGGAGCCGATGACGATGCGGTCGGCGGCGGCGAGAGGGGTGGCGAGGATCGCCCATCCCAGAACCCACACCAGGGCGAGGCCGGCCGTTTTACACACGCCGCATCTCCAGCAAAGCCTCCACGTAAGGATCCGCCGGGCTCTTCGCCAATTCATCCGGGGTGCCGAGCTGGAGGAGCCGTCCTCCGCGCATGACGCCGATGCGGTCGGCGAGGCGGAAGGCTTCGGCGAGGTCGTGGGTCACGAGGACGGTCGTCTTGCCCAGGGACTTCTTGAGGTCCAGGAACTGGCGGTGGAGCTCGAGGCGGGTCAGGGCGTCCAGGGCACCGAACGGCTCGTCGAGGAGGATCAGGGGTGGATCGGCGGCGAGGGCGCGGGCGAAGGCCACCCGCTGGCGCTGGCCGCCGGAGAGCTCCGCGGGATAGCGATTGGCGTGGGTGGAGGAGTCGAGCCCCACCAGAGATAGCATCTCGCGGCTGCGCGCCTGGCGGCGGCTGCGCTCCCAGCCGAGGAGACGAGGGACGAGCTCCACGTTCTTGCTGATCCGCCAGTGGGGGATGAGCCCTCCATCCTGCGGCACGTAGCCGATGCGGCGGCGCAGGGCGATGGGATCGAGGCCCGAGACGGGCTTCCCCTCGACGCGCACCTCCCCGGCCGAGGGCTTCACCATGGCGTTGAAGGTGCGCAGGAGCGTCGTCTTGCCGCTGCCGCTCTCGCCTACCAGGGCCACGGTCTCCCCGGGCCGGACGGCGAGGCTCACCCCGCCGAGGGCTACCGTACCGTCGCCGTACGTCTTGGCGACTCCGGCGGCTTCGAGGAGAGGATCGGCAGGCACAGGGGGCAGTCTATATCCGCCGGGAGTGTTACGATCCCCGCCCAGGAGAAAATGTCATGAACAGCGAAAACGTGCAGTCCGCGGGGACCGAGATGGTGAAGGAGGGCGAGGTGACGGTCACCGGCGGCCCCAAGGGCTATGCCCAGGAGATCGTGGCCGGTCCCTACCGTTTCACCGCGGACGAGCCCACCACCGTCCCCGGAGGCACCGGTACCGGCCCCACCCCCTACGATCTGCTGCTTTCCGCGCTGGGCGGCTGCACCTCAATGACCCTCCGAATGTATGCCGACCTCAAGAAGATCCCTCTCGAAGGCGTACGCGTCCGGCTGCGGCACGCCAAGGTCCATGCCGCGGACTGTGCCACCTGCGAGATGAAGGCGGCCAAACTGGACCGCATCGAGCGTGAGATCGAGCTCCAAGGTCCCCTGACCGTCGAGCAGCGCCTCCGCCTGATGGAGGTCGCCGACCGCTGTCCCGTTCACAGGACGCTGACGTCGGAGATCGAGATCGTCAGCCGACTGGTGTAACGGTCCTCCCCAGGCTCCACCCCCGTCACCCGGCGGGGACAGGCGTCTGCTTCGCCGCACGCTTCTCTTCCCTCGAAATCCTCCTAAGCCCTTTGCTGTCAAGGGTCTTCCTTCGCTCCCGGCCCCTGGCACGGATCGTGGAATCGATGGGAAATCGAACGGAGCGAACCATGAGCAGCACCCACACTCAAAACCACGCCGCTCCCCGCCGGACGCCCCGGCAAGGCGGCTGAAAAGCAAAGCAGACAATCTCCTCTCCCTCCGGTGCCGGGGCGAGTTTAATGCCCTCCGCTCGTCCCGGCCCTCTTTTTTCTCTTCCCGTCCCTTGCCTCACCCCCACCGCTTCTGTAAAGTCGGGCTGCATAGCGCGTCCGAAGTGAGCCGCAAGCCCTTTCGCCGCCGACATATAGCAACCTATCGATGGTTCACGAGGACTCCCAGAATCAAGCCGTGAGCGCCCACTCCGAAGGGGAGCCGCGCGTCCTGGAGCGCGCCGATCACCCCATTTCCCGCCGGGAGATCGACAAGAACGCCGTCAAGGTCCTCTACCGGCTGCACAACGCCGGCTACCTCGCCTACCTGGTGGGCGGCAGCGTGCGCGACCTGATGATGGGGCGGCGGCCCAAGGACTTCGACGTCGGCACCAACGCCAAGCCGAACGAGATCCGCCGGCTGTTCTCGAACTCGCGGATCATCGGCCGGCGTTTCCGGCTGGTGCACGTCTTCTACCACGACGGCGGCGTCGTGGAGGTGTCCACTTTCCGCCGCGATCCCGATCCGGACGAGCAGAGGGGCGAGCCCGGCGAGCTTTTGATCACCAGCGACAACACGTATGGCACCCCACGGCAGGACGCCTTCCGCCGCGACTTCACCATCAACGCCCTGTTCTACAGCATCGGTGACTTCTCGGTGATCGACCACGTCGGAGGGATCGAGGACCTGGAGCGCAAGCTGGTGCGGGCGATCGGCGATCCCGGCGTCCGCTTCCAGGAGGACCCGGTGCGTATGCTGCGCGCCTGCGAGTTCGCCGGCCGCCTGGGCTTCGGCATCGAGGCGAAGACGCAGGAGGCGATCCACCTCCATCGCAAGGAGCTGGAGAAGGCCTCCCCGGCGCGGGTGACCGAGGAGATCGTGCAGCTCCTCAAGTGCGGCCGGGCCGGCGCGGCCATGCAGTGGATGCTGGAGCTGGGGCTCCTGGAGGTGCTCCTCCCCGAGGCCTACGCCATGCTGACGGCGGGAGCGCGGGGGCTGGGGGACTTCGGGCAGATCCTGCCGGTGATCGACCGCATGGTGGCCGAGGAACGGCCGATGTCGGACACCGCCCTCCTCGCCGCCATCCTCCTTCCCAAGGTGATGGTCCGCCGCATGGACGTCGAGGGAGTGGACGGCCGCCCCATGAGCCGCCCCGCCATCGAGTTGATGATCCAGGAAGAGGTGGCCCCCTTCTTCCAGCGCCTGACGCTCTCGAACCTGCGCTCCCAGCAGGTGATCCATGCTTTGACCGGTTTCCAGCGCCTGTGCGAGCCCCGCTGGTCCACCCACGAGCGCGTGCGCTACACCCGCAAGCCCTACTTCGACGACGCTCTGCTTCTCTTCGAGATCCTCGTCCAGGCCACGGGCGAGGGGCACGAAGCCCTCGAAGCCTGGCGCGCCGCCGCCCGCCGCCGCCCTCCCTTGAAGGCGGCCACCCCGGGTGGCGAGAGCGCGGAGCGACCCCGCCCCCGCCGCCGAAGGCGGCGCCGCGGACCCGCCTTGTGACGGGTTTCACAAACCAGGGGAGCTTGGCATAGGATAGGCGAGGTCCAAAGCTTCCGAGAGGAAAACCCCATGTCCTGGCTCACTGATCTCAACCGCTCCGCAGTCGGCAAGAAGGCGGTGATGGCGGTCACCGGCATCATCTTGTTCGGCTTCGTCTTAGGCCACATGATCGGCAACCTGAAGCTGTACGAGCCGGGGACGTACCACGGCGTCCTCTGCCAGGAAGACGAATACCTGCGTCCGCTCTGCGGCCCTGCGGGGGTGCCCTACCTCAACGCTTACGGCGCCTTCCTCCGCCAGGTGGGCGTACCCGCCCTGCCGGCCGAAGGCGCGCTCTGGATCGCCCGCCTCGTGCTGCTCTTCGCCGTCATCCTTCACATCTGGGCCGCCTGGCAGGTGACGCGCCTCAGCCAGGAAGCCCGGCCGCGGGACTACGCCACCAAGGCCAAGCGGCACACGAGCTACGCCTCGCGCACCATGCGCTGGGGCGGCATCATCATCCTGCTCTTCGTCATCTACCACCTGCTGGACTTCACGGCAGGCAAGCTCAATCCCGGATTCGTCAAGGGGGACGTCTACCGCAACGTGTTGGCGAGCTTCGGTCTCTGGTACGTGGCGCTGTTCTACATCGTGGCCCAGGTGGCCTTGGGGTTCCATCTCTACCACGGCCTCTGGAGCCTCTTTCAGTCGCTGGGGCTGAACAGTCCGCGTTTCAACAAGTGGCGCCTCTACTTCGCCCATGCGTTCGCCTGGATCATCACCCTCGGCAACATCTCCTTCCCTGTGGCCGCCTGGATCTTGGCCCATTCTGGGAGCTCCGCGCCATGACACTCGACAGCAAAGTTCCCTCCGGCCCGCTGGAGAAGAAGTGGGACGAGCACAAGGGGCACCTGAAGCTGGTCAACCCCAACAACAAACGGAAGTTCACCATCCTGGTGGTGGGCTCAGGCCTCGCCGGCGCATCGGCCGCGGCGAGCTTCGCCGAGCTTGGCTACGAGGTGAAGTGCTTCTGCTTCCAGGACAGCCCGCGGCGCGCCCATTCGATCGCCGCCCAGGGCGGCATCAACGCCGCCAAGAACTACCACAACGACGGCGACAGCGTCTTCCGGCTTTTCTACGACACCATCAAGGGCGGTGACTTCCGCTCCCGCGAGGCCAACGTCTACCGGCTGGCGCAGGTGTCGGTGAACATCATCGATCAGTGCGTAGCCCAGGGCGTCCCCTTCGCCCGCGAGTACGGCGGCCTGCTCGACAACCGCTCCTTCGGCGGCGCCCAGGTGGCCCGTACCTTCTACGCCCGCGGCCAGACGGGCCAGCAGCTCCTCCTCGGCGCCTACCAGGCGCTGGAAAAGGAGGTCGCCTCCGGCAAGGTGAAGACCTTCCCCAGGACGGAGATGCTCGACGTCGTCCTCGACAACGGCGTCGCCGTGGGGATCATCACCCGCGACCTGGTGACGGGGAAGGTCGAGCGCCACGCGGGCCACGCCGTGGTGCTGGCGACGGGCGGCTACAGCAACGTTTATTACCTGTCGACCAATGCCAAGGGATCGAACGTCACCGCCGCCTGGCGCGCCCATCGCCGCGGCGCGTTGTTCTCGAACCCCTGCTTCACGCAGATTCACCCCACCTGCATTCCGGCCTCGGGAGATTACCAGTCGAAGCTCACGCTGATGAGCGAATCGCTGCGCAACGACGGCCGCATCTGGGTGCCGAAGAACCCGGGGGACACGCGCTCGCCCGATCGGATTCCCGAGGGCGACCGCGACTATTACCTGGAGGTCAAGTACCCGAGCTTCGGCAACCTGGTGCCGCGCGACGTCGCCGCCAGGAACGCCAAGCAGCAGGTGGATGCCGGGCGCGGCGTGGGGCCGCAGAAAAACGGTGTCTACCTCGACTTCGCGGACGCCATCAAGCGCGTCGGCAAGGCCACCATCGAAGAGCGCTATGGCAACCTTTTCGAGATGTACGAGAAGATCACCGGCGAAGACCCGTACAAGGTCCCCATGCGGATCTACCCGGCTCCCCACTACACCATGGGCGGGCTGTGGGTGGATTACGACCTGATGACCAACCTCACCGGTCTCTACGCCCTGGGCGAGGCGAACTTCTCCGATCACGGCGCCAACCGGCTGGGCGCGAGCGCCCTGATGCAGGGCCTGGCGGATGGTTACTTCGTCATTCCCTACACCATCGGCAACTACCTCTCGGGGCATTTGGGGCAGAAGCTGACGACGGACACCGACGCCTTCCGCGCCACCGAGGCCGACGTGCAGGAGCGGATCCAGCGCCTGATTTCGATCAACGGTAAACGCACCGCCGATTCCTTCCATCGCGAGCTCGGGAAGATCGTGTGGGAGTACTGCGGCATCACCCGCACGGCCGGCGGTTTGAAGAAAGCCCTGGAGCTGATTCCCGCCCTGCGCGAGGAATTCTGGAGCGACCTGCGCCTCCTCGGTGGCCCCGACCAGCTCAACCAGGAGCTGGAGAAGGCGAACCGCCTGGGCGATTATTTCGAGCTCGCCGAGCTGATGTGCATCGACGCCCTCGACCGCGACGAGTCGTGCGGCAGCCATCTGCGCGAAGAGCACCAGACGCCCGACGGCGAGGCCCTGCGCGACGATGCCCATTACTCCTACGTCTCCTCCTGGCAGTGGAACGGAGTGGGGAAGTCGCCGGTGCTCCACAAAGAACCCTTGCAGTTCGAAGCCGTGCAGCTCACGCAAAGGAGTTACAAGTAAATGAACCTGACCCTCCACGTCTGGCGTCAGAAGAGCCCCGCGGACGAGGGGCGCATGGTCCAATACCAGGTCACCGGCGTCACCGAGCACGCCTCGTTCCTGGAGATGCTCGACATCCTGAACGAGCAGCTTGCGCAGAAAGGCGAAGAGCCCATCGCCTTCGAGCACGACTGCCGCGAGGGGATCTGCGGCTCCTGCGGCTTCATGATCAACGGTGAAGCCCACGGGCCGATGCCCAAGACGACGGTCTGCCAGCTCCACATGCGCCACTTCAAGGACGGCGACGTCCTTTACCTGGAGCCCTGGCGCTCGCGGGCCTTCCCGGTGATCAAGGACCTGGTGGTCAACCGCGGCGCCTTCGACCGCATCATCCAGTCGGGCGGCTTCGTCTCGGTCTCGACGGGGAGCGCGCCGGAGGCCAACCTCACGCCGATTCCCAAAGCCGTGGCGGACCGCGCCTTCGACGCCGCCACCTGCATCGGCTGTGGTGCCTGCGTGGCCCAGTGTCCCAACGGCGCAGCGCAGCTCTTCACCTCGGCCAAGGTCTCCCACCTGAACATGCTGCCGCAGGGCCAGCCCGAGCGCTACGACCGCGCCCTCTCGATGGTCGAGGCCATGGAGAAGGAAGGCTTCGGAGCCTGCTCCAACTTCGCCGAATGCGAAGCCGTCTGCCCCAAGGGGATCTCGATCGACTTCATCGCAAAGATGAACCGGGACTACCTGAAGGCGAAGGCCACGGCGGTGCCGAAGGAGGCGGCGGGCGGGTAGGGGGACCGGCGGCCTGGGTTCTGTCCCGCCACGCCGTGTCCGTAGAGATGGGATGAGAAGGCCAACCTCCTGTGACGCAGTGTCAGAATACTGGCCTGCAAACAGGGTAATCGCGCGGCTAGACGCGAAAGGAGGTTGACCGTGATTGAGCTTAGCAAAGTGGAGGCGCAGGAGG
>DASUEN010000039.1:0-20640 GCA_036275055.1 Thermoanaerobaculia bacterium
GGCTGGGCGTGGGAGTACGAGGCGCCGCCGTCGTACAGCCGGCGCTGCACGCCCGCCAGCCCTTGGATCAGCATCGGGAAGAAGATGCCGTTGATGAACACGAACGAGGGCCAGAAGTGGATCTTGCCCAGCAGCTCGCTCATCTTGCGCCCGGTGAGCTTGGGGAACCAGTAGTAGATGCCAGCGAACATGGCGAAGATGGTCCCCGGCGCCACCACATAGTGGAAATGGCCGATCACGTAGTAGGTGTCGTGCAGGTGGATGTCCGTGGGCGCGAGGCCTAAGGGGAGGCCCGTCAAGCCGCCGATGGCGAACATCGGCAGGAAGGCGAGGGCGAAGAGCATCGGCACCGTGAAGCGGATCGAGGCCCCCCACAGCGAGATGATGAGGGCCGTCAGCACGATCACCGACGGGACCGAGATGATCATCGTCGTGGTCTGGAAGAACGTGCTCATCACCGTGCCCATGCCGGTCATGAACATGTGGTGCGCCCACACGATGAACGACATGAAGCCGAGGAACGACACGGCGTAGACCATGGAGCGGTAGCCCCACAACGGCTTGCGCGTGTTGTTGGCGATCACCTCGGCGACGATGCCGAAGGCCGGCAGGATGAGGACGTAGACCTCCGGATGGGCGAGGAACCAGAACAGGTGCTGCCAGAGCAGCGGGCTGCCGCCGCCGGCCACAGTGAGCTGCTGACCCGAGACCACCAGGCCGCTGGGCAGGAAGAAGCTCGTCCCGGCCAAACGGTCCATCATCTGCAGGAACGCCGCCGCCTGGAGGGCGGGGAAGGCCAGCAGGAGGAGGAACGAGGTCACGAACTGCGCCCAGACGAAGAACGGCAGCCGCATCCAGGTGAGGCCCGGGGCGCGGAGCTGGATGATGGTGACCAGGAAGTTCATCGAGCCCAGCACCGAGGAGATGATGAGGAACAGCATGCCGAAGAGCCAGAGCGTCTGCCCCGTGGGCGCGATGTCCGAGAGCGGCGGATAGGAGGTCCATCCCGACTGGGCGGCGCCGCCCGGCGCGAAGAAGCTCGACAGCATGATCACGCCGCCGATGAAGTACGACCAGTAGGACGCCATGTTGAGCTTGGGGAACGCCATGTCGGGCGCGCCGATCTGCAATGGCACCACGTAGTTGCCGAAGGCGCCCACGGCCAGCGGCACGATGCCCAGGAAGACCATGATGGTGCCGTGCATGGCCCCGAGCTGGTTGTAGAGCTCGGGGGCGATGATGCCGCCGCTCGCCTTGAGCAGCAGCTTGCCCACCAGGGGGATCGGCTGGTTCGGGTAGGCCATGGACCACCGCATCATCATCATCAGCGTGAAGCCGAAGAGGAGGAAGCAGAGGGCCGTGAACCCGTACTGGATGCCGATGACCTTGTGGTCCTGGGAAAAGACGTACTTCTGCCAGAAGCCCAGCTCGTGGTGGTGGGCTTCCCCGTGCCCGTGGGCAACCCGTTCGTCAACTAGTGCCATCAACGATCTCCTTCAGACGGTGACCGGAACAGACAGGACCCACCGAACCGCGGCTGGCCGCATGAGCCGCCTTGAAGGGCCTGACTGACAGTTTTGGCGACGTCCAATTGCTTCATGCGAACGGCTTGGCTCTGAAAACGGGGGGAGTCTACGACAGGGCGTGGGAGGGCGCAAGATGGTGCAGCCGCGAGACGCAGAGACCGCGTCAGGCGCATGCTAGAGTCTCGCTGGCAGGCCCTGAACGGGTGAGGCCGCGGAGACGCGTTGGGTCATGGATTTCGACATCACCAGGAGAGTCCTCGCGGCCCTCGAACGGGAGCAGGTCCGGTACATCGTCTGCGGTGCGGTCGCGATCAACCTCCTGGGGCTTCCCCGGGCGACCGAGGATCTCGATATCTTCGTGGCGCCTGAACGCGACAACATCGAGCGGCTCAAGGCGGCCCTCCGGTCTGTCTTCGCAGATCCTGCGATCGAGGAGATCTCGGCGGACGAGCTGATGGGCGACTATCCCGCAGTCCAATACATCCCCCCAGAGGGTGCCTTTCACGTGGACATCCTTACGCGGTTGGGCGAGGCCTACAGTTTCCAGGATCTCGAGTTCCTTCGGGTTGACGTGGATGGGCTCGTGGTATCGGTGGCGACGCCAAGGACGCTCTACCTCATGAAGAAAGGCACTGTGCGGCCCAAGGACTGGGGAGACGCCGAGGCACTCAAGCGCCGGTTCGACCTGGAGGACGACTGATGCCAGTCAAGAAAATCCGCAACCTCCAAGAAATGGAGGATTCGCTGTGGCGCGAGCCTGGAAGCCCTGAGCTGTGGCAGGCGATCGACGCCGTCTGGAAATTCGCGGAACGAACCTGCCCGCAGCGTTTTCCTCCGGGCGTCTACCGGCACCCCACCATCGAGGATGCGCAACGGCAGCGCGAGCTCTGGGAGGAGCAGAACTTCAAAGCCTTCTGGGAACGCCGGGGGATCGACCCGAAAAGCCTGGGCTAAAACACGTACGCCAGCGCCAGCCCCACCTGAGCCCCCATCATCATCAGGTACATGTGCTTCCACGACGGGTGGTTCTCCGTCTCGGTGAGGGAGTTGGGGTCGCGCACCAGGAGATAGACGGTGTAGATCCCCCAGACGGTGAAGAGGATGCCCATCAGAGTCAGCAGCAGGGGGTTGCCGGTGAGGATGGCGTGCTGCGGATTCTGCGGGTCGCGCAGGTAGGCTCCCAGCGGCAGGAGGAGCCAAGGGAGGACGAAGAAGGGCGCCATGATCCAGGCCGCCTTCTTCGGACCATAGAGGATGGGCAGGGTCTTGCACCCGCCGGCGCGGTCCCCTTCCATGTCCGCGAAGTCCTTGGTCGAGGCGGCGCCGATCAGGAAGAGGCCGATGACGGCACCGATGTACCACGGCTCGGTGAACGTGACGTGCGCCACCATGGCCCAGCCAGCCACCTTGAGCAGCACGCCGCGCGGGATGGCGATGGTGAGGTTGGCGAGCATCCCCCGGACCTTGGTCCTCCCCAACTCCGGCGCCGAGTAGACGAAGGTGAAGAGGAGCCCCGCCAGGTAGATGAAGAAGGTGACGTGCTCGGAAAGCGGCGCCGTGAGCTTCTGCTGGAGCGTATTGTAGGGATGCGGCACCACCACCCAGGTGGGGATCAGCGCCAGGGCGTAGAAGACCCAGGTGAAAATCCACGCCTCGCGCAGCGAGAGCGCGCCGGTGACCAGGGGACGGTTCGGCTTGTTGAGGCGGTCGATCTCCAGGTCGTAGATCTGGTTGATGGCATTGGACGCCGCGTTCATGAAGCTGGCGCAGAGCGAGCCCAGGATCACGGTGAGCACGACCGGCATCGTGAGCTGCCGCGCCGGATTGTGCACCGAGCCGAAGGCGCAGAACGCGCCCGAGACGATCCCCAGAAGCGGCGGCAGCAGGGTGAAGGGGCGCGCGAGCTGACTGTAGAGAGAGAGCTTGGAGGCCATGGTCTATCCCAGGATCCAGGGAGCGAACGCCGCGGCGACGAGCGCTCCCACCAGGGTGTTGAGGAAGTTGAGCGCTTCGTTGTCCAGGAGCCGCCGCTTTTCGAGCGCCGCTCCCACCACGCTCTCGAAGGTCGTGCCCACGAACGCCGCCACCACCACCGCCAGCACCCCGAGCCACGGATAGAGACCCAGGGCAGCGCCGAGGGCGGCGACGATCAGCGAGGCGACGACGCCCGCGAGCGTCCCCTCCAGGGAGACGGCCCCCTCCGTGCCGCGCGGCACGGCGCGGAAGGTGGTGAGGAGGAAAGTGCGGCGGCCGATGAGCTGGCCGATCTCGCTCGACGAGGTGTCCGAGGCGGCGGTGGCGAAGGCCCCCGCGAAAGCGAGGCCGAAGAGGACGCGATAGTCCGTGACGCCCGCGAACATGGCGCAGGCCGTGGCCACCCCCGCGTTGGCCAGGGCGTGGCGAGCGCCTCGCCGCCCTCCTTTCTCCTGCGCCAGCTTGGCCGCGGCCTTCTTGCGGTAGCCGAGCTTGGTGCAGGCGCTGCCGATGACGAAGAAGGTCAGCAGGAGGAGGTAGCCTCGCCAGTCGTAAAAGGCGTAGATGAGGAATCCCACCAGGAAGCCGGCGACGACGCCCGAAAGGTCCACCGTGCGCGCCGCATAGGCGGCCCCGGCGAGGGCGGCGTTGACCAGTGCCGCCATTCCCAGGCGCAGAGGCAGCCCCGGATCGGCGAGGAAAGCGCTCCAGTGCCCCTGCGTCAGCACCAAACCGAGCAGGAAGAGGCCGGAGACGAGGGGTACCCCGAGGTTGTCGTCCAGTCCCTGCGGCAGGGACTCCAGGCCGGCGGCGAGGAGGGCCGCGGCGAAACCGGCCGCGAAGGCGAAGAGCCAGCCGTAGGAGCGCCCCTGGACGGGCGCCGTCCAGACCAGGAGGACGGCCGCGGCCACCGCTCCGCAGAGCACGTAGGCGAGGCTCCCCATCCAGCTCTTGCGCGGGTTCCAGGGGAGCTTGCGGCGGCCGAGGGCCATGCCGGCGATCGAGGCCATGCCGTCGCCGAAGGCGAGGATCCCCCACGCTCCCGCCGCCACCTCCAGCCGCTGCCAGAAGACGAGGATCAGCAGCAGCACGGCCAGCGGATAGAGGACGATTCCCAGCGAGCCTCCGGCTTCGAGCTCCGCCTGCCGCCAGAGCTTTCGGCCGCCGATGCGGGGGAAAATGAAGAGGTTGAAGCTCAGGGCGCCGGCGGCGAGGACCGCCGCCCAGAGCGGACCTAAGAAGCGGAGCGAAAAGGCGATCGCCCCCACACCCATGTGGGTGACCTTGCGCGCCAGCTCGCCGCGCGTGAGCCCGCTCACGGGATCTGCCCGCTCTGCCGCAGCCAGGCGGCGGTGGCCCCGAGCCCCTCGGCCAGGGTGCGCCAGCGGTAGCCGAGCTCCCTTTCCGCCAGGCTCGAATCATAGGCCCAGTCGTGCCGGTAGACCTCGACCAGGTCGGGGGTGAGCTGCGGCGTCGAGCCGCGCATCTGGGCCCAGGCTTTCTGCAGCCCTCCGGCGGCCTTGGCCAGCCAGTCCGGCATATGCAGCGAGGGGATCTTGGCCGGGAAGAGCCGTCCCACCGTGGCGTAGAAGTCCCCCTGCGTCACGTTCTCGCCGCCCAGCACGAAGCGCCGGCCGGCCGGAGCGGGGCTCTCCAGGGCCTGGGCCACCCCGCGGGCGGCGTCGTCGACGAAGACGTAGTTCCACCGCCGCTGGGGTTTTCCCAGGAGGGCGGGGAGCTTCCCCTTCACCAGGTCCAGGATGTGGCGCACCACGATGTTCCCCTCGGTCATCTCGCCCGGCCCATAGATCACCCCGGGGTAGACGACATCGAGCGGCGCGCCACCGGCCACGGCCTTGCGGGCCAGGCGGTCGGAGAGGGTCTTGGTGCGCTCGTAGTCGTTGATCCAGACGCGGTCGCGCGGTGGAGCGCTCTCATCGAGCCGTCCTTGCGGGCCGCCCTCGCTGGGCCCCAAGGCCATGAAACTGGAGACGTAGACCATCCGCTTCACCGTCCCCGCGCCTTCGGCCGCGGCGAGGACGTTCTCCAGCCCGCCGACGTTGATGCGGTCGAACTGCTCCCGGGGCGCCAGGATCTTCACCAGGGCCGCGGCGTGGATCACCGCGTCACAGCCGGCCACAGCGCGCTTCAGGCTGTCGCGGTCCGTCACGTCCCCCTCGGCGAAATCGACGCCAGCCGGGAAACGCTCGCGAGAGGAGCCCCGCCGCACCAGCAGCCGCAGCGAGTGGCGGGGGGCGAGCTCGGAGACGATATGCCGGCCGAGGAAGCCGGTGCCGCCGGTCACGAGGACGTTCATGAGCAGGCCTCCTTCCAAAGGTCGGTGAGCGCGTCGTCCAGGGTGAGCCGGGGCTCCCAGCCAAGGGCGCGGAGACGGCTCGCGTCGCCGGAGAGATAAGGAATGTCGAACGGGCGAGGGGGGAAAGCCCCCTCCTTCACCTCGGCGGCGACGCCCGCAATCGCCTGGAGACGCTCCATCGCGTGGCGCATCTGGACAGCCCTGCCGGACGACAGGTTGTAGACAGTACCAGCGTTCCCCTTCTCGGCCAGCAGGCGATAAGCGGCTGCGCCGTCGTCGACGTGGACGAAGTCGCGCGACGTCGAAAGATCGCCGCTCTCCACGATCGCCGCTCTCTTTCCCTGGCGGATTTCGGCCAGCCTGGCGGCCCAGCCGGGGAGGGCGAACTTGGGCGACTGGCCCGGGCCGATCAGGTTGAACGAGCGGACGATCACCGCCCCGTGCTCCAGGGCGAGCCGCTCCGCCGCCGCCTTGGTGAGGGCGTAGGGGGTCTGGGGAGCGACCGGGCGGTCTTCAGGGATGGGCTGCTCCTCGCGGGGGACGGCGCCGTAGACGTCGCCGCTGGAGACGACCACCACCGGCCGCCCGCCCGCCGCCGCGAGCACGTTCTCGGTGCCCACGACGTTGACCCAGAAGTAGTCGGACATCTTCGACCAGTCCCAGGAATCGCCGATGTGAGAGAGCCCCGCCAGGTTCACGATGGCGTCCGGCGCCGCCTTCCGGATCGTCTCCTCCAGGTGCCGGCGGTCCCGCAGGTCCACCTCATAGAGATCCACGTCCCCGAGCTCGGGCCGCACGTCCACGAAGCTGCCGCTCACCCGCTCGCCCCGCCCCGTCAGGTAACGGGCCAGCCGCGAGCCCACGAAGCCGCCGATGCCGGTAACGAAGAGGTGCATGGGAGCCGGGGTCCAGTCTAGCCCTGGATTCGCGCCTGGCGCGCGGCGAGCACCTTGCGCCAGTAGTCGAGCAGGTCGCGCACCGTCTGCTCGAAGGGAATTTTCGGCTCCCAGCCGGTGTCGGCGCGGAACTTCGAGCTGTCGCCGATCAGGATCTCGACGTCCGAGGGGCGCAGGCGCTCCGGGTCAACCTCCGTCTTCACCTCGACGCGCGAGAAGGAAAGGACGAGGTCCAGCATCTCGCGGATGTGGATGCCGTGGCCGGTGGCGATGTTGTAGACCTCTCCGGGCGTCGCCTTGGTGACCGCCAGCCAGTAGGCGCGCACCATGTCGCGCACGTCCGTGAAGTCGCGGATCGCCTCCAGGTTCCCCACCCGGATCACCGGCTCCTGCATACCCAGCTCGATGGCCGCCACCTGGCTGCAGAAGTTGGAGGTGACGAAGACCTGCCCCCGCCGCGGACCCGTATGGTTGAAGCCGCGGGTGCGCACGGCCTTGAGGCCGTAGCTCTGGAAATACTGGTAGCCGAGGAAGTCCTGCGCCACCTTGGAGACGGCGTAGGGCGAGAGAGGCCGCAGCGGATTGGTCTCCTTGATCGGCGTCTCGTCGGGGTGGACGAGGCCGTACTGCTCGCTGGAGCAGGCGATCTGCACCACCGGATCGAGCTTCAGGGCGCGGATGGCCTCGAACAGGTTGGTCTGCCCGGTGACGTTGGTGACGATGGTGTCGCTCGGCGCCGTCCAGCTCGACGGCACGAAGCTCTGGGCCGCCAAGTGGAAGACGTAGTCGGGGCGCGCGGCCGCGAGCGCCCGGTGCACCGAGGTGTAGTCGCGCAGGTCGGTCTCAACCAGGTGGATCCTCTCCTGGATGTGCTCGACGTTGTCCATGCGGCTACGCCAGCGGTAGGTGCCGTAGACTTCCACTCCCGGCTGCTCCGCCAGGATGTATTCCGCCAGATGGGATCCGGCGAAGCCGGTGATCCCCGTGATCAGTGCTCTCATCCTCTTCTCCCTTGTCTCGATTCCCGCTCCCGCCGCAGCTCGCGCAGGGTCTCCACCAGCCCATCCTCCCAAGGCTCCACGCTCCGGCCGGCGAGCCGTTCGAAGCGGGTCACGTCCAGGACCGACCAGGCCGGGCGAGGGGCGGGACGGGGAAACTCAGCCGTGGCGACCGGCACCACCTCGACGTCTCCGGACCAGAGGCGGGCGATCTCGGCGGCGAAAGCGTACCAGGAAGTGGCCTCCCGGTTGCGATAGTGAACGACACCCGTCGCCCCACGCCCGGCGAGGTCGAGCAGGGCGCGGGCGAGGAACGGCGTATAGGTGGGGCACCCTTCCTGGTCCCGCACCACCCTCAAAGGGACCTTGCCGGCCTCGATCAGGCCCACCATGGTGGCGACGAAATTCGGCCCGCCGGGGCCGAAGAGCCAGCTCGTCCGCACCACCAGCCCCTTCTCGTAGGCCAGGGCGTGGCCCTCGCCCGCCAGCTTGCTTCGGCCGTAGACGGAGAGCGGGCCGGTGGGATCGTCCTCCCGGTAGGGATCGCTGCCCCGACCGTCGAAGACGTAGTCCGTCGAGACGTGGACGAAGGGCGCCCCCGCCCGCGCCGCCACGGCGGCGGCATGGGCCACCCCCTGGCCGTTGACGGCGAAGGCTTGGGCTTGCTCCGTCTCGCAGGCATCCACCTTGGTGAAGGCGGCGCAGTTGACCACCAGCTCGGGGCGGAACGAATCCGCCCAGCCGAGCAGCCGCTCTCCAGGCTCGGCAATATCGGCAATATCGGCCTGGGCATGGGAAAGCCCCAGCGCCGCCCAGCCGCGGGAGCGCGCCTCCGAGACCACGGCGTGGCCCAGCATGCCCGTGCCGCCGAAGACCAGGCAGCGCATTCAGGTGATTCCGACTTCCGAATTGTCCCCCACCATGAAGCGGTAGGCCTTGGGCTTGAAATCGGTCTTGACGATGCGCACGTTGCGGCCGATCAGCGAGCCGTCGATGCGCAGCGGGATGTCCCGGATCTCGGAGTCGGCGAGGACGATGGAGTTCTCCATCTCGCAGGCCACCAGGGTACAGCGGTCGCCGATCGAGGTGTAGGGTCCCACGAAGGCGTTCTCCAGCCGGGCGCCGTCGCCGATCACCACCGGGCCGCGCACCAGCGAATCGACCAGCACCACCCCCTCGCCGAGCTTCACCCGCCCCTCGATGCGGCTGCCGCGGCCGAGGTCGCGCCGGCTGGAGCCGGGCGGCACCTCCAGGCCCTCGAGGACGATGCGGTTGGCCTCCAGCATGTCGTCGAGCTTGCCGGTGTCCTTCCACCAGCCGCGCACGATGTGAGGATGGACGTCGAGCCCGCGGTCGATCAGGTCCTGGATGGCGTCGGTGATCTCCAGCTCTCCCCGCGCCGAGGGCTCGATGCGCTGGACCGATTCGAAGATCGAGGAGTCGAACATGTAGACGCCCACCAGCGCCAGGTTGCTCCGCGGCTCCGGCGGCTTCTCCACCAGCTTGCGGACCTTCCCCTCAGGCGTCAGCTCCGCCACTCCGAACTGCTCGGGATTGGGCACCTCGGCGAGCAGGATCTCCGAGCTGCAGCCGAGGGCCAGGAATTCCTCCACCAGGCTGGTGATGCCGCCGGCGATGAGGTTGTCCCCCAGGTACATGACGAAAGGGGAGCCACCGAGGAACGGCTCGGCGATCAGCACGGCGTGAGCCAACCCCAAGGGAGCCTCCTGCGGGATGTAAGTCACCTGGGCGCCGAAGCGGGCACCGTCGCCCACCGCCGCCTCGATCTCCCGCCGGGTGTCGCCGACGATGATGCCGATCTCGGTGATCCCCGCGGCCACGATCGCCTCGATGGCATAGAAGAGGACCGGCTTGTTGGCGACCGGCACGAGCTGCTTGGCCGAGGTGTGGGTCAGGGGACGCAGGCGCGTCCCTTTCCCTCCCGAAAGAATCAGCCCCTTCATGGCTGGTTCGTCGAAGTACGGCTGGTGAGGTCGAGGAACGTGCCGACGTTCTTCAAGGTCAGGGAGAAGCGGATCTCCTTGTCCTGCACGCCCAGGGCGCCGGTGGCGCTCTGGAACTTCCGCAGCTCGACGCGCACGCCGTAGCACTGCGAAACGTAGTTGGCGACCAGCGTCTCGCTCTGCAGGAGCTGCTGCTCGAAGTCGTAGTTGACCTGCCCCTCCAGCCGCAAGCCCCAGGGGACGATGGTGTAGCCGCCGCCCAGGCGGACCTGGTTGGACAGCGGGCTGCTCGTCTCGGCGCGGGAGCTGGTGAACCAGGTGGTGGCCACGTAGTTTCCCTGGCCGAAGCCGTAGTTGCCGGTCAAGGCCGTCGAAGAGATCCCCTTGAAGAGGGTGTCGTAATCGACCTCGATGCGCAGGCTGATCTTGTCCGTGGGGTTGTAGCGCAGCAGCGCTTCGAGCGGTCCGGCGGTCGTCGTCGTCAGCCCGTCGATCGACGACTGGAGCGGCTGGGTGGCGTCGAAGCTGTAGTTGCGGGCGACCTCGAAGAGGAGCACCTCGCGGGCGTTGCCGTTCTCGACGTTCGGCTTGGCCAGGATGCGGTTGTCGAGGGCGATGCGGGCGAAGTTCGAGGCGCTGGTGGTATCGACCTCGTCGAACAGGGGGAACTCCTGCGGGTCCTTGATATCCCCCTGGTAGGTGTAGGTGAAGCGCGGCTCGATGACGTGCTTGACCTTGTAGCCGCCGAGGGTGCCGTCGAAGATCTTCGAGAACGAGGGACCCACGATCTCGGCGCTCGCCACCGGGAAGGTGCGCAGCCGGCTGTCGCCGGTGAAACCGGTCTGGGTGGCGTTGAGGGTGTCGCCGTAATAGGTGGCCCGCTCGCCCCCCGTCACCGAGAGGCTCAGCCAGGGGACCGACTTCACCGGCAGGGTGAGCTGCGGGAAGAGGTCGAAGCGGCTGTACTTGCCGGTGTAGGCGCCGGGCCGGTCGAGGTCGAGGTAATCGACCGAGCTGTCCATCTGCAGGTAGAGCGGCAGGCCGAAGAGGCGCGTCTGGCGCAGCTTGTACTGCAGCTCCGGCAGCTTGCGCTGGGTCACCGTGGTGTTGACGTCGATGAAGGTTTCGCGGCTGGTCAACAGCAGGTTGAACAGGTTGGGACCGAAGTTGCCGGTGACGAAGCCGCGGCTGTCGATGAAGCGCAGGGTGTTCTGGTCGAAGCTGCGCTCGAAATCGCGGAAGAAGTTGAAGTCCGAATAATCCTGGTAGTGGACGACGGCGCGCATGCCGTAGGGCAGGTCGTCGCTGGTCTGGTTCAAGTCCACCTTCCAGCGCCACTCGCCCGCGGTGGAGTCGCGCACGAAGTAGGTCAGCAGGTCCCCCCGCGTGCCGGCGGTGGGGCGGTAGCGGAATTCGTCGCCCAGGCCGAGGAAGTTCTTGGTGAAGAGGTCGGTGTGGAAAGTGGTGTCGTAGCTTCTCCCCAGGGTCTGGAAGTAGGCGAGACCCAAGGAGGCGCCACGGAGTTGGGAGTAGCCGATGTTGGGGATCAGGAGGCCCGAGGAGCGCTCGCTCTTGGCCGGCCAGAGGATGTAGGGGGTATAGAACACCGGCAGCTTCTTCACCCGCATCGAGGCGCTCTTGACGTGGGCGTAACCCTGCACCTCGATCCGCGCCTCGCGGACGCGGAAGCTCCAGTCCGGCACCGGCTGGGTGCAGGAGGTGAAGAGACCGTCGCGCACCACGTAGGTGTCGGGACCGGTCTTCTCCACCTCGCGCCCCTTGAAGTAATAGTCCGGCGCCACCTGGCCGGAGGCGTTGGCGAGCTTGCCGGTCTTCGATTCGAGGTCGAAGGTGGCGGAGTCGCCGCTCAGCCGGCGGGGTCCCTGGTCGATGATCACGTTGCCCAGGGCGATGACGATCTTGGTCTTGAGGTCGATCTCGGCCTCGTCGGCCTTGAGGTCGATGTCCTGGTAGCGGAGTTGGACGTTGCCGGTCAAGACGGCGTAGTCCTCCCGCTTGTACTCCAGGTTGGCGGCGCTGCCCGCGGCGCTGCCGCCCCCCTTGGTGCCCGGGGCCGGGGTGAACTTGAGGTTGAAGTCCAGCCGCCCTGGTCCCGCGCCTGGCGGTCCGGGAGGGGGCGCCGGGACTGCCGGGGGAGCGGGAGCCGGCGGCGGCGTCCCCGGAGCGGGAGCCGGCGGCGTCTGGGGCGTGCCGGGCGACGGCTGGTTCCCGGGCGTCGGGGCCACCGGCTGGATGGGTCCCTGGGGAACCAGCTCGGGCGGAGTGGCCGACGGGGGTGGCGTCTGGGCCGGCTGCTGCGCGCGGGCTGGCAGGCTTCCGAGACAAAGCGCGAGACAGAGCGCCAGCAAGAGGGCCGTCGGATGAGAGTGTGGTGAGCGCATGAGAGCGCCGGCTAGTCTATGCGTTCGACGATCATGGCGGTAGCCTCCCCGCCGCCGATGCAGATGGCGGCGCAGCCGAGACGGCCGCCGCGCTCGCGGAGAGCATGGAGCAAGGTGACCAGGATGCGGGCGCCGGAAGCCCCGATGGGGTGCCCGAGGGAGACGGCGCCGCCGCGCACGTTGACCCGGTCGGCGGCGAGGTCGATGTCGCGCAGGAAGGCGAGCGCCACCACGGCGAACGCCTCGTTGACCTCCCAGAGGTCGATATCCGCCGCCTTCAGGCCGGCGCGCTCCAGCACCACCCGCACGGCGCCCCCCGGCGCGGTGGTGAACCACTCCGGCTTCTGCGCCAGGGAAGCGTGGGCGACGATGCGGGCGAGCGGCTTCACCCCCCGGCGCGCCGCCTCGGAGGCGGTGGTGAGCACCACTGCCGCGGCGCCGTCGTTGATCTTGCTGGCGTTGCCGGCGGTGACGGTGCCGTCCTTGGGCTGGAAGGCGGGGCGCAGCGAGCCGATGCGGGCGAGGTCGGACTTGAACGGCTCCTCGTCGCGGTCCACCACCAGCGGGTCGCCCTTCTTCTGGGGGATCTGGACCGGCACGATCTCCTCGGCGAAGAGCCCCTTCTCGGTGGCCTCGCGGGAGCGGCGGTAGCTCTCGACGGAGTAGGCGTCCTGCTCCTCGCGGCTGAGCTTGTACTCGCCGGCGCAGAGCTCGGCGCAGTTCCCCATGTGGACGTCGCCGTAGGGGTCCCACAGGCCGTCGAGGATCATCGAGTCCACCAGCTTGCCGTGCCCCAGGCGCAGGCCGTCGCGCACGCCGGCCGCCAGGTATGGCGCCTGGCTCATGCTCTCCATGCCGCCCGCGGCCACGATCTTGAAATCGCCGCAGCGCAGGTCGTTGGCGGCGATCATCACCGCCCGCATGCCCGAGCCGCAGACCTTGTTGAGGGTGATGGCGCCGGTCGAGACCGGGCAGCCGGCGGCGAGCGCCGACTGGCGGGCCGGGGCCTGCCCCTGGCCGGCGGGGAGCACGCACCCCATGTTGACCTGCTCCACGTCCTGGGGGGTCAAGGCCGCCCGCTCGATGGCGGCGGCCAGGGCGCGCGCCCCCAGGGCATGCGCCGGAAGGCCCGAGAGCGCACCCTGGAAAGCTCCGATCGGCGTGCGCGCCGCGCTCAAGATTACGACGTCGTCCATGACCTCTCCTGTGAAGCCGCTCTTAGAGCGTGTCTCAAAAGTTCCGAGACCGCACGCCGGGGGCTGAAGACCCCGGCTACCGACGGTAGTCCTTACGGGACCGCGGCTCGTTCTTCATGGGTCCCGCAGGGACTACCGTCGGTAGCCGGGGATTTCAATCCCCGGCGCCAGCGGAGTTGCCGACAACCCCTTTCGAGACACCCTCCTAGGGGGAGTTTCCCGGGTGCCTGCATCCGGCGGACGGGACCGGAGCGGATGCTAGCACAGGGTACAATGCGCCCGGGAGACGAAGCGGCCATGCGGACCCTGGGGATCGACTTCGGCGAGAAACGGATCGGCCTCGCCATCTCGGACCCGGCCGGCCGCGTCGCCGTGCCCTTGACCACCCTGGAACGGCGCAACGACCGCTCGGCGGTGCGGCAGATCGCGGAGATCGCCCGCCGCGAGGGGGTCGAGAGGCTGGTCCTGGGCGAGCCCGTGGGGCTCGACGGCGAGCGGGGCGAGGCGGCGGAGAGGACCGAGCGCTTCGGGCAGAAGCTCGCCTCCTTCACCGGCCTCCCGGTGGCGCGGATCGACGAGGCCCTGACCACCGTCGAGGCGGCCGAGCGGCTGCGCCAGGCGGGGATCGATCCCCGCCGGCAGCCGGAGCGCCTCGACGCGCTGGCCGCCCAGATCCTGCTCCAGGACGCCCTGGACCGCGGGATTCCCTGAAAGAGCTTCTGAGGAGGACGAGCCGTGGCGAAAGGGAAGGCAGGCAAGAAGAAGCCGGGAGGAGGGTGCCGCCGGGTCTTCCTGGGGATCTTCGTCCTCTTCCTTCTTCTCTTGGTACCGGCCGGCTTCGTGGCCTGGTCGTGGTGGAAGCTCGAGCGTCCTTATCAAGGCTACCCGGAGCCCGAGCGCCAGGTGACCGTGGCCCCGGGGACGAGCGCCACCCAGGTCCTCGTCAACCTGGAGAAAGAGGGGGTGCTGCGGGACGCCAAGCTCGCCCGCCTCTACCTCATCTACTTCCTGCACAACCCGAAGATCCAGGCCGGCGAGTACCTCTTCCACGGCCCGCTCACCACCTCCCAGGTGCTCAACATCGTGGTGCGCGGCAGGACGCTCACCCACAGCTTCACCCTGGTCGAGGGGATGACGCTGGAGGAGACCGCCGACCAGATCGCCAAAGGCGGCTTCGGCCGGCGCGAGGCCCTCCTCGCCCAGATGCGCTCGCCGGCGCGGATCGCCGATCTCGACCCCGAGGCGCGCGACCTCGAAGGGTACCTCTTCCCGGAGACCTACAGCTTCGCCTCCAAGACCGGCGAGAAGCAGATCGTGGACATGCTGGTGCGCACCTTCCGCCGCCGCTTCGAGCGCAACGTCCAGCCCCTCCTCGCCCAGGGGAAGCCCCCCGGGCGGAGCGTGCGCCAGGTGGTGATCCTCGCCAGCATCGTGGAGAAAGAGGCGCGGGCGAGCGGCGAGCGGCCGCTCATCGCCGCCGTCTACCAGAACCGCGTCAACCAAAAGATCGGCCTGGCGGCGGACCCCACGGTCATCTACGCGCTCAAGAAGCTGGGCCGGTGGGACGGCAACCTGCGCAAAGACGACCTCAGGATGGACTCCCCCTACAACACCTACCGCTGGGCCGGCCTCCCCCCGGGTCCCATCTGCTCGCCGGGTCTCGCGAGCCTGCAAGCCGCGGCCGTGCCGGCGGACGTCCCCTACCTCTACTTCGTGAGCCGCAACGACGGCACCCACGTCTTCGCCCAGACCCTCCAGGACCACAACCGCAACGTCGAGATCTGGCAACGCCAATACTGGCGGGAGCGGCGCAACCGGTAGACCGGACGGGTTGAGCGCTCCGCAAGGGAGGAAGAGACGCTCCTCCTCCGAGAGGTACCTCCTCGCCAGCCCGGCCTGACAGATCAGGGGCGGTTCTGGCAATCCCACCTTGCAGGAGGTCCCACTCTTCCGGGACAGGGGGGACAGGGGGCGGCCCAAAGGGAGCAGAGCAAGATTGGGGTCACAAACAAGGGAACAAAGCCAGCTTCTTCCCCCTGCCTGGACAAGCCTTGACAGGTCTCCAGAAAACAACCTAGAATAAAAATAAATTGCCTTACAGGACTGGAAGCGCCTCTTCTTCCACGAGGTGCGCAGGCTACAAGTATCAACCAACGGGTCACTTCCCTGGACAAGCGGATCGCTACACTCACTGGGGAAGTCTCGCTTTTCACTGAAGGAAGAAGTACATGAATGAGGAAGGAAAGGAGTACAGGAAGGAGGAAGATTACTCGTGTGGTTATGCGCCAAGAGTCCTTTGTCGCCTGCCCCGCCCAGAGAAGTTCGCCAAGGTGCTCTTCGTTGGCGCCAAGGACGGATCAGTGACTGTGCTGCTCCAAGAGAAACGCGATGATCAAAAATTTCAATCTTTCCACCTTCCCTGCACAGAGACTGGAAAGTATTGCGCTCCGGTTCGCGTTTTGCTCGAATGGGGTCAGGACCGGCTACTCGTCGGGCGCGATGACGGTAGAATCGATGTCATACGGTGGCGAGACGCAATCCGGAAGAGAAAGAACGGCAGAAGCGAATTATTCCCTCCTCCCCGCACGAAAAATGGAGATAACGAGTCAGTACGCTATGCCACCTGGCTTGGCGAGAACCAATTGCTTGTCTCCTATCGACATGCAGGAACCGGCCTCTACAATCTTGACGAAACCTTGAGACACGTACCGGAGCAGTTCCAGTCGGTCGGCGAGACAAAACGCCTCGGGGGCATTAGACTCGCCGCCAGGATCGAAAGCTCTCGGGACCTAGTGCTTATTGACAGCAAGGGAAAGCTATGGCACTGGTCACCGAACTTAGACTGGGAGAAACCTCCAAGAGAGATCGTGGGATGGAAAGAAGATGCTCCTCCCGCAACCTTTGACGATGTGACCTATGTCGGCCATGAGGATGATACAGGCCGCAAGGCCATACGCGCCTTGATCCTCGCGACGGATACCGGGGTCTTCGCTCTCGACCTTCGAGAGCGGAGTTGGCAACAGCGGTTGAAGCCGCAGCCAGTCCGCCTAGCTCTTCCCGGGAGCCGGTTGTTTTGTATGGCGGTAACCTATGTGCAATCAGGCCAGAACTGCCACCTCTGGCTCACCAATCGGCAGGGCGAGAGCTTTCTCTTCGAGAACGAACCCTTACAGAAGCAACCCCTCGAGTCCTGGGCTCTCGGATTCAGGAACTCGAGGCTCTTCCATGCCGAAGCCCAAGCGTTGACAGCAACGAGTTGGCCGGATGGAGATAGGATTTGGCTGGCTCGAGCCTGCCGCGATGACAGGATTCGAATTTACTCCTACGCCATAGAGCCTCCAATGCTCGGCCAGGCCGAACGCGTCCAGCTCCTCCAAGCTTCCTGTAAGCCTGCACGGTTTGACGAGGTTGAGAACGCCCTGAAACGTATCCGGAAAAGTCTAAATCTAGAGGATCAGATTTGGCCAGGCTACGCGTTGCTGGCCGAGTACATCGAGGCTCAGGTAGAGAATGATTCTGACCAATTCTTCGAATTCCTCAGCCGTCCTTCGTCTGACCTCGCTGTGGCAATTCTGACTCATGACACGCAGAAAAGCCACGACCCATCCGAAGCGGAAAAGACGATCAAATCCGCCGTCAAGCTGTGGAATTTTTGCTTAATTGGTGCAGCTCATCGTCAGTCCAACCCCAAGGAGGAGTGGTATTTGGGGATTCTACGATTCCTCCGAGGCTTGGAGTTTGCATCCTTCCAGGACGACCCGAAAGGAGATCTACGGGCCTGTCTCTCAAATTCTGTCGACCAAGCGATCCGTTTCGCACGCAAGTGGGGTCTTTACGGCGAGGTCAACGAAATCCGTCAAAACTTGGTGCGACCGCTTGCAATCTACCGTAGGAACCAGGAAGTCTCTGGTAAATTGTTAGACAAGCTCACCTACTCGAGTTTATTGTTCCGTCGCTCGTTCAGCGAGGTCTGTCAGGATCGTAGTGCTCATGGCGAAGGCAACCATGCCTGGGCAATAAAGGCATTGCCACTCGATGATATTACAATCATAGCGGTTTCTTGGCGCCGAAAAGGGATCGCCTTATTCGTTGTGGATTCACCCAAGGAACTAAGCGAGGTTCGACTCTCTGAGGTCAAATTGCCCGAAGAGTTAGGTGGGCTCAGGGATGACGGTGCTGACCAATACGCCTATAGCAGAGATCTTCTCCTAATGCGGGATTCTAGTGTGCCTAAAGGTTTTATACTCCTTACGTCTAAACGCCAGACACAAGATTCTACATGGACAGAAGAGGTTAAGTGCTGGACTTGCAAGCTCAAAAACGAGGGCTCCACTTGGATATTGGAATCTCCGACTCCAGCGAAACTCCAGGGCTTGAAAGAAGATTATAGAGGTTCTGCCTATCGATTCTTGGATATCAGCCGTGAGGAGTTGGGAGTTCGGCATGTTCTGGTCGGTCTAGAAGGTCGGGAGGGTCGAGCCGAGCTCGCAGAATTAAAAATCGAAATCTCAACTAATGGTACTGTTCTGACGGTCGAAGCTCCACATTCTCTTGGAAAGGGGATTCAATCTGCGAATGAGGAGTCGAGAACCGAAGTTCCTCGGACGGTCCAACGTAATCGAGTCTGGAGCCTGGCCAAGACGAAGAGTGGCTTCGTCGCAGGATCAGACAATGGAGAAATCTGGCATGTACCCTTAGATCCCGAAAGCAAGCCTACCCGAGTAGGGAAGCTGGCTTCCGCGGTCACCGCGCTCGCGGCTAACGACGTGGGAGGGAAGATACGAGTCTATGCTGGTTCACGGGACGGCACCCTGATCGCCTTCCAAGAAGTCACGCTGAATACCACTCCGAGGAAACAAAGCTTCACGACGCTTTGGGCCACAGTTGAAAAGTCAGAGATAACTTACATAGGTCGACATAAATATAGGGATGGCAAGGAGAATTTCGACCTGGTCCTTGCAATTGTGCAGAATGGAATGTGCATAGCTTTTGATGATAGCAAAAAAATGAAAGCTTTCGAAGCTAGGGATAACGACGATTCTAAGCACCCTCAACGTCCCCCATTTCCTGGTATCCGCTGGCTGCGCACAGGGACGGACAGAAAATGCTTCGCTGCTGTGTCTCTTCCATCCAAAAGTAAGGGAGGCAACTGGGGGCTCCTTGCTCTGGCTTCTGAGGATGGCCAGTTAGACCTTCTATCCTTACACTATCCTCGCTATACCGAGCGACGGAAAGCGGAGTTCAGCCAGCACTTCGAGGACTTGTGGAACGTAGCCAAAGAGGGTGTGGAGGATGGCCAGCCCGAGAATCTGCGAGTGATTGAGGCTACCTATCGTTCGGCACCTCTTATCCCTTTGATTGTCGTGCGGCTCCTTCTTGATCCCAGCCGAGAAAGTGAGAACACTAAACATCTAGAGAAGCTCGCTCTATGGTGGTTTCCCAAGTTTCTCCGCCCACTGCGTGAGTTTCGTACCGATTGGGAGGCTGCGTTAACTAAAACAGGGGAGCTCTCGAAGGAGGCTTCAGAGCGTGTAAAACAAGCATTAGAGACCGTCCTCGAGACTGCTTGGCGGCGCCGCGATGTAGACCTCTTTCAAGAGGTCTGTGCCCTCGCACTTAAGCGGTCGAACTTCATGCTCTGTGAGCCGGGAGAGCACTCTGTAGACTCTATGAAGAATCTCTACTTTGCCATCTTCGACACCATTAGAAATGCGTTGCAGAAGTGGCTGGGATCTGAGCTCGATAAGGAAGCCCGTGCCAGGATCATTGTCGCCAAGAACCTAGTCGATGGAGATACGGCATATCGTCTGTTTTCAATTCTTCAGCAGCCGGATGAGCAAAATAGAGATGCATGGCAAGGTATCTTGAGGAGACGGATCGATGGCGTGCGCCAGCTCGTTTGGAAGGGTAACCTTATTGTGAGTCTGGAGTCTCTTCGGGCAGCGAATCATTCTCTTCTGCGGACCTGCCGTAGGTTGTCCGACGAACGCAAGCAAAAAGGCGACGGTTTGACCGCAATTCAATGGGTATTCTTCAAGGAGTACTTCCTGCAACTTGTTGCCGGTGCGGTACAGGCACTCGGCTCCAACCTTCGTTTGCGGGATGCCTTGACTCACGAATACGCCAGGACGTTCGCGCTCTGCCTGTCAGCGTGCCCCGAAGGGGCCGTACAGATGACTGCTCTTCTAGCCGAGACCCGGCTGATCGTCGACCCTCGCTCTGAGGATGACCTTGCTACCCGTATCGAAAGTCAATTAACAGTGCTGAAAGATACATTCTGCATTGGAGTCCATTGCTGGATCGAATTCGTGTTCGCTAGTGCCCTGAGGCCGGATCTCGACAACTTACTCCAGGAGCCCCCCGGGTTGCAGGAGAAATGGTGGTCAGAGCAACCAGCAGGGATCCTTCGCAATGATTGGAAGGAGGTCAAGAATCTCTACGCTTTCGTCACTGGACTCGACCGGTTCGCGAGTGAGCTCGCAGGGGCTGATCGCGAAAGGTCACAGTATGAATTCAAAACGCTGGCGGAGCTAAAGAAGATTGCCAACGAGGGTCTTGAGAGTCAAATCTTTAGGCATTCCTGGCGGTTTTGGAACGATGCGCTGCAGGAGGAGGATAAGCTAAAGGCGATTCAGACTCCGCCGTTCCAAGCGAGAATTCGGCCCGACGTGGTCCTGTCCTCGCGCGACCTTGCCGCTTGGGCAGATAAGTGGGCGGAGAAGCTTGAGGAAAGGTACAGGGAAGCCCAGATCTTTCAACCAGAGTACGGCCTCTTCAAAGAAGTCCTCGATAGGCTTCGGCGTGCCGCTTTGGCGTTTCCCAAGGGGGCGGCGGTCCAGAAGAACCTCGT
This sequence comes from Thermoanaerobaculia bacterium, assembly GCA_036275055.1. GTDB lineage: Bacteria > Acidobacteriota > Thermoanaerobaculia > Multivoradales > UBA5704 > DATARR01. The sequence continues at coordinate 20,124 of DASUEN010000039.1, forward strand.
TGTTGGAATCCTGGGTCATCACCTTCTCGAGGACCTCGATCTTCATGTGCTAGATCTCCGGGAGATCGCACGAAATCTAGACCCGCTCTCCGTCGATGCCGATGACGACGAAGACGAGGGAAGCGAGAGCGGTATCAGTACGAAAGAACGAGAGGATCAACGACGATCAATTGAGAGCGATTTCGCAGCTCTCCTGGTTCGCCGGGAGAAGGGGGCAAGGAGCTTGCCCAAGAATTTACGGACACTCGCGAAGGTTTTGAATCCGGAGGAGCCGGAGGAGGATCGAGGGCCGAATGGCGAGGGCCTGCGTGGATTTCTTGAAGAATTCTGCAAGTCAAGCTCAAGAAACTGGGGAAATCCGGAATGGAAGGGAGGCGAAGTCGCCATCAATTCGAGAGAGCGGGAGCTTTTAAGGCTGGTTCTCGACGAATTAGATCAGAACCATCAGCATCACTCCGGTTTCGAGGGCAAGAGGCTCAAAGAAGAGAAGCCGAAAGTCCTTTGGGAAGGGCAGGAA
>DASUEN010000040.1:0-7044 GCA_036275055.1 Thermoanaerobaculia bacterium
CCTCCTGCGCCTCCACTTTGCTAAGCTCAATCACGGTCAACCTCCTTTCGCGTCTAGCCGCGCGATTACCCTGTTTGCAGGCCAGTATTCTGACACTGCGTCACAGGAGGTTGGCCTTCTCATCCCATCTCTACAGTGGGGAGGCCGTTTGGAGGCGGACGCGATAGAGGGGGTGACACTGGTTTGCTAGAATCTCGCGCTGGAGAAGGGAGAGCCCCATGAACGAGGTCACTTTAAAAGAAGCTGAGCTCAATCTGGAACAGCTCGTCAAGAAGGTGCTCGCGGACAAAGAGCCGACAGCCATCGTTTTGGAAAGAGGCGCTCGGGTCGTCGTAGTGCCGTTCGATGAGTACAAATCTTGGCAGGAGACCGCTGAGCGGCTGTGGAACAGCGTAGGAGGTGATTCGGGCGGCTGGAAGTGGAATCGCGAGGAAGCGTATGACCGCCCGATTCTTCGTCGATAACAAAGCTTTCATCTAGCCTACACTCGCGCTTTCTGCCCAGGGCGGAATCGGACACGACAACCATGTTCACCGGCCTCATCCTCGAACGCGGCACCCTGATCACCGACCCGGAGCCCTCGGGCCAGGGAGGCGTGCGCCTTGCGATCGGCCTCTCCGTGGATCTCGCGGCGCGGCTCGGGATCGGCGATAGCCTGGCGGTTTCCGGGGTCTGCCTGACGGTCACGGAGAAGGGAGCGGATCGCGTTTCCGTCGAGCTTTCCCCGGAAACCCTCTCCCGCACCACCTTGGGCGGCCTGCATCGCGGCGACGCCGTGAACCTGGAGCCGGCGCTGCGTATGGGAGACCCCCTGGGTGGCCACTGGGTGCAGGGACACGTGGACGGCACCGCGCGGGTGGTAGACCGCCGCGACCTCTCGGACCACCGCGTGCTCGCCTTCTCGATCCCGGAGGACCTCGCGCCGTTCCTGGTGGAGAAGGGATCGGTGACCGTGGACGGCGTGAGCTTGACCGTCTCCGCCCTGCGCTCCGACCGCTTCGAGGTGGCGCTCATCCCTCATACTCTGGAGGTGACGACTCTCTCCAGCCTCTCTCCCGGCGACGCCGTCAACCTGGAGATGGACGTGCTCGGCAAGTACGTGCACCGCATCCTCGCCGCCCGCGGCCTGGTGGCCCCCCTCCCGTGAGCGAGGCGAAGCCGGCCGCCCAGCTTCCGGAGCCCGGGCGTTTCTGGATCCGCTACGTTCCCCGCTCCTGGGAGCCGCCGGAGCGCCCCTTTCTGAACCTGGCGACGGGCGGCCTCGGCGAGTGGGGGAGGGCGCCCAAGGCGGCCCGCCCCTCGGATCTCGCCGCGCTCGCGGAGACGCCGCTCGACGACGTCCTCTACTTTCCTCCCGTGCCACCCCGCCGGGCCGCGGCTCGCGACGAGGTGGCCCGCACGCGGCTGATGGCCGGCACGCCCGTGCTGGTGCAGCTCCTCCCTGGCGAGGAATCGACCGTGCCGCCGGTGACCGGCGCGGCGATCGTTTTCGACCTCCTTCCCGCTCTCCTCGACCGCGACCTGGCCCGCCTGCGTCGGCTCCCTTCCGGCGCCGCGGCGGTGTTCCCCCTGCTCCCCGCCGTCTCGGACGATCCCGCCCTCTGGGAGCTCGCCTGTCGCGATCTGGCGGCGGCCGGGGTGCGCTGCGTCCAGGCCCTGGCCCCCGTGCTGGCCCCTGCCGACCGGCGGCGGCTGGCCGAGAGGTGGGGCGAGGAGGAGGCTTTCGAGGCCCTGTTCCATCGCGAGCCCCCCGCCGAACGGGACTTCGCCCGCCTGGCCCATCGCCACGGCCTGGAGCCCTTTCTTCCCCGGCCCCTTCCCAGGCCGCCGGTGTTGGGCGCCGGCAATCGCCGCATCGCCGGCCTCCTCGCCCTGGCGGCGGAGCTCTGGCTGCGTCTGGGCCGGCCGGTGGAAACCGGGCAGTCGCTGTACAAAGATGCCCGCTGGATCGACCGCAGCCCCTACGATCTGGAGGCTCTGGCCCGCGAAGGGAACCTGGGAGTGCTGCCGCTCGACGCCGCCAGCCGCGAAATCGTGGCAGAGTGCGCCGAGAGCGGCGAGCCGGATCTCCTGGAGAAGCTGCTCGCCGAGTACCTGGCGCCGGACGGCACCGGCGCGGACGAACCCTGGAGGACCGCCCATGCTGAAACTCCGTAGACCGCTGCTCCTGCTCCTCTTCGTCTGCTTTTTCCTCGCCGCCGCCGTGCCCTCCGGGGCGTCGTGGTCGGTGAGCCCGCGGGCCACGCGCGGCGATTTCGAGGCCTTCCACCGCCGCTTCAGCTCGGACGCCTACTTCTATCCCCGTCACAGTGCCTCGCCTTTGGGCCTCATCGGCTTCGAGGTCTATGCGGACGCTACCTATGACGACACGTTCGACGACCAATCCTTCAACACCACAGCCGTGGACGGCAGCTATACCGGCGGCTTCCTCTCCGTGGCGCGGGTGGGGGCGCGCAAGGGGCTTCCCGGCGGCTTCGACCTGGGGCTCTCGTACGGTAAGGCTTTGAATGGCGACGTTAAGCTCCTCTCGGGCGAGCTGCAGTACGCCATCCTCCACGGCGGCGTGCTGGAACCCGCCCTCTCGGTGCGGCTCACCGGCACCCGTACCGTGGACGCCACGGCGTACGAGCTCAATCAGTACGGGGCCGACGTCATCCTTTCGAAAGGTTTCACCGTGCTCACGCCCTACGTCGGAGCTGGGATCATCCGCAGCAAGGGGCGGCTTTCCCGCGGCGTCGTGCCGTCGTTCGAAGATACCGAGACCCAGGGCGTGGCCTTCGCCGGCATCACTTTGAATCTGCTCCTCCCCAAGCTCAACTTCGAGGTGGAGAAGGGCGAGGCCCTGCAGGGCGTGGTGAGGATAGGATTCGGGTTCTGATCTTTTCCGGAGACGACCCACGATGAGCGCCGCGCCGATCGACCTGCGTTCCGATACCGTCACCCGCCCCGACGAGGAGATGCGGCGCGCTATGGCCGAGGCCGAGGTGGGGGACGATGTTTTCGCCGAGGACCCCACCGTCCAGCGCCTGGAGGAGGAAGCCGCCGCCGCCGTGGGAATGGAGGCGGCCCTCTTCGTCCCTTCCGGCACTATGGGCAACCAGGTCGCCCTCCACCTCCACGGCCGGCCGGGGGGCGAGGTGATCTGCGACTCCATGTGCCACATCGTGAACTACGAGATCGGGGCCATGGCCGCGGTCTCCGGTCTCCTGCCGCGGGTCCTCGTCTCGCCCGGCGGGCTCCTCGATCCGGCCGCGGTCGAAGCCGCCATCGCCCCCGACCTCAGCTACCGCGCCCCCACCGTGCTGATCGAGGTCGAGAACAGCCACAACATGGCCGGCGGCACGGTCTACGACCGTCCTCACCTGGAGTCCATCCTGAAGGTGGCCCGGCGTCATGGCCTTCCCGTGCACCTGGACGGCGCCCGTATCTTCAACGCCGCCCTCGCCCTGGGGACCACGGTGCCGGCTCTCGCCGCGGGTTTCGACTCCCTCATGTACTGCCTCTCCAAGGGGCTCGGCGCGCCCGTGGGCTCGCTGATCTGCGGCCGGCGCGACTTCGTGGCCAAGGCGCGGCGAGTGCGCAAGATGCTGGGCGGCGGCATGCGGCAGGTGGGCGTCCTCGCCGCGGCCGGCCTGGTGGCCCTGCGCAAGGGGCCGGCGCGCCTGCCGGAAGACCACGAGAACGCGAGCCGCCTGGCCCGCGCCCTCGCCGGGATGGAGGGAATCGAGCTCGATCTCGCCACGGTGCGCACCAACATCGTGATCTTCCGCCTCGCCCCGGGCTTCTGCGAGGGATCGTCCGCGACCTTCCTTGCCCGCCTCAAAGAAGCCGGCGTCCTGGGCTCGCTGGTCAGCCGTGACCAGGTGCGGCTGGTGACTCACCGCGACGTGAACCGCGGCCAGATCGATCAGGCAATCACGGCGGTCCGCGGCCTCAGCCGCCCTGGGACTCCTGCTTGAGCAGCAGGCGCTCGATCGTTCCCAGCAGGATGCTCTTGTCCACGATCGGCTTGCTGACGTGGCCGTCGAAGCCGAGCGAGAGGTACCGCTTGCGTTCCTGCTCCGAAGCATAGGCCGTGAAGGCGACCACGGGGATCGCCCGCAGCGAGGGATCGGCGCGGATCCGCATCATCACCTCGACCCCGTCCATCCCCGGCAGAGAGATGTCGAGCAGCACCAGGTCGGGGCGTTGGAGGGCGAAGCCGGCGAGCGCCAGGTCGCCGGTCTCGTAGTCGTCGACCTCATAGCTGCGCTTCAAGAGGAGGCGGGCGAGGATCCGCGTTTCCGGATTGTCCTCGACGACCGCGATCCGCTTCCTGCGAGCCCCTGGCGCGGTGGGCCCACCTGGCACGTCTCCGTTCATCGGCAAGGCCCTGGATGCTAACGCAAAGGCCGGCCGCTGACTAGTTAGCTAGCTCTACTCGCTCAGCCCCGTTGCCTAGGCCGTGCGCCGGATCGTAATCGCCTGTCGGTCGCTGCCCAGCATTGGGGTTGCGGATGAAATCCGAAAGTGTGTTGGCATCCAGCAGGTAACGATAACCGGCCATCTTCAGAGATCCACGTCCCTGAGCGCAGGCTGTGCGCACTGCCAGTCCCATCACCAAGGCGCTGGCGACGATCTGCCACAGGCGCGTGGTGTTGAAGACCAGCCTAGGCGAGCCACAGGAAATAAACCGCCCGCCGACGAGGCGGGCGAGGGACGCCGACGGCGAACCGCGAGGCAGCGGACGAGATCAGCGAATCAGCATCTCCGGCGGGGATTCGGGATCTCGCAGTGGCAGAGACAGGCGACCGTGCTCTGACAGACCGAAACACATGGCGCCGGCCCGCAATCGCACTTGGCCACGCATTGGGCCTGCGTGCAGGAAGCCGCGAGGAACGGCGAATCGGCCGGCGGCAACTCGGCCGGAGCGAGAGTGGCCAGGAAACTGTCGAGCTCGACCGCGGCCTGTGCGGTCAGGGACGGAGCCGGAGACGCGGCGTGGAGCGTCGAGCCGACTGCCAGGATGCTCAGAAGACAGAAGACACAAATCCAAAGCTTTTTCATGCGTTGATCCTCCTGAAAGTGGACGGTGGCTTAGCGGCGGCTTTCGCCTCGGCCTGGTCATTGTAGGATGGAACTCTTGCCGCCGAGTGCACCCGGCCGTCGCTGTCGTGGAGCTCGACGCCCCGGCCGCGGAGGTTTGACCCGCGGGTCGCATAGCCCGAGTTCGACGTTGGCCCGCCCAGGCCGTGGCTCTGATAGGCTTTGCGGAAGCCTTGAAAGGCTCCGGAGACCTGTTGCATGCAGACCGATCTCTTCTCTCTCTCGAACCGGGTCGCGATCGTCACCGGCTCGGCGCGCGGCTTGGGGCAGGCCCTCGCCGAAGGGCTGGCCCGACAGGGAGCGAGGTCGCATTGCCGCAACGTGACCTCACATCGCGAAATTGCGACCTCGCATCGCAGCGTTGTGAGGTCGCAACGGCAGATTGTGAGGTCCCATCGGCGCATTGCAAGCTCGCAACGGGAGAATGTGAGCTCACATCGCCGCGTTGCGAGGACGCAATGGCGCATTGCGAGCTCCCATCGCCGCGTTGCAAGGTCGCAACGGAAGATTGCGAGGTCGCAATGCCGCAACGTAAGATCTCACTGCCGCAAAGTGAGCTCACAATCCTGCAAAGCGAGATCGCACTACCGCAAAGAGTGGACGCATTACAGCGATACATAGCTAAAATTCCGCAAGATGAAATCAGAATCCCGCAAGTTTGGGTCCCGGCGATGCGTTGCAGGCCCCAAGAAGCCAGAGGGCACCTCCCGGCTCGCAGGTGCCAGGCTCTTCGGAGCTGCCGCCCGCTGGCGCCCCGCGTGCCGGAAGTCCTGCGCACCCCCTCGGGAAAGATCGAGCTCGCGCCCGCCCTGTTTCTCGAAGATCTAAAGCACGCCGAGGCGGATCTCACGGCGCCCGCTTCCGACCTGGTGGTGATCGGACGCCGCGACCTGCGCTCGAACAACAGTTGGATGCACAATCTTCCGGTCCTGGCCAAGGGTCCGCGACGGTGTACGGCGCTGGTCCATCCCGCCGACGCCGCCCGCTGCGGTGTGACCGATGCCGGTTCCGCGCGCCTGATCGGCGCCAGCGGACATGCGGTCACGGTGGAGGTGAAGGTCAGCGACGAGGTCATGCCGGGCGTGATCTCCCTGCCGCACGGCTGGGGCCACGACCTCCCCGGAATCCACCTGGAAGTCGCCACCCGGAGGCCGGGCGCCAACCTCAACGCGCTGCTCGACGAGAACCTGCGCGATCCGCTCTCCGGCAACGCCGTCCTAAGCGGCGTGCCGGTGCGGCTGGAGCCGGAAACGGCTGATCAGGAACGAAGGTAGGTAGGCTGGAGAGGTGCCGCCCTCTTCGTGACGGATCTTCAAAGCCCAGGGAGTCCACCAGGAGGCGTTCGCCGAGATCAGCCCTTCAGGCCGCCTCCGGGAAGGCGGCGTTAGCCGCAGCAGACGCGACAGCGGCGCGAGGTGCCACCCTTCTGGAGGCCGGAACACAAGCAGGTGGGGGCCGCCCACAGGTCTGCCAAGCCTCGGCATCTCTGGGCGACCGTCGGAAAGGACGGGCTCAAGCCGTTCCCTCGCTCGGGAGGGAGGTGCCTGCTGAAGTCAGGCGCAGGGATCCCCGCAGTTCTCAAGAACGTAGTACGCCGTTACATCGCCGATGCAGTAATTCCCGCCGGCATAGCAGCTCGGGAAGCAGCGCCCAGCCGGTTGCGTGTGGGCCGCGTCATAAAAGTAGGCATATTCACAAAGCTTTGCAGCAGCACTTTCCGTGGGCCGGTAAGAGGTGCCACCCTCTTGGAGGCCACCGTCGCGAGGTGCGGCGGCACGGCAGCGCGGCGCGAGGTGGCCGGCGCGAAGTGCCACCCGTATGGCCGGCGGCTCGCGCTCAACCCGCTCCGAGCCGCCCGAGCCGGGCGAGGTCGGATTGCCAGGACCGGCGCTCGCGGGCCTCCCGCTCGAACAGCTCTTCCGTCTTGCTCAGGATCAGGGTGTACGGCCGCCCCGAGCG
>DASUEN010000041.1:0-7728 GCA_036275055.1 Thermoanaerobaculia bacterium
TGTCTCGCCCCTCTCTGAGGTTCCGGCCGCGTCCAAGCCGCCATCCGTTCACCGCCCCCGCCGCAACTCGGGCTCGCCGAGGCTCCTGCACCCTTACGAACTTAACCCCTGATCTGCGATTCCTTCACAGCCTCTGAGCCCAGTCCCCCAGGGCATAGGCGACCTGGCCCTCTCGCCAGACGAGCGAGAACAGAGCATCCGGGTTCGGGATTTGCGAATAGAGGGACCAGGCCTCCTGCCACAGGTATTGCGCTTCCGCCTTGCGATCCGTGCGGGCCAGGCCCAGAGCCAAGGTCAGCCGAGCCTCGGCGACAAGCCGGGGCCGACTCTGAGGGTCGAGCGTCTCCATGGACTTCCGGAGGAACGCTTCGCCCTGGCGCATCTCCCCTTTCGCAGTACGGAGAAAACCCATCAGCGCCAGGCAAATGCCTTCCTCCCTTGCATCGCCCAACTCTTGATAGCGACGGCTCGCCTGGGAGAGAAGACTCGCCGCCTCCTCGAAGCGCCCCTCGTCCCAGCGCAACAAGGCCATGGCGCGACAGAAGAAGCCGCGCTCCGCGGGATCGAGCGGCAAGACGGCCGCGCTCTCCAAGAGGGCTTCGGCTCCAGGATGATCGCCAAGGAGCCGGCGCGCGTGACTTCCCAGGCACAGAGCGCGGCCGAAGGACTCCACCGAGGCGATCTCCGGCACCAGCTCGCGAAGCCGCCGGCCCAGCTCCAGAGCCACCTCGGAGACCTCGTAGGCGCGTCGCGGATCGAAAGGCAAGGCGGCGTGACAGATCTCCAGAAGCGCCTCGAAAAGGTCTCGGCGGTGGAAGGCAGCCTCGGCGAGTCGGGGAAGCCACTCTTCCGGCTCACCGCCCAGCAGCTCGGTCCGCAGACGTTCGGCCACGTCTCGCCGGTCGCGAACCGCCCAGCAATCCCTTGGAAAGCAGCTCATCTCGGCCCCTTCGGGGAGACCCGCTCGCGCAGCCCAGGCCGCATCATGAAAGCTTCTCTTGTCTTAAGGATCGCGGAAGCCTTCGACGATGATCCAGGGTTCTCCCTTCACTGTTGGCATCATCTCTTTGGGGCGGTATTTTCTCAATTGCTCTCTTCACAATCCGCATCCTCGCCCTCGTTACCAGGACCACGATGGCGCCCGGCAGCCGTCTCAAGACGTTCTCCTCCAAGGCTCATCTCAGCCCTTCGACCGGACCCGCCACCAAAGTCTCCGTGCACACTGCCCATCCCTTCTCCACGGTCGTTTCTTCGGGTGGAAGGCGGATCGCTTTTCAAACCCCTCCTCCGCTAGCTTCCACACCGGCTGGATTACCCGAGCACACTGGTCGCAGCCAGCGAGGAGGTGGCGCACGACGGCCTTGGCTTCGCCAGGCGTCACATTGCAGCTCAGAAAGCGGGAGAGGATTTCCGGCGACGGATGCACCCGATCGATCCCGCCACCGAGAGCTGAAGGTACCCGCGCGGGAAAGTCTCTAGGCGGGCTCACGGCTCCCCCTTGGCCGTTTGGACGGCCGCTGCGTCTCGAAGTTGGCGAACAGCGGGGCGAAGACGGTCCTCGAGGATGCACTCGATGGCCAAACGTCTTTCCGTGGCAGTGTCCATCTCTTCTTCACCGACCAACATAAGCGGCTCCAAAGGCGACACGGGAAGACTGTCGCGCACGGTTTCGAGCCGGCCGCAGAGGGCCTCCGCTTGATCGGCGAGATCCCTGAGTTTCGTCTCAGCTTCTTGTTCGGTCATGATCGATCTCCAACCTGCGGCAGAGATGGAAAGATTGCGCCCGTGAGGAGAAAAAGAGGGACGGCGCCGCAGCGCCGGCCCTTTGGAAGGTTGTTGCCCCTCCCCCGGCTTTCGCGATCGGCTCGTGAGAGGTGTATAGACCGGGAGGTAAACCCCTCGGTCGAGGCGCTCGCTGCGCCGGGGAAGGAAAAAAAGGGGGACGGCCACGGCGAGGAAAAAGCGGGCCGTCCCGGCAAAGCCCCCAGCCCCTGCTGAGCTGGGATAAAAGGGGGATGTTCGCGCAGTGACTCCTGAAGGAAAACTACAGTGAGATCATGAAAAGGACACAAGGTCCACCTCCCCTTCCGAAGGGCTCTCAGGCTTAACCTCAAGAGACGCAGCCGGTAAAGCCCCGAATACGACCTTGTCGAACACTTGGCGGTACAGCGTCAGAAGATCCATGAAGACCCTCTGGAATGCCTCCTCGGTCGCAGGCGACATCTGTGACAAAGCACCCATCGCCCAGACGGCCACGGCAGCGGAGTCTAGGTCGTTCGGAAGCCCGCCGAGGGATGCGACCCGCTGATCCAACATATGGACCGTATAGAACAGCTCGAAATATCCAATCTGAAGAGCCTTGAGGACCTTCTCTAACGAGTCGAGCTTGGGCAGCTCCTTACCATTCTCGTACTTCGACAGTTGGCTCTTCCCAATGCATGCTTCCCGTGAAACCCTGGCCTGACTCTTGCCTCGCAGCTCCCGGAGCAACGTGAGGGCTGTTCCCATATTTCTGAACACGAGACAGGTCTCCCCAATCAAAGCCGCTTCGTTAGGAGACTGCTCGGAGGAGCAAGGAGCTTCCAAGCGCGAGAAAAGGACCACTGGTCAAATGCGGCAGACCAGATCCCGATCCTCGGCAAAGCCCGAACCAAGGGAGAGGAATCCGCGAGGTCGGTAGTGCTGCTGCGCCTGAGTCAGGCTCCCTGGAAGATGACCGGATTCGCTTTTGCGAAGAGCTGAGCGGCGGAGATGGAGGCTGGTCTACCGCGGCCTTCGGAGGATCATACACTTTGGCAGGCCGGGGCTCGGCGGCCGGACGCGAAGGAGCCGAAAAAGTGGGGCGGCCGGCTGCGGAACCGGCCGCCCCATGAGTAGAGCACCTTCGCCCCTGGGGAAGCTCCTCCAAGCCCAAGCCCGTTCGCGCCTTCTGCCACAGTTTCAGCTCCCTGACCTCATACTCCACTTGAGCCCGCATCAGCTCCCGGAGGCGCCTGCGGTGCTCTAACGTCAGGGGCTCATCGACACGCCCTCCGCTCTCCAAGTAGTCCATCGCGCCCCGAGCCGCCCTCCTCGCATCGCGCCTCAGCAGCCGGAGCGCCACAGCTAGTTTCTCTTTAGTGCATACTATCTCCGCGTAGATGACCCCACGGATTACGAACTGGCCATATCTCCGAGCCTGTTTAAGACGCCTATTCATGACCGCCCCCCCTCCCAGGACAACCTGCAGCATCAGAGTGGTGTCACGCGGCGGGCCCTGTGCCAGAAGTAGCCTGACGGGCTCACTAGCTTCTTCCATGGAAGCCGAACCCGACAAGAATTGCGCTGGCTGTTCCTCAAGCAGGTGTTCCTCACGCGGCCTTACCGATTCTGGAAGGCACCACTTCGGCACTCGGGGTTCCCCCGCGATGGGATACATGCAATCTCGCATGTCGCTGAGGCTACGCGACTTCTAGCCGCTGCGAACACGAACAGGTCAACCCGTCCGGTTCTGGGACAGGCAGCTAAGATTTCTCTTCTGTGTTGTCCCGAAAAAGCGGTCTGCGGCAACCTAACTAGGTGAAGGGTCCACATAAGGAGAGCGTATGTCGCGAGCGATTCCCCCTCCGTTGAGTGTTACTCTGACCACCTTGCGCCGTATGCGTGGCTTGAAAGAAGCTGAGCTAGCGGCTCTGAGCGGCGTCTCGAAAGGGCTGATCAGCCGCTACGAGCTTGGAACCGACATCCCGTCGCGCGAGAAGGTGGACGAGCTTGCCGCAGCAATGGGCTACGAGCCCGAGGATGTCGATTGGGTCCTCTTCGGTATCCTCCAGGCCACGAATCGGCCGCTGCCGGGTCCGGTTTCGCCCGTAGACCCCACGACCGCCGAGCGTCGCCGCATCCGCGAGGTGGCCGGCCGGCTGGCCCGGGCCGAGCTGGCTGTCATCGACGAGCACTTCTGCAAGCACCTAAGAGCGTATCGCGCGTCGCGAGACCGAGGCCGCGCCGATTGCCTCGTGCGCTTGCTTCTGGAGGAGCCAGACCCTCAGGCTCGACGCGACCTGGTCGAGGGTTCGGCACAATTCCATCAGTGGGCGGTTTCGGAGCGCCTCTCCCACGAGAGCGAACGGGCGGCAGCGGGGAGCGCGGAGAAGGCTCAGGAGCTGGCGGCACTGGCCCTCCGGGCGGCGGAGTTGTCTCCCGGCGAGCCCCTCTGGCTCCAGCGCCTGACTGGCTACGTCTGGCTGTTCATTTCGAACGGGCGGAGGGTCGGCGGCGACATGCCGGCCGCTGGACAGGGCTTTAGCCTCGCTCGGGAGCGGTTCGAGGCCGGCGCCGCTTCCGACCCGGGTCTCCTAGCGGAGTGGCGCCTGCCCTCTTTCGAAGCCTCCTGGCGTCGTCACCAAGGCGAATTCGACTCTGCTCTTGCGCTGCACGACGAGGCATTGAAACTCGCCCCAAAGGAGGCCGAAGGAGTTGTCCTTCTCAACAAGGCGTTTACGCTAGAGCAGATGGGCGAGCCAGAGCAGGCACTCGCCGTGCTGGCCGAGGCGGGGCCGCGGATTGAGGAGCAGCGCGACCCGCAGTCCTTGTTCGGCCTGCACTTCAACCGCGCCCTGATCCTAAGCGACCTCAAGCGGTTCTCAGAGGCGAAGGCGCTCCTGCCGATGGTTGGGGAAATGGCTCTGGCGCTTGGACACGAGCTCAATCGGATAAGGCTACTCTGGCTCCGCGCCCGGATCGACGCAGGACTTGGGCGCGAGCGAGAGGCAGAAGCGAGCTTCTTGCAGGTGCGGCAGGCCTTCCGAGCGCGGGGAATCGCCTACGATTTTGCCGAGGCGACCCTGGAGCTGGCGGTTCTCTTCCGCACCCAAGGGCGAGTCGCGGAGGTCAAGGCCCTGGCGAAGCAGACCTTTTGGATCTTCGAGGATCAAGCCATCCACGAGGAGGCAGAAAAGGCCCTCCGGCTCTTCTGCGAAGCGGCCGAGGCGGAGTGGCTCACGGTGGAGTTGGCGCGGCGCCTCCTGCGGTATCTTGAGAGAGCGCGGCACAATCCGTGGCTCCGTTTTGAGGAATAACCGGCGGGCCGGCTAGAGCCTGCCCGCCGAGGCCGGACCACGTGCTAGGCTCTGCACCTGCCGTCTGGATCAATGCTGCACCCTTTGGCCGCCGTTGGAAGCGGGGCGGGAGCGGCACCTGTGCCCGGCAAGCAGTTGCCGTGAGGGTCGATCCCACAGCCGTTTTTCTCCCAGATTGCGGTAAGCCAGCTCCACAGCCGGGAGAAAAGGGGCGGGGACACGAACCGGCCCGCTTCGTAGCTAACGGCTCGGTCTGGCGGCGCCGCAGCCGAGACGAAGGGGACGGCGGCGAAGAGGGCGAGCAGCAGGAGGAGGACGCTGCGGGCCAAGGGGATTCGCGACATGGGAAACTCTCCTTTCGGGTGAAAACCGGGCGGTCTTAAGCAGCCGCCCGGCGGGGTCGCAGAGAAAAATCACACCTTCGTGCCCGCAAAGTGTGCACGCAGAGGAGGCGAAGATGAAAGAGCCCATCATGGGACCCGAGGACCAGGTGGTACTCCTCCCGCAACTGCGGGCTTACCGGGACTTGTCCCAGGAGGAGCTGGCGGCAAACTCCGGCCTCGACGTTAGGACGGTCAGGCGTTACGAAAGCGGCGAACGGATGCCGCGCAGAGGCTACGAGCAGGTCGTGGAGGGTACAGGGCTCCCCCTTGAGCTGGTCGAGGCGTGCAACCTGCCGGCCGTGCGCGCTGGCCGCTTGGCCCTCGCCAGATTCACCGCCGGCCTCTTCAAGGACATGGAAACCGCCCTCGCCGCGCTCGACGGTTGCCTCACTGATATCCGCCGTGCGGCGCTCGCCGCCCTCCTCGTCGAGCTGAATGACCCTTCAAGCCAAACCTTTTCCAGTGAGTCCTCCTGGGAGGTCTCGATCTGGCGTTTCATTGAGGGGCTCTGCCACGAAAGCGAAGCGGCCGCTTCCGGCGATGTGGAGCGGGCCTTGAGGCTCGCCGAGCTGGCCCTCCGCGCCGCCGAGCGGGCGCCCGGGAAAGGGGAGCGACGACAGAAGATTGAAAGCTACGCCTGGAGCTTTATCGGCAACGCGAGGCGAGTAAGCGGCATGCTGCCGGGGGCTGATGCGGCCCTCGCACGTTCAGGCGAGCTATGGAAGGCTTGGTCCGGTGCCACTCCCATCCCTCTCGCCTCTTGGCGGCTGCCGGACATGCAGGCATCGCTTCGCAGGCACCAGGGGAGATTCGCCGAAGCACTGAAGTTGCACAGCCGGGCCCTAACCTTCGCCCCACCTGAAGCAGTAGTCTGCATCTTGCTCAACAAGGCATTCACCCTGGAACAACAGGGCGACCCCGAGAAGGCCCTCGTCACACTTGAGGAGGCTGAGGCGCGAATTGACGCCGCCCGTGAGCCGCGCTTCCTCTTTGGCGTGCGCTTCAATCGGATCGTCAACCTGCTTCACCTGAAGCGCTATTCTGAAGCCAGGGAGCGGCTACCCGAGGTACAGGCCATGGCGGAGTCAGCCGGCCGGCCACTCGACAGCGTGCGGGTCGTCTGGCTGCAATCAAAAATCGCCGCCGGCTTTGGCCGCCGCGTCGAGGCCGAGGAGCTACTCGACCGGGTGCGGAGAGAGTTCCTCAGCCGAGGAATCGCCTACGACACAGCAGTGGCCACCCTGGAGTTGGCAGTTTACTATCTGGAGAATGGCCGGGCCACCGAGGTCAAGGTGATTGCCGCCGAGCTGGCTCCGATCTTCGCAGCCCAGCAGGTCGCCCGCGAAACCTTGGCGTCCGTCAGGCTCTTCTGTCAGGCCGCCGAACAGGAGACCGTGACCGCCGAGTTGGCCCGCGGCTGGCTGCAGGAGCTGCGCCGGGTGGGGTGACGAGCGGCGTGGGTCACGGCGCGTCATGAAAGTTGGGGAAGCTCGCACCAAGCCGGTCGGTCCGCGTCCCTATATCGCTCGACTCTCCAGTATGATTTAGCTAACTTCCGAAAAGAAGGCAACTTCAGGCTAAGCTGGGCGTTCGGGGCTAGGTATCCACTGACACAGCGACCCTGCGCAGTGATCCCGAAGTCGAGTGCATCTGTGCTCTACGGGAAGAACCCAGCACGCCCGATAATCCCCCGGCTCGACCTCCGGAATGACCGAGCGTTTGGAGTCCTGGTCTTCGCTTTGTCCTTTTCGGCAAAGGGAACATTGAGAGCCGCGGGACGCGACCGATGCTCGATGGAGCCTCGCTCAATACCGAGCCGAGGCGCTTGCCGACGGCCTTCTGGTCGATGTCACCTCAACGGCGAGGGAGGCGGGATTCCTCATTCCTGTCGCGCTCACTCGCGCCGCCTGGGAGAGTTACGTGGCCGTTCCTCCCAAGGTGATCGCCCAAGATGAACGGGGGAGACTCTGGGACATTCTCTGGATGGCATCGCTGGCCGCGCGTCGCAACCACGATGCAGCCGAGGTTCGCTTCACCGTGTCCGTTCGCAATGACAATCGGCATCCCCGGCCGAGGAGCCTCAAGTGCACGGTGGGTTCCGGAGATCAGGGGGAGGCGGTGATTACCATCCTCCTTCCCGAGGAGGACTAGCCCAACTTCGGCGGCTCCCCTGTGGAAAAGGGCGGGAATCACGGGAGAGCCGCCGCTAAGTTATTGATTCTTGGATGGCAGCTTTCCCGCTCCGCGCAAATAGTGACGAAAACGGGGCACAGGGATCTCTGATATAG
>DASUEN010000042.1:0-4233 GCA_036275055.1 Thermoanaerobaculia bacterium
CGGCGCCGGGAACCTCGTCCGCGGCGGCGCCAAAGTGGTCAAGAACGCGGCCGGATTCGATCTCCCCAAGCTGATGGTCGGCAGCCTGGGGCGGCTGGGAGTGCTCGCCGAGCTGACCTTCAAAGTCTTTCCCGCGCCGGAAACCTACGCCACTCTCGCACTGATCTATCCCGATCTGACTGCTGCATTGAAAGACGTCGTCCGTCTGAGCCTGTCCCCCCTGGAGTTGCACGCGCTCGATCTGGAGCCGGCGGAGCCGGCGGATGCTGGCTGGCGTCTCTGGCTGCGGCTCGGCGGCTTGGCAGACGCCCTGCCGGCGCGGACCGAGCGGCTGCGGACGTTCCTCTCTCCGGTGGTGGCCGAGAGCGTGGAGGATGGCGTTTGGGAAACGGTCAAAGAGCTGAGCTGGGTGCCCGCCGGATGGAGACTGATCAAGATTCCGCTGACCCCGAAGCGGATTCCGGCTCTCGAGACGAGCCTGCAGGAGATCGAAACCCGCCGTAGATACAGCGCCGGAGGTAACCTCTGCTGGCTCGCCACACCGGCAGACGTTCCGGTTCTCGATCGTCTGCTGACCGTTCTCGATCTTTCCGGTCTCGTTCTTCTCGGACCGGCTGGAACGACTCGTCTCGGTACCGATCCCGGAGCGCCGTTCGCCCGCCGGATTAAGCAGGCCCTCGATCCTGACGCAAGGTTCCTGGATCTCTGACCCATGAAGCAGACCATTCCCGTCGAAACGCTCGGCCCGCAAGGCGAAGCCATGGTGAACGCCATTGCCGCCTGTGTCCATTGTGGCTTCTGCCTGCCCGTCTGCCCGACCTACAAGATTCTGGAGCGGGAAAACGACTCGCCCCGCGGCCGCATCTTCTTGATGAAAGAGGTCCTGGAGGGGAATCTGGACCCGGACGACGCGCGGCCGTTCATCGACCGCTGCCTGGGGTGCCAGGCCTGCGTCCCGGCCTGCCCGTCCGGAGTCGCCTATGGCGATCTCCTCATCTCCTTTCGCGGCCACACCGAAACGCGGCGCAAGCTCCCGAGCATCCTCGCGCTGCAAACCCTGCCCTACCCCACGCGCTTCCGTCTGGCGGCGCTCCTCGGCCGTCTCGCCCAGCCCTTCAAGGCGATCCTGCCCGGCCAGCTCCGGGCGATGCTCGATCTCCTGCCGGCGTCCCTGCCGGATGCACCACCATTGCCAGAGATCCATCCTGCCCGAGGCCCCCGCCGGGCCAGAGTCGCGCTCCTCGCCGGCTGCGCCCAGCAGGTCCTCGCGCCGCAGATCAACCAGGCGACGCTACGCGTTCTCGCCGAGAACGGAGTCGAGACCATCATCCCCGTGGACCAGGGCTGTTGCGGAGCGCTCTCCATGCACTCCGGAGCGGCGGACCAGGCCCGGTCGTTCGCCCGCCGCAATCTGAAGGCCTTTCCCGACGACGTGGACGCCATCCTGACCAACGCGGCCGGCTGCGGCTCCGGAATGAAAGAATATCCGCTGCTCTTCAAAAGCCTACCGGATGAAAAAGCGGCCCAGACCTTCGCCCGCCGCGCCCAGGACGTCAGCGTCTTTCTCCGCGACCTCGGCTTCCGGCCGCCGCCGCCTCTCCCCGAGCCGCTCACGATCGCCTATCATGACGCTTGCCATCTCGCCCACGCCCAGGGAATCCAGTCCGCGCCGCGCGAGCTGTTGCGCAGCATCCCCAACCTGACTCTGCTGGAGATCCCCGAAGGGGAGACCTGTTGCGGCTCCGCGGGGACCTACAACCTCGACCAGCCCACAATCGCCCGCGAGCTCGGGCAGCGGAAGGCACGCAACATTCAGACGACCGGCGCCGAGGCGGTGGTGGCGGGGAACATCGGCTGCATGACGCAAATCCAGGCGCACCTGGAGCGGCCGTTGCCGGTGTTGCACACGATGGAGGTCTTGGCGCGGGCGTATGGGGATATTTCTCACCAGGGTGGCGCGCGCGCCGCCCGGCTCGACCCGATCGTTTCATTGCGCGAGGAGTGACGGCGGTTTATTTGAAGATGAAGTGGGCCACCTCGCGCTCGAGATTCCAATAGATCATCGCAACGGCGGTCAGATCAAACGCGGCGTGCGCACACATCAGCATCCATAGCCGTCGCCTGACCGCGAAGATCGTGCCGAACACGAGCCCGGTGATCAGGGCCTGCTGAGCACCGTCGAGCCCTTGCTCGGGGTAGTGAATCAAGCTACACCACGCGGCAGTCAGCAGCACGATGGCGATCTTGGCGCCCACCCCGGAGCCCAGCAGCTTGCCGAGGCGTTCGAACAGGTATCCCCGGAACACGGTCTCCTCCCCGAGTCCCGCCCCGGCGATCATCATAAACAGTGCTCCTGGAAGAGCAGCGGCGTTTCCTGCCAGGTAGTGGTACGCCTGGTTGACCGGTGCCGCGCCAAGAAGCGGCATCACGATCGCTTTCATCACGATCTTGAACGCCGCGCCGAAGACGACGCCGAGGAACAGACCGCCAATCCAGCTCTTGGGTTGCACGTAACCGATCTCGCGCCATGGCGTGCGCGACCGCCAAGCCCACAGGAGCACCGGAACGGCGCGGAAGGGCCCGATCAACCCGTTGCCCGCGAGGATGACGAGGAACGCGAGGATTCCAACCGGCCCGAATCCGCGCAGACGCGCGGCGAAAGCATCGTCGAACGATGGCGTCCTTCCCGCTTCCACGGCGTGCTCAGGAGTCTGATCCGGCATTTGCATTGGGTCGCTCCATGGTTTCTCGATCCGGGTTCGCCAATGAACGGGGAGAGAGGACCATAAAAGCGTTTTTCAGCGTGACTCGCTGCGCGGCAGCGCCCCGGCGTCGATTGCCAGGACTATGCTCTCGAATAGGGGCATCGCATCGGACAGAGCTGCTTCGAATTCACTGTCATCTGGGATTGGCTCTTCCCCCTCGCACACAACCACTCCGAAAAGGAAAGAGAGGTCGGGGTCGGCAGCGTAGTAGATGTAATGCGAGTAGGTGTATTTCGCGCCGGGAAGCGCATCAGAGAATACGCCAGGAATAATCGCTAGCGCCGGATTGATCCTCTCGCCCTGCTCCTGCCACGCTCGGGCTGTCCGATTGCCTCCCGGCACCACGGTAAGCCGTGACACACCCTCAGGGGAGCGAGCCAACAGTTCCAGATCGGATCCCAGGTTGAGATCGATCGGCACATAGAGCGACACGACGACGCCCTGTGCCTCTGTATGGTCTACTAGATAGCGTCTGAGGCCAGACACGGCGGCCTGAAGAGCGTCCTGTAACGCGAGACTGCGGCGGTAGTCGTGACGCGGAACAGTGGCAGGGTGTGCTGTCAAAGTGCTGTCGGCTGGGAGATCGATCTGCTCGATCGCGCGCCGAACGCGAATGGCGACCTCGCGCACGTCTCGCGTGGGACCGATCGCACGTATGCCGGCAAGCATAGGCGACTGTTGTTCGACGTCGGCTACGGAAATGTCGTACAAGACCGGGAAGATTCGCAATAGAGCTCCAGAGGTCAGGCGCTGAAATAGGCCGTCCAACTCGCGTTGTGGCCATGCGCGCGAGAAGAAGGCGCTGCTCAGGATCACGATCCCTGAGCGGGACGCGGCGATGCCTCTGTCAATTGCCGCTCGAATCGAATCGCCGACTTCCAGCGCCTGATCGTCATACCAGACGCGGAGGCCGGTTGACTGAAGCGCAGCGGCAAGAGGTGCGACAAAGGCCGATTTGTCGCTACTGGCGTGGCAGATGAAGAGGTCGTAACGCATGAGCTTCACAAGCTTAACATGCCTGCGAATCGGTACGCTACCCGAAACAGGTGCAGGGGGCGAGTTCTACGCCTTCGGCCGGATGCGGTACGCCGTCGAAGAGGAGGCGGGGACATGATGGTCCCTGCCGCAGGTGCCGGCGTTATCTGTCTTTGCTCCGAAGGAGCTTAGGGATGTAGCCTGGGGCTGGCGCTGTTTGCCAGCCCCAGGTAGGGGATGATCCCAGAAATCCCAAAGCCCCGAAGGGGCGACGGCAATTTATGGCGCGAGGTATCAGGCGATCTCGCTGGTCGCTCCCGAGCTGTTTGCGAGATCGTCGGTGCGGGTGGGTCTCCTTCAAAGGCTCTCACCGAAACCGCCTCGTTGCGGAGGGCGAGCACCAACGCCTGCGCTGAGGTGGAATCGAGCATATCGAACTGCCGTCGCCCCTTCGGGGCTTTTGGTTTTTGTGGGTTCCGTCGACCCGGGGCTG
>DASUEN010000043.1:0-13643 GCA_036275055.1 Thermoanaerobaculia bacterium
CGGTCCCGCAGGGACTACCGTCGGTAGCCGGGGTCTTCAGCCCCGGCGGTAGGCGGTCTCGGAACTTTTGAAACACGCTCCAAGGCATCGCAGGCACTACGCTATCATCCCACGCCATGAGGCTCTTCGTCGCCCTCGAGGTTCCCGAGCCCTCCCGGCGCGACGTGCGCCGCCGGGTGGAGGGCCTGCGCGACCGGCTGCCCCGGGCCAAGTGGATGGACCTCGACATCCTGCACCTGACGCTGCTCTTCCTGGGCGAGACGGCGGAGGGCGACGTGCCGGCTCTGGCCTCGAAGCTGCGGGCCGTCTTCGCGCGGTTCCCACCGCTGCCTCTGCGTCTCGCGGGCGGCGGCACCTTTCCACCGGGGCGTCCGGCGCGGGTGGCGTGGGTCGGCGTCGAATCCCCTCCCGAGCTGTTGACGCTCCAGGCGGACGTCTCCCAGGCGGCCGTCGAGGCCGTGGGGTTCGAGCCCGAGGAGCGCGCTTACCATCCGCACGTCACCCTGGCGCGCTGCTCCGATCCCTGGCGGCGGGAGGCGATCGAGAAATTCACCAACGCCTTCACCGGTTCCGTGGGACCGCCGTTCGTGGCGCACCGGGGCGTCCTCTTCGAGAGCAAGCTCTCCCCCAAGGGGGCGCGCTACCGGGAGCTCGAGGTCTTCCCGCTGGAGGAAGACTATCCGGAGGAGGAGGCGTGAGCACCGGGCTCGCCGTCTCCATGGTCGTGGGCGCCTACCTGCTGGGCTCGATCTCGTTCAGCGTCGTGATCGTCCGGCTGAGCCAGGGGTTCGACGTGCGCACGGTGGGGAGCGGCAATGCCGGGGCCACCAACGTCCTGCGCGCCGCGGGCAAGAAGGCTGGAGCCGTGGTGCTCGCCCTGGACGTCACCAAGGGGGTGACGGCCGTGGTGGTCCCCCGCGTCCTCGACGCGCCTCCGGCGGTGGTGGGCAGCGCCGCCGTGGCCGTGGTCCTGGGGCACGTCTATCCGGTCTTTTTCGGTTTTCGCGGCGGCAAGGGAGTGGCCACCTCGGCGGGAGCGCTGGGAGCCCTGGCACCTGTGGCCCTGGCGCTGGGGCTCGTGCTCTTCGTCGCCGTGGTGGCCTGGAAGCGTTACGTCTCCCTGGGGTCGATCGTCACGGCGGCGGCGTTTCCGTTTCTGGCCTGGGCGAGCTACGGCCTCGGCTGGTCGGTTTACGGCGGCCCGTGGCTGCTCGGCGCGGCGGCAGGGATCGCCCTGCTCGTCATCATCCGGCATGCCGGCAACCTCCGGCGGTTGTGGAACGGCACCGAACCCCGGCTGGGAGAGCCGCGGCCCGAGTCGGCCGCAGGAGCACGACGTTGAACGGAAGCGAGAGGCGGATCGGCGTTTTGGGCGCGGGGTCGTTCGGCACGGCCCTCGCCGTGCAACTGGCTGGCTCCGGCGGGCACCGGGTGAAGCTGTGGGCGCGCAACGCGGAGCTCGCCTCCCGCATGGCGGCGGAGCGCGCCAATCCCGAGTACCTCCCTGGAGTGGAGCTGCCGGCGCGGGTGGAGCCGACGACGGACCTGGAGTCGCTGGCCGACAGCGATTTCCTGCTCGTCGTCGTCCCCTCGCACGGTTTCCGCGAGGTGCTGCACCAGTTCCTGCTCCTGCAACCCGGAGGCAAGCCCCTCCCCCTGATCTCCGCCACCAAGGGGATCGAGACGGAAACCCTGGCGCGCATGAGCCAGGTGGCACGCGAGGAGGGGGAGGCCGCCGGCCGCGAGGTCCATTTCGCCGTGCTCTCCGGCCCCACCTTCGCCGTCGAGCTGGCGCGCAACGCGCCGACCGCCGCCGTCATCGCCTCGGAGGACGCCCGCTTCGCCACCGACGTCCGGGAGTGCCTCTCGACTCCCTATCTGCGCCTCTACTCGTCGCCGGACGTGGTTGGCGTCGAGCTGGGCGGGGCGGCCAAGAACGTCATCGCCATCGCCGCCGGCACCCTCTCCGGCCTGGGGCTGGGTCACAACACTCTGGCGGCCTTGATCACCCGCGGCCTGCACGAGATCACGCGGCTGGGGATCGCCTGCGGCGGCCAGTCCCGTACCTTCGCGGGTCTGGCGGGCCTGGGCGACCTGGTGGTGACCTGTACCGGCGGCCTCTCGCGCAACCGCCGCACTGGCCTGGAGCTGGCCGCCGGCAAGACCCTGACGGAGATCACCGGCGGCACCCACATGGTGGCGGAGGGGATCCGCAACTCGGTCGCCGTGGCCCGGCTGGCGGCGCAACGGGGGGTCGAGATGCCGATCACCCAGCAGATGGTGGCCGTCATGCACGAAGGGAAGAACGCCCGCAAGGCCGTCGAGGAGCTGATGACGCGCGAGCTCAAGCCGGAGATCGAACCGTGACCACGTCCACCCATCAAACCATTCTCATCCTCGACTTCGGCAGCCAGTTCACCCAGTTGATCGCGCGACGGGTGCGCGAGAACCGGGTCTACTGCGAGGTCCATCCTTTCGATCTGCCGGTGGAGGAGATCCACCGGCGGCAACCGATCGGCGTCATCCTCTCGGGGGGGCCGCAGAGCGTCTACGAGGACGGGGCGGCGCTGGCGGATCCGCGCCTCTTCGAGCTGGAGCTGCCGGCGCTCGGCATTTGCTACGGCATGCAGATCATGGCCCACCTGCTGGGTGGCAGCGTCGAGGGCTCGCAGCAGCGGGAGTACGGCCGGGCCGAGATCACCATCAGCGAGCCGGGTCGCCTGTTCGAGGGGCTCGCCAACCAGCAGACGGTGTGGATGAGCCACGGCGACCGGGTGGGCGCCGTGCCCCCGGGCTTCCGCGCCTCGGCCACCACCCGCAACGCGCCGGTGGTGGCGTTCGAGAACGAGGAGCGGCGGATCTACGGCATTCAGTTCCATCCCGAGGTGGTCCATACCGTGGCGGGCGGCGAGATCCTGCGCAACTTCCTCTTCGGCGTCTGCGGCGCCCGCGGCGACTGGCGCATGGCCTCCTATCTGGAGGAAGCGGTGGCCACCATCCGCGGCCAGGTGGGGGAGGAGGGGAGGGTAATCTGCGCCCTCTCCGGCGGCGTCGATTCCTCGGTGGTGGCGGCCCTGCTCGAGCAGGCCGTGGGCGAGCGCTCGACGGCCGTCTTCGTGGATACCGGCGTGCTGCGCAAGGGCGAGGTGGCCCAGGTCCTCCACAGCCTGCGCGACGGCCTGGGAGTTCCCATCCGGGCCGTGGACGCCGGCCGGCGCTTCCTCTCGGAGCTGGCCGGCGTCGAGGACCCGGAGCGGAAACGGAAGATCATCGGCCGTCTGTTCATCGACGTCTTCAAGGAGGAGGCGAAGACGGTCGCGGGCGCGGGTTTCCTGGCCCAGGGAACGCTCTATCCGGACGTCATCGAGTCTGTGTCGGTCAAGGGGCCCTCGGCGGTGATCAAGACTCACCACAACGTGGGCGGGCTGCCGGCGGAGCTGGGCTTCGAGCTGATCGAGCCGCTGCGCTTCCTGTTCAAGGACGAGGTGCGACAGCTCGGCCGCGAGCTGGGGTTGCCGGAGGAGATCCTCACCCGCCATCCGTTCCCCGGCCCCGGCCTCGCCGTGCGCATCCTGGGCGAGGTCACGCCCGAGCGGGTGGCCCTCCTCCAGGAGGCGGACGCCATCTTCCTCCACGAGCTGCGGGAGAACGGCTGGTACGAGAAGACGAGCCAGGCCTTCGCCGTGCTGCTGCCGGTCAAGAGCGTAGGGGTGATGGGCGACTATCGAACCTACGAGAGCGTGGTAGCCCTACGTGCCGTCGAGACCCAGGACTTCATGACCGCCGATTGGAGCCCCCTCCCCTACGAGCTCCTGGGCCGGGTGGCGAACCGCATCGTCAACGAGGTGAAGGGGGTCAACCGGGTGGTCTATGACGTCACCAGCAAGCCCCCGGCGACGATTGAGTGGGAGTGAGGAGGGCCGAGGCTTCCTTGACTCAAGAAGGTCAGTCTACCTGGAGGCAGCCTGGCAAGCTCATCGTTCCTGATTTCAGCGCGGAGTCTAGATCTCTGAGACGATCCGGGTCAGGCCAGCAACAAAGACGCCAAAACTGTGGGAAACGTTCCTGTCTGGGGTTAGATGCGGTGCGACAGCTCTTGCTCCGCTCACCTTCTGGTAGCCGGGAACGAGTCGCTTGAGCTCCTGAGACGCGTTTCCCAGAGCATCTGGATTTCGGTATTTCCGGCGGCTTTGAAGCCGGGAAAGCCCGCGGGGACCGAAAGCCGCTTCCACGGCACTGAGGTCACCCAAGAGCCAGGCCTCGAGATGATCACAGACGATCCGCACCAGCGTGTCCGGTCTACCCGCATCGTCACACAATCCGACCAATTTTTCCTTGAGCGCCTTGCAGTCGGCTGAATCTTTGTCCTGCAGCACGATGAATCGGACTCCGGGCGTCTTCCAAGCTCGAAGCTTCCTGGGAATCGAGCGTTCAAGGTCCGTCCTACCCTCATGCGCGATGAGCCGGTAGGGAATCTCTTCAGGAATCAGGCGCGGTAACAACACCTGAAGCAACTCCCGCATGGACTGCTCTTCGAGGAGGAAAACCAACTCGCTCAATGCAGCCCGATGCCTCCGAGGAGACCCTGCTTCCAGAGAGCTCCCGGCAAGTCGCCCTCGCGAACCAAGCCGGCGAGGACGGGATCGGCAACGGCACGCTGAATATCCGTGTATCCGCCCTTCTTGGTCAGCCAGAAGATCTCGGCGAGCTCGGCTCCGTTCAAGAAATCAGGAGAGTGGGTCGAAATGAAAACCTGCCCGCCGCGCTCGGCGTATTCACGGAATTCCTCGGCCAACTCTCTCAGGAGGTCGGGATGAAGCTGGTTCTCGGGCTCCTCGACACAAAGCAGAGGATGCGGTTTCGGATCGTGCAGCATTAGGAGATAGGCGAACATCTTGATCGTGCCATCGGAGACGAAACGCGCAAGGAAGGGGTCCTTGAACGAGCCATCCTGAAAGCGCAATGCGATACGTCCATCCACTGTCTCCACCGCGTCGACCTGGGAGACCCCGGGTACGCGACGTTTCATTTTTTCCAGCACCTCCTGGAACTCAGACCTGTGCTGCTCGAACATGTATTGGGCGACGAGGGGAAGGTTGTCTCCTCGCTCGGAGAGATGCTCGGCGTGCCCTGCCTCCTGACTGGGCCTTGCGTCGTTGATGTGGAAGTCGGAGACGTGCCAGTCTTCGATGAGCCGCCGGAACGCGCTGACCTGCTTGAAGCGCTGGAATTGGCCGAGTCCCTTGACCGCCAGAATGTCGGGCGATTCGAGCTCCTGCTCCTCTCTCACCATCTCGGCGTCCGGTTTGCCGTAATCGGCCTCGTTGGTGACCGCCAGCCCTTTGCCCCGCCTGAAGTCCAGGAAACGCCACGGTTGTCCATGCTGTCCCCGCCGGTACTTCAGGACTTCCCGCTCGATGACGGGACTTCCATCGGAAAGGCCCACCGCAAGCTGGTAGGTGACCAGAGGCCCGTCTTTCTCGCGGAGCTTCAGCTCGATCTCGATCGGCCCTTCCTGATCCCGGCTCACGACTTCGTGAAAGCCTCCTCGGGTCGCCAGCGCCTGGCGCACGTTGTGGATCAGCGAATCATGGAGGAATCCGAAAACGTCGAACAGGGTCGACTTACCCGTCCCGTTGGCACCAATGAACACGCAGAGCGAAGGGAGGTCCGTAAGTGAAACGTGCCGGAGCGCGCGGTAGTTCTTGACCTGGATCGCCTCAATCTTCATGGCAGGGCTCGCTCATCCGTGGGATACGATATCATCCGGCGTTCCTGGATGAATTGGGACCATGCTCTTCCGCCGCAACTCGACGCAGGCCGTCTACGAGCTGGTCACCCGCGACGGCTGCCACCTGTGCGACGAGATGGCGGCCGTGCTCGACGAGGTGCTGCCGGGCTACGGCCTCTCCTGGTCGCCACGGGACGTGGACGCCGAGCCGGAGCTGCGGGCGCGGTTCACGGACGCGGTCCCCGTCCTGTTGCGGGACGGCCGGCCGGTGGCCAAGGTGCGGCTCGACCGGCGGAGCTTGATCCGTATCGTCGAAGGCCGGCGTTGAGCCGGCCAGTGCGGTAAAATCCGTACTCTTCCCGCGGAGAGACGCCGTGCATGGGATCTTCTCGCTGTTAGGCTCGGGCTTCGGTTTCCTGCCGGGCATCCTGGCCATCGTGGCCTTGGTCGATGCCATCCGCGTGGGTGCGGACTGGTACTGGTTCATGATCATCCTGGCGTTCCCCGGAGTGGGGCCGATCGCCTACTTCCTGGTGGTGCGCAGTCCGATGCTCGGCGCGCGCAACGCAGCCATGATGTCGCCGCCGGCGGCGCGGCGCCTGCAGGCCCGGCGGCGCCTGCGGGCGCTGCAGGTGCAGCTCGCGGGCTGGCGGGGACCCGGCATCCTCACCGAAGCGGGCGAGGAGACGCTGGCGCTGGGCAAGCCCCGGGAAGCCGAGCAGCTCCTGCGCGAGGCGCAGGCGAACGGCGGCGCCGTCGAGGACGTCAACTTCGGCCTCGCCCAAGCGCTGGAGATGCAGGGACGCTGGCCCGAGGCGGTGCCGCTGCTTCAGGATCTGGTGAAATTGGAGCCGGACTCGCACCTCGGCGAGGGTCCCCTCCATCTCGCTCGCAGCCTCGACGAGGCCGGCCGCGGCGACGAGGCCGAGCCCGTGCTGCGCAAGCTCCTGGAGCGCCGCACGGTGATCGAAGCCCAGGTCCGCCTCGCCCGCCTCCTCCTCCGTAAGGGCGAGCGTACGGAGGCCGAACGGCTGCTGGCCGAGGTGCGCACCGACGCCACCATCCTGCCCCGCTACCTCAAGCGCCAGCATCGCCGCTGGCTCCGCGCCGGGGCGCGCCTGAAGACCGGCGCGGAGCGTCTCCCTCGCCCCCGGTTCGGCTGAGCTTCAGGAACCGCGATCCGTTGGCACCCGGCGCCCACGCAGTTGTCACATCCTTCCGGGTTCAAGACACTCTTGGAGAGAAGCCCGAAGAGAGTCTGTCCGGCGCCGGGAACGGCGGCCGGGGCTGGAGAGGAGGTGTCGATGTTCTGTCCGGAGTGTGGCTTGGAGTATGACGAGGGCTCTTCTCTATGCGTGGACTGCGAGGTGTTGTTGGTGGGCGATCCGCTCGGAGACGAGGCTCCGGAGGAGGTGGAGTTCGTGGCGTTGGGGGAGGTGACGGACGCCGAAGTGTTCGCGGTGGTGACGGCCCAGCTCGAAGACGAGGGGATCCCCTGGTTCGTGCAGTGCGAGATGGAGCCTGCTGCTTTGGTCATGGTATACGTGGCGCAGAACCGCCTCGCCGAGGCACGCCGCGAGCTGGCCGCCGCGAACCTGGCGCCGGCCTTGAGCGGCGATTGACGTCCAGACCGATGAGGAGCCGCCCATGAAACGAGCCGCAAGGAAGCTGAGCCTCCACCGTGAGACCGTGCGCCATCTCGACCCGGCGGAGCTCCACGCCGCCCGGGGAGCCCAGGCGCTGGGGACGCTCACCTACGAAGGGGGCTGCGAGGACACCTGGAACTGCCCGCCCCCGGACCCGGGTTGCCCAGGTTCTACGGTCTCTTGCACGCGGTAGAAGCATTCTCCATGCGCTCTGCCCACCTTCGCCCGGGCATAAATGCCGGGGCTATGAACAGCGCCCCCTGAAGGGGGCTTTCCCTGAGAAGGGAACTTCGCAAGCCGGATTCATCCGGCGCCGTTCCTAGCCCGGGTATTCATGCCCGGGCGGGTGGCGTCTTTTGACGTCAAGGCAAGGCGCCGGCACGCCGCAGCTCCACCCGCGCCATCTTCTCCGGGTTCTTCTTCAGCTCCCTGGCCAGCCGTGTCCCCAGCTTTCGCTGCAGCTCGCGCCGTTCGGCGGGCGCCGTCATCTTGGTGGCGTCGATCCAGCCGCCCGCGATCATGCCGTGGCCGCCCCCCTTGCCGCGGCGGCCGAGGAGGCGGCGCATGAGGCTGCCGGCGTCGGCGCGGGTGTTGGTGGTGCGGATGGAGAGGTAAAGGCGGTCCTGGTGATAGCCGGTGACGAGCGACCAGGTCTTGCCGGCCATGCGCAGCAGCAGGTCGGCGATCTCGGGCACGATGTCCGGCTGCTCGATGGCGCCCAGGTGGGTGAGGATGAGCGAATCCACGGACTCCAGGTTTTCCAGGGCGTCGTGCAGGTTGCCGAAGTAAGTCAGGGGGAGGCGGGGGCTCTGGATGCGGGCCAGGAGCCGGTGGTTGGCGAGGGGAAAGAAGAGGTCGTGAATGGCCTTGTCCGGACCGATGTGCTCGCGGGCGAAGTCCTGGGTCTCGGAGCGGATGGCGTAGATCAGCGCCGTGGCCAGGGCGTGGGTGGGTTTCACGCCGGCCTCCAGCATGTACTCGGCCAGCAGGGTGGCGGTGGCACCGTACTTCGGCCGCACGTCATAGAACGGTCCGGCCTGCGTCGCCGGCCGCAGTGGGTGGTGGTCGATGACGATGTCGGGGACGGTGCGGGAGGGGAGCTGGTTGTTGCCGCTGCGCGGCTGGGTGTCCACCAGCGCGAAATGGCGGTAGCGCTTGAAGCTGAGGTTGCGGACGTGGCTGAAGGGGAGGCGCAGGCTCTTCACCATCTCCTGGTTCTCGGCCCGGCCGATGATGCCGCCGTAGGCGACGGTGACCTTCTGGCGGAAGGCCTGGCGCAGCACGCGGGCCAGGATCTGGGCCGAGGCCAGGGCGTCGGGATCGGGGTTGTCGTGGGTCAGCACCAGCCAGCGGCCGGGCCGCTCCTGGTGCTCGATCAGCGTCTTCAGGGCGGCGAAGCCGTCGCGGGTTGCCTCGGTGACCTGGCCGCTCATGCCCAAGCCCGCGGGGTCAGGTCGCTTCGCCCAGGTGCTCGGCGAATCGCTTCCGGGCCTCGTGCAGGACGGAGGTATCCTCGCCCGCAGCGGCCTGGCGGGCGATGAAGTTGTCCAGGCGGACGAGGTCTTCGAAGACCTCGTAGCGGCCGGTCAGCTCCTCGCTCTCCTGGAAGCGGCGTACCCAGATGAGGAGCCGCGCGGGGCTCCCTTCGTCCGCCTCGCTTACCGACGCTTCGAACTGCACTCGGGTCTCGGCCATGCTCGCGTTGGTTCGTCCTCTTGATGGTCCGTGCCTAGTCTATCCCGCTCTGCCACCTCGCGTCAGGTCCCCTGGGCATCCCCGTGCTACCATTCGCCGGGCGCGCGACGCGTCCCGACCTCATGATCAAAGAAATCTTCCACATCGGCTCGTTCTCGGTCAGCCCCTTCGGGGTGATGCTGGTCTTCGCCTTCCTCACCGGCTACCTCCAGCTTCGCTGGGGGATGAAGCACCTCGGCATCGGCGACGAGGAGGACGCGAGCTCCCTCGTCTTCGCCGCCGGCGTCGGCGGCATCCTCGGCGCCAAGATCTACTACGCCATCCTCAACATGGACTGGCGTCTCCTCTTCGACCGCTCGGGGCTCGTCTGGTACGGCGGCTTCATCGCCGGCTTCCTGTGCGTCGTGTGGATGATACGCCGCCGCCGGCTCCCCGTCTGGCCCCTGTCCGACGTGGTGGCCCCGGCTCTCGCCCTGGGCTACGGCATCGGCCGCATCGGCTGCTTCCTGGTGGGGGACGACTATGGCCGCCCCACGAGCCTCCCCTGGGGTATAGCCTTCAAGTACGGCCTGCCGGAGACCACCGCCGGCAACCTGCGGCGGATGTTCGGTGTCGCGGTGCCGGCCGCGATTCCCGACGATACCCTGATGCGCGTCCATCCCACGCAGCTCTACGAGACCGCTCTGGCCCTCGCCATCTGGGGCTTCGCCGTGTGGCTGTTCAAGCGCCGGCCCCAGCCGCCGGGGACGGTGGCGCTCGTGGTGCTCGCCCTCCTCGCGGTGGAGAGGTTCCTGATCGAGATCCTGCGCGCCAAGGACGACCGCTTCTTCGGCAACTTCACGCTGGCGCAGGTGATCAGCGTCGCCATCGTGATCGTCGTCGCTCTCGTGGCCTGGTTCCGGCGCCGGGGGCTCCAGACGCGGCCGGCATGAGGCCCCGCCTCCTCACTATCGCGGGCTCGGACTCCGGCGGCGGCGCCGGCATTCAGGCCGATCTCAAAACCTTCGCCGCCCATGGCGGTTATGGGATGAGCGTGATCACCGCGCTGACCGCCCAGAACACCTGCGAGGTGCGGGCCGTGCTGGAGGTCCCTCCGGAGATGGTGGCGGCGCAGATCGACGCCGTGCTGGAGGACCTGGGCGCCGATGCCGTAAAGATCGGCATGCTGGCGAGCGCGGACCTCGTGCGTACCGTGGCCGAACGGCTGCGGGCGCATCTGGCCGGGACGGGCGTGCCCATCGTCCTCGATCCCGTGATGGTGGCCAAGAGCGGCGACCGCCTGCTGCGCGCCGATGCGGTCGCAGCCCTGCGCTCCGAGCTGTTGCCGCTGGCGACCCTGGTGACGCCGAACGTGCCCGAGCTCGAAACCCTGGCGGACCTCCCCGCGGCGGATGAAGCCGGGCGGCTCCTGGCGGCCGTGGCCCTGGCGGCGCTGGGTCCCGCCGTGCTCGCCAAAGGCGGACATGCAGAAGGGGAGGAAGTGGTGGACCTGCTCGTCGCCGGCGGCAGGGCCGACCGCTTCAGCCATCCCCGGCTCCACACGCGCTCGACCCACGGCACCGGCTGCACCCTCTCGTCGGCCATCGCCGCCCGCCTCGGCGCGGGCGAGGAACTGGCCCGCGCGGTCGAAGGGGCGATCCAATACCTTCAGGGAGCCATGGCCGCGGCCTTGCCTCTCGGATCCGGGAATGGACACGGGCCGGTCGATCATTTCTACCTTTGGCAGTAAGGGAGGAGGGACTCCATGAACGAACCGCTCGATCTTCTCGTGGTGGGCGCCGGGCCCACCGGCATCGCCATCGGCGCCGAGGCACGCCGCCAGGGTCTCTCCACGCTGCTGGTGGACCGCGGTCCGCTGACCGCCGCCATCCAGGGCTATCCCACCTTCATGGAGTTCTTCACCACCCGGGACCGGCTGGAGATCGCCCACGTTCCGTTCACCATTCCCGACGTCAAGCCCACCCGCCAGCATGCCCTGGTCTACTACCGCATGGTGGTGGAGCACTATCAGGTGCCGCTCGCCCTCTACGAGGACGTCGAGGAAGTGCGCAAGGAGGGGGAGCTGTTCACCGTCTCCACCCGCTGCCTTCAGGGACCGCGGACGTACCGGGCGCGGGCCGTGGCCATCGCCACCGGCTACTTCATCAACCCGCGGCGGCTGGGCGTGCCGGGCGAGGACCTCCCCTGGGTGTCCAGCCGCTACAAGGAGCCCTACGTCCACTTCGGGCAGGAGGTGGTGGTCATCGGCGCCGGTAACACGGCGGCGGAGGCCGCGCTCGACCTGTGGCGCAACGGCGTCAAGGTCACCCTGGTCCATCGTGGCCCGCACGTCAAGGCAGGGGTGAAGTACTGGGTGAAGCCGGACATCGAGAACCGCATTGAGGAAGGGTCCATCCCGGCTCACTTCAATACCCTGGTGCGTGCCTTCCTCCCCGAGGGGGGGGTGGAGGTGGAAACGCCGGCCGGACCCGCGGTGCTGCCGGCGCAGGCGGTCTACGTGCTCATCGGCTACCAGCCGGACGTGGACTTCGAGCGCCGCTGCGGTGTCGCCGTCGATCCCGAGACGCTGATTCCGGCCTTCGACCCCGAGACCTGCGAGTCGAACGTCCCCGGCCTCTACGTCGCCGGCACCCTCCAGGCCGGCCGCGCCACGGACCGCATCTTCATCGAGAACTCGCGCGATCACGGCCCCAAGATCGTGGCCCACCTCAAAGGGCGGCTGGCGCCGGTCGGCGTGCGCTGAGGAAGACGAGCGTCCCCACCGTAGGATGCAGGCCGTCCTCTCCGCAGGTCGGCCGCCGCGGTTCCTCCCCCGGGGCGCGGACCGGCATCCCCTTTGCTTGTCGGGAATTCCGATCAAAGGAGGAGAGATGAGCTCCATGCGATGGGCGGCTGCGCCGGCGCTGTACCTCGGCTTTTCCCTGGCGCTCGCCGCTCAGGAGAAGCCGGCCCCGCCCGTGGCTTCCGAGGTGTTCAGCGAGTCGATCGACGTGCGGGTGGTCAACGTCGAAGCGGTGGTCACGGACCGCAGCGGCAAGCGGGTCCGCGGGCTCAAGGCGGGCGACTTCCGGCTCCTGGTCGACGGCAAGGAAGTTCCCATCGACTACTTCGCGGAGGTTTCCGAGGGGGCCGCGGTCACCGCCTCCGGCACCGGCGCTCCGGTGGCCCAGGGGGAGGTGGTGGGCCGCAACTACCTGGTCTTCATCGACGACTCGGTGGCGCTCGAATCCCAGCGCAACGACCTACTGAAGCGGCTGAAGCTCGACCTCAACCTCCTGCGGAGCGCCGACCACATGGCGGTGCTGGCCTTCGACGGCGCCCGCATCGCGGTCCTCGCCAACTGGACCGACGACCGGGCCGTGCTGGCGGCGGCCCTCGATCACAACCTCGCGCGGCCGGGCCGGGGCATCGTGGCGAAAGTCCATCAGCGCTCCCCCGAGTCGGACGTGGCGTTGTTCGAGGATTCGGCGGCGACCCTGAACGACCGGGACCTCGAAGGACCGAGCATTCTCGGCGTGGAGCTCGGAACGCTCAACAGCCGGCATGCGGCGAGCCCGGACGCATACTCCGACATCCACAAGTCCGCCGATGCGGCGGCGGCGGCGCTACGGGCCTTCGAGGCTCCCTCCGGCCGCAAGGTGATGCTGCTGGTAACGGGCGCCTGGACGCTGCAGTACGAGCCGGGGCTCTATGGTCCCCTGCTGTCGGCCGCGAACCGGCTGGGCTACTCGGTCTACCCGGCCGATGCCGCGCAGTCGTACGCCTATGCCATCAAGGCCGCGGATGGTCTCGCGCGGCTCACTGGCGGCACGGCAGTAGCCGAATTCGACAACCATGTCTTCCGCGCCGTGGTCGAGGATTCGGGGACCTATTATTGGCTCGGCTTCACACCCTCGTGGAAGGCCGACGACCGCAGCCATCGGATGGTGGTCGAGCCGCAGAGGAGCGGGCTCAGCGTGCGGTCGCGCTACGGCTTCGCCGATCCCTCGAAGGTGCGGGAGGCCGCCCTCAAGACCGAGGGCCTGCTGCTCTTCGGCGGCACGGATCCGAATCGCCGGCTGGTCGTCAAGCTCGGTGCGCCGCACCGCAAGGGGCGCGAGCTGGAAGTGCCGGTGACCCTCGCCGTGCCGGCCGAGCTATTGGCAACGACGCAGCAGGGGAAGGGCTACCTGGCTTCAGCCGCCCTCACCATGGCCGCCGTGGACGACAAGGGAGGGCGGGCCAACCTGCGGGCCACGCTCCAGGTGGCCGTCCCCACCCTCCCCAAGGCCGGCAACTTCGTCAGCTTCGAGACCACGGTCCTCCTGCGCGATATCGGCCAGCGGCTGGTCTTCAGCCTGCCCGATCCGGCGGGTGGACCGGTGGTGTGGGGCGAAACGAACGTGGCGAAGGCGAAGTAGGCAGGCGTTTTTCGGATCTTTTGATGAAGGAGGAGGTATGGCGTTCTTCCGGTGCGCGGCAGTTGCCCTGATCGCG
Source organism: Thermoanaerobaculia bacterium (assembly GCA_036275055.1). Classification (GTDB taxonomy): domain Bacteria; phylum Acidobacteriota; class Thermoanaerobaculia; order Multivoradales; family UBA5704; genus DATARR01. The sequence goes on from DASUEN010000043.1 coordinate 13,549, forward strand.
GTCTCCCTGCCCTTGGCGGCGCAGGACAAACGGCCCTCTGATCCGGTCGAAATCTTCGGCGAGACGATCGACGTGCGGGTGGTCAACGTCGAGTC
>DASUEN010000044.1:0-44198 GCA_036275055.1 Thermoanaerobaculia bacterium
GCAGCGCCTGTTCGCGGATCTCCTGCCGGGTGGTGGCGGGTGAGATTCCCACCGGGGAGTCTCACTCCCCTGCCAGACGCAGCGCCTCCCTTCGGAGGTCTTCGCCGAGACGGAATCCCTTGTTTACGAGCTCGTCCAACAGGGGCCTGACCCAAGGGAAGAGATTGGCCCGTTTGGCGCGGATCAGGATACCGACCGTACCGATGACCTTGAGACTCATCCGCGAGGCCACGTCGCGAGCCTTCCGGTCATCGAGAACGATCCGCAACTTTCGTTCGGCAGCCAGAGCGATGGCTTCGGCCTCTCCACCATGGACGATCACCGCCAAGACCTTAACGAGGTCTGTCTGCCCGGGCGGCTCGACCCTCAACCAGGAGGGAGTAGAGCCGAACTCCCGCTCGACCTCAGGAGGGGCGAGTATGGGATCGAACAGCGCGGGCAGGATGTCTAGGCGATCAATTTGATCCAGGCCGATGAGGCAGGTGCTATCGAGGACCACGGACTCCTTCAAGATTCGACCTCGGCGCGCAGCTCCTCAGCTCCGTAGTTGAAGACGGGCACTCCATAGCGGCCAAGGATTTCCAGGAAAGTGCGCTTCGAAAGCTCTGCGATCTTCGCCGCCTGGCCCAAGGTGACCTTTCCGATCTCGAACAGCTTCACCGCCAGAAACAGCTTCGCCTCTTCCTGAGACAGGCTGGACGGAAGATCGATTCTCAGCTCATTCGTGGCCATGGTGGCCTCCTTCCTGGGTAATTCTCTTCAAGGAGAGGGTACACGATCGAGGACCTCACCGCACGAGGTGGAACCGCTCCTGGTGGCGGAAGGCCCAGTGGCGGTCTCCGTTCTCGTCGAGATAGGCGTCCTCCTCCTGCCGGCAGGCGAGCTTCTGGTCCTTCCACTCCGGAATGGGCGAGGTGGCCTGCAGCTCGATCGAGAACCAGGTGCTGGGACGGATCGCGAGATCGCCGCGCACGGGGACTCCCTCCTGTCGGTCCCAGAGGCCGATGAGGGGGCCTGCCCCGTGGCCGTGGTCGCCGATCGGGTGGGAGTAGATCGTGCCGTCGATCCCTTGGCGGGACATCTCGGCCCGTGCCGTCTTCAGAGTTTCGTTGCCCGTGCGGCCCGGTTTCATCTCCGCGAGCAGGAGGTCCTGGAGGCGGTTGGTGGTGGCGAGGCAGGCGAGGAGGCCCGGGGGCGGACCGGTCTCTCCGGGACGCAGGACGTAGCCCAAGTGCTGCGTGTCGGTGTGGAGGTTCATGGCGATGACGCCGAAGTCCACCCACAGGGCGTCGCCGCGCTGGATCGTCCCCTTGCTCCAGCCCACGCCGGCCGTGGCCCGCTCGACGTCGGGCTGGAACCAGACGGTCATTCCCAGCTCCTGCACCCGCTGCCGCAGCCACCACTCCACGTCCTCCGTCGTGGTGTCTCCCGGATGCACCACGTCTTTCGAAAAGGCCATGGTGATCAGGGCATGGACCGTCTCCTGGACTTCCCGGTACCGGGGGAGCATCTCCGGGACCCGGGTGCCCACGAGCTCGATGGCGAGGCGCGGCTCCCGCACGACGCGCTTGACGAGGCTCGGCCCCAGCGCCGCTTCCAGGGCCTCGCGCTCGCCGGCATGGAGGCCGTCGGCGAAGGCGTTCACGGGGTCGACGTCGAGCGCGATGGTCTTCGGATCAGCCTTCTCCACGAGCTGGCGCAGGAGTCGCCATTGATCGTCTCCCACCAGCTCGGCGCCCGCCACGGAGGGTTTGGGATCGCGGTAGATCGTATAGAGGCCGCCCTGATCGCTGCCGCCCAGGGCCAGGCGCTCGACCCCCTTCGTCGGTCCCTGGTCGTGGAAGACGTAGATCGACCGCCGCCGGGCCGCGAACGTGGTGGGCGAGACCATGGAGAAGAAGACCGGGTCCTCGGCGTACTCCCGCATGGAGAGGATCCACATCTCGATCCCATGCTCGCGCATCACCTTCGGCAGCACCTCCGTGAGCCGCTTCGCCAGCCACGCCTGCTGCTCCTTGGCCTGCTCGCGCAAGGGAGGAAGAGGATGGATCCTGGGCGCGGCGGGATCGGAGGGCGCGGCCGCCGCCGGTTTGGGGTCGGGGGACGAAGAGAGCGCGAGAGTCAGGATGGCCACGAGCGACAGGGCCACGGCGACGACGAGGGAGAGAAGGGCACGGCGCGTCATGGCGGGGATCTTATCCCGGGGGGCGCCCCCTATAATCTCCGCCTGAGGAGGAGCCGCCCATGAACTGGATTCTGATCGGCGCCGTCTGTGGCGCACTGTCGGTGATCGCCGGGGCCTTCGGCGCCCATGCTCTGGCGGCGCGCTTGGAGCCGCACGAGCTGCAGCTCTGGGAGACGGCGGCGCGGTATCTCATGTACGGCGCCCTCGCCACGGTGCTGGTAGGGCTTTATGGAGCACAGGGGGCGAAGCGGGGAATCGACGGCGCCGGGTGGTCCCTGGTCTTGGGGAGCGTCATCTTCAGCGGCACCGTCTTCGGTCTGGCGCTCGGGGCGCCGCGCTGGCTGGGAGCGATCACCCCGATCGGCGGGGCCCTCATGATCCTCGGCTTCCTCCTCTTCGCTTGGGCAGCGGCCAAGGGGTAGCGCCTGCCGGGGTGCTGCGGATACCATCTGCCGCATGTCAAACGCCATCTCTCCCCTCGCCGTGCCGCTCAACGAGCCGGTGCGTGCTTACGCCCCGGGTTCCCCAGAGAAGAAATCCCTGAAGAAGCGACTGGACGGGATGCTCGCCGAAGAGATCGAGATCCCCATCCTCATCGGCGGCAAGGAGGTGCGCACGGGCGACACGGCCAAGGCCGTCTGCCCGCACGATCACCACCACGTCCTCGCCACCTATCACCAAGCGGGAGCCGCGGAGGTGGAAGCGGCGGCCCAGGCCGCGAAGGCGGCGTGGCGGGAATGGTCCGAAGCCTCGTGGGAAGACCGCGCCTCCGTGCTGCTCAAGGCCGCGGACCTCCTCGCCGGTCCCTGGCGCGACGAGCTCAACGGCGCCACCATGCTCAACCAGTCGAAGACGGTCTTCCAGGCCGAGATCGACTCGGCGTGCGAGCTGATCGACTTCTACCGCTTCAACCCCTACTTCATGCGCCATCTCTACACCGACCAGCCGTGGTCGGCGCCCGGAGTGTGGAACCGCGTCGAGTACCGCGCGCTCGAAGGGTTCGTCTTCGCCGTCTCTCCCTTCAACTTCACCTCGATCGGCGGTAACCTGCCGACCGCACCGGCGCTGATGGGCAACACCGTCCTCTGGAAGCCGGCCTCGACGGCGGTGTACTCGAACTACGTGATCATGAAGATCCTCCAGGCGGCGGGCCTGCCGGACGGCGTCGTCAATTTCCTCCCCGGCAAGGCGAGCAAGGTGGGAGACCCGGTGCTCGCCCATCCCGACTTCGCGGGCATCCACTTCACGGGCTCGACTCCCGTGTTCCACTCGATGTGGAAGACGATCGGCGACAACATCGGCCAGTACCGCTCCTACCCGCGGATCGTGGGGGAGACGGGCGGCAAGAACTTCGTCCTCGCCCACCCGTCGGCGGACGTCGAGGCCTACGTCACGGCGCTGGTGCGCGGCGCCTTCGAGTACCAGGGGCAGAAGTGCTCGGCCGCTTCCCGCGCTTACGTCGCGAAGTCGCTGTGGCCGCAGGTCAAGAAGCTGCTGGTGGAGCAGATCGAGTCGATCGAGATGGGCACGCCGCTCGATTTCCGGAACTTCATGGCGGCGGTGATCGACGAGCCCTCCTTCGACCGCATCATGGGGTATATCGACTACGCGAAGAGCTCCAGCGACGCCGAGATCCTCGCCGGCGGCAAGAGCGACAAGTCCAAGGGGTACTTCATCTCGCCGACGGTGGTGGTGACGACGGACCCGCGCTTCAAGCTGCTCAAGGAGGAGATCTTCGGGCCGGTGCTGACGGTCTTCGTCTACGACGACGCGGACCTGGAGAAGACCCTGGAGCTGATCGACACCGCGAGCCCCTACGCCTTGACCGGCGCCATCTTCGCCGGGGACCGGCAGGTCATCGCCCACCTGACCGCGGCGCTGCGCCACTCGGCGGGGAACTTCTACGTCAACGACAAGCCCACCGGGGCCGTGGTGGGGCAGCAGCCCTTCGGCGGCGCCCGCGCCTCCGGCACCAATGACAAAGCCGGCTCGATGGCCAACCTCCTGCGCTGGACCTCCCAGCGGGCGATCAAAGAGAACTTCGTGCCGCCGAAGGCCTACCGGTATCCCCACATGGAGGAGAAGTAACGAAGGACCCAGAGACACCAGGGACAGAGAAGGCTTCTACTGCAGTTTTCCGTCCTTGAGGTCCTTGGTGTCCTTTATGTCCTTTTTTCCTACCCGACCTCCCCCAGCCGCCGCACCGAGGCGATCTTCTCGCGGGGGATCATCAGGTGGTCGTACTTCTTGAAGACGCCGAAGCGGGAGGCGCGCTGCACGTAGTCGTCCTTGGAGCGGCCGCCTTCGCCGTCACGGTGGACGTCGGCATCGTGGAGGAAGATGCCGCGGTCGTCCATGTCGTCGCACCGGCCCACGACGATCTCGGGGCCGGTGGTGTCGACGACCACGGTGATCCCGTGCAGCTCGCCCTTGTTCTGGTGGAACGTCCCCATCTAGCTCGCCGCCGCCGGGACCGCGCAGAACTCGGCGAAGACCTGGGAAAGGTCGCTCGCCACCTGGCGGGCGTCGCGCCCTTCGATGCGGTGGCGGGGCATGAAGTAGACCAGCTCGCCGTCCTTGAAGAAGGCGATGGACGGGCTGCTGGGGGGGATGTCCGCGATGAAGGCACGAGCGCGGGCCGTCGCCTCGAGGTCCTGCCCCGCGAAGACGGAGGCCACGCGGTCGGGCCGGCGCTCCCCCTCGAGGGCCAGGCGCACGCCGGGGCGCGCCATGCCGGCGGCACAGCCGCAGACAGAGTTGACCACCAGCATCGCCGTGCCGTTCTTCTCGTTCAGGAAAGCGTCCACGTCCTGAGGCGTCCGCAGCTCGCGCACGCCGATGCTCGTCAGCTCTTCACGCATCGGCCGGACCAGAAGCTCACTGTAGGGCACTTCGCACCTCCTTAAGGTCTCAACACGCCCAAGGCGCCAATTCGAGAGTCGTCATTCTACCCCGTTTCAGCAACGAGGGAAGCGGCGGCAGGTATTCCCGCGCCCGTCCTTGCCTGGCGGGCGTTTTCCGAGAATGATAGCGCCGATGACGCGAATCCTGATCCCCCTCGTTCTCTCTGCCTTCCTTCTCCTGGCGCTCGCCGCGGGATGCCGTCCGTCCGAGAAGGACACCCAGGGGGCGGCGGCCACGCCCCGCCCCACCCCGGCGAAACCGGCCCCGGCCGCCACTCCTCCCCCGCAAGCCGCCAGCGAACCCGCGCCCAGCACGACCGGCCGGCTGCGCGCCGCGTTCCTGGTGGTGGACGGCGTCTATGGCACGGAGCTCATGGCCCCCTACGACGTGCTCCAGCACACCGCCTCGCACGCCGCGCCGGGGATGGAGGTCTTCACCGTCTCACCCACGGGCGGGCCGGTCACCACCTTCGAAGGGCTGCGCCTCACCCCGCAGTACGGCTTCAAGAACGCTCCGGCCGCCGACGTGCTGGTGGTGCCCAGCGCCCAGGGGAGCATGGAGGGGGATCTGAAGAACCAGGCGCTCATCGCCTGGGTGCGGAAGACGGGGGGACGAGCCCGGCACGTGGTCTCGCTCTGCGACGGCGCCTTCGTGCTCGCCCAGGCCGGCTTGCTGGATGGCGTGCCGGCCACCACCTTCCCCGCGGACTACGAGCGCTTCGCCCGCACCTTCCCGAAGGTGGACCTGCGGATCAACGTCAGCTTCGTCGATGCCGGCAAGGTCCTCACCTCCCAGGGCGGAGCCCAGAGCTACGACGTGGCCCTGCATCTCGTCGACAAGCTCTACGGCCCCAAGGTGGCGCAGGGGATTGGCAAGGGCCTGCTGATCCCCTGGCCGCCCAATCCCAGGACGCGGACGCCGTTTACGGTGATCGCCCAGCCTGAGGAGTCGCCCGCGAAGTAGGAAAAAGGGACAGCAGGGACAACAGGGACTCCAGAGACGACAAGGACCCCAAGGAGATCGTCCCTGGAGTCCCTGAAGTCCCTGCTGTCCCTGGTTTTTGGCTCGCTCCTACCGGTAGCGCACCGTCACGCCGAAGCGCAGCACGCGCGGGCTCAGCCGCTCGGTGACCTGGTTGGCGAGGTCGCCGTCGAGGACGTTGCGGTCGCGCTGGAGACGATAGTCCCGGTTGGCCAGGTTGAAGCCGTCGAGGCCCAGCAGCAGCTCGGTGTCGCCGATGTGGATCGACTTCTCGATGCGGGCGTCCAAGGTGACGATGTCGTCGTTGCGGAACTCCTCAATGGGCGCGAGCTGCACCCGCCGGCTCCCCGTGCCGCCCGACTTCTTGATGTACGGGGGCGAGATGTACCCTTGGCGGCCGTTGAGGCTCCCGGCGATGTTGAAGCCCCACGGCCGGTCGGGCGCAATCTGGTAGAGGCTGTAGAGGCCGAACGACCACTTGCTGCCGAGCAGCACGTCCCCCTTGTTGCCGCTGCCGCCCGACTGCTCGAAGTAGACGTCGTTGCGGTCCGAGAAGCCGAGGGCGTCGGTTACCCGGTCGGTGGGGTCCTGGAACCGCCGGTAGGCGTCGGGGACGTTCCAGGTCCAGTCGTTGTAGTTGAAGTGCCCCTGGGCGCTCCAGCGGTTGACGAGCCGCCGCGTGAAGCTCAGGTTGACGCCCTTGTAGTCCTGAGTGCGGCTGCCGTTCAGGTAGATGTTGCCGCCCGTCGATTCGAGGCCGTCGCGCAGCGAGAAGACGGGCACGGTCGCCGTCTTGCCGTTGGGGAGCGTGCCGGTGACGGTGCCGTTGGGAACCCAGTCGTCGCGGGTCGCCACCCGCACCTGGCCGGTGGCGTCGTCGAGCACCAGCTCCCGCGCCTCGGGGATGTCGTGGACGTGGCGGTAGATGAAGTTGATCCCCACCGCGACGTTGGGGCCGATCCCCTGGTCGAGGCCGAAGGTGACCTCGTCGGTCAGCGTCGGGCCGAGGTTCTTGGCGTTGATGCTCGGCGTGACCAGCGAGCCGGGGTTGTTGGGATCGATGTTGTAGGTGTAGGCGAACTGCAGCGAGCCGACCTCGTTGGGATCGAGGATGTGGTTGTGGTTGGCGTCCGCGAAGTAGAAGTAGGCGTAGCCGTAGCCGATGGGGTTGACGCGGGTGGAGAGCGGGAGCTGGCCGAGCTGCTCGGCGTAGCGGGAGTAGGTGCCGCGCAGCAGGGTCCTCCGGTCCTTGCCCATGGCGTAGGTGACGCCGATCCGGGGCTCGAAGGTGCTCCAGGAGAAGCCGCCGGCATCGTTCCCCTTGAAGTCGAGGGGAGGCAGGAGCCCCTGGGCCTGGGGGTTGCCGGGATCGCTCGCCGGCAGGTTCTTCAGGTACTGCCGGTCGTAACGCACGCCGGCGTTGATCGTCCACTGGTCGTGGGTGATGGTGTCCTGCGCCCAGCCGGCGTCGTAGCTGGAGCGGATGTTCACCTTCCGGTTGCGGAAGAAGATGACCTGGTCGATGCCGTCGTCCAGGCCCAGCAGATTGCCGGCGATGACCTCCTTGCCGTGCGGCCAGATGGTGCCGGAGTGGTTCTCCTGCTGGCGGAAGCTGCCGCCGAACTTGAGCTCGTTGCTGGCCGCTCCGGTGTTGAAGAAATAGCTGCCGTCACCCCGGTACTGGTCGATGATGGCGTCCTGCTTGAAGTCGGCGTTCGAGCCGCGCAGCACGCCGTTCTCGTCGCGGAAGATGTCGGCGTCGAGGCCCCCCTGAGGCGTCAGGGTGAACTTGCCGTTGTCGCGGGACCACAGGCCGGTGAACACCCAGTTGGCGCTGGGAATCACCGTGTCCTCGACCTTGTAGATGTCCGACGGCGTCGTCTGGTTCAGGGTGGTCGCCGGCGCCCGGTCGGGACCGGCGCCACGGCCGAACTTGAGCTTGTCGTTCGTCCAGTAGTGGAGGACGCCCGAGTTCTGCGATCCCATCTGGAAATTCATCTTGACGTTGGTGTCCTTGAGCTCGGTCTTGTCGAGCTGGGAGCCGCCCTCGCCGCTCGGCACCAGGTTGCCGATGTTGCTCCGGCCATAAGAGCCCCAGATCCACAAATGGTCCTTCGAAATCGGCCCGCCGACGTCGGCGCCATATTCGTCCACCTTGTCGATGCGGTTGCCGTTGGGGCTCGAGGGCTTGGCCTGGTAGGCGCCGTCGGTGCGCAGGAACCGCCCCGAGCCCCGCCACTCGTTGGTGCCGCGCTTCGTCACCTGGTTGATGGTGACGCCGGAGGTCTGCACCGTCACGTCGGCGCTCGACACCGTGAACTGCACCTCTTCGAAGGCGCCGAAGTCGAAGTAGGTGGCCGAGCCGCCGACGGCGTTCATGTCGGTGAGGATGACGCCGTCCACCGAAAAGGTGTTGTCGCGGGTGCCGGAGCCGACGCCCAGGAAGTTCGACTGCTGGCCGCTCTCGTTGCCGCCGACGTTGATGCGGTCCACCACCACTCCGGGAGCCTGGCTCAGGAGCGACCAGGGATCGCGGGCCGTGGGCACCCGGGAGAGGTCGGCGGCGCCGACGCTGGCGCCGAGGTTGGTCTTGCGCTCATCCAGGAGCGGGCTTTCGCCGGTGACGGTGATGACGTCCTTGATCGCCCCGGAAAGGGTCACCTGCACCTCCGTGTTGGCGCCGACCCGCACCTCGACGTCCTGAACCTCGACGGGGGAGAAGCCTTGGAGGTCCGCTTTGAGCGAGTACTTGCCGGGATAGAGCTTGACGAACCGGAACCGTCCGTCGCTGCCGCTCTGCTGCACCTGGGGCGCGCCGGCCGTGCCGGTAAGCGTGAGCGTGACCCCCGGGAGCGGCTGCTTCTGCTCATCCACCGTGGTGCCATAGACGTCGCCGGTCTGGAGCTGCGCGAAGGCCGGGACGGCGAACGCCAGCAGCAGAACGGCGGCCGCGGCGATTGCGAGCTGCGCGTACTTGCCTCTGCCCATCTTCTTTTCCCCCTTTCAAGGTCGTCCAGGGTCTGCCGTTCCCGGCGGAGCCCTGCCGGCGCGAGATGAGCGCGCCGGGTTGCTACCAAGGTTCTTGAGGGGATTATGCAACGACTTGGTCGCCGGTGCCAGCGGAAAACGAAAGACCCGGCGGGCCTTGAGCCGCCGGGTCGAAAAACTACAGAAGCTGCAGGAAATCCGCTGAGGCTCTTTTACGGTGTCACCACGATCATCAGCGCCTTGGCATCCGCCTTGAGCTGCAGGATCTGGGTGAACCGGTCGTCGTCATGGCCGTGGCCGTGGCCGTCGTCCTTCTTGCTCTTGTGATCGCCGCCGTTGCCCTGACCGTTGTTGCCGTCGTCCGTCTCGAGGTCGTAGGCCTGCTTGAGCTTGGCCACGGCGTCGAGGTGCAGGCCCCGCGTCTCCAGGACGTTGATGGCGTCGCGGGTGTCGAGGGCGGCGAGGTCGAGCAGCATCTGCGCCTGGCGCTTGTCGTGGTGCCCCTGGGCAGCCTGGTCGAGCTCGGTGGAGGAACGGATGTTCTCCAGCGCGTTCAAGACCCGCAGCAGGGCGGCCACCGCCCCGACCTGGGTGGATTCGAGGTGGATGCCGATGCCGCCGGTATCCGCGGCCCGGAAGCTCAGGCCCACCTGCGAGTTCTGGAAGGCGGCGGTGTTGTAGAACTCGATCGCCTCTTCGAGCGTGGCGGCCGAGTTGTCGTGGAAGTACGGGCCGGTATCCGCGGACTCGATGACCACCGGAGTGTTGAAGCGGTCGTTGCCGAAGCCGCCCAGCGGATTGGCGCCGCGCCCCTGGCCGCCGTCGCGCGGCCGGGCGCCGGGGAGGATCACGTCGGCCGGATGGTCCTTGATGTTCTCGGAGCCGATCTCGAAGTTGCGGTTGTCGCCGTCCTGGCCCAAGGCGCCGGCGTTACCGTGGCAAAGGTTGCACTTGCCGGCCGCCACCGTGCCGCCCTGGGTGTCGAAGGCCAGGAAAATCTGCTGGCCGCGGGCGGCCAGGGGGGATTTGAACTGCATGGCCGGGAGGTTGATGTCCGCCTGGCGGCCGAGAGCGAGCTGGAACGCCGCGAGGGCGTCGAGCTCGTCGTCGGTGGGGAACCGGAAGTCGACGTCCGGAACGCGGTTGAGGGTCTTGGTGAAGTGCTGGTTGATGGCCCCGACCGCGAAGTCGCGGATGGTGCCGGAGAGAGGCGAGCCGTCACCGCCCCAACCCAGCCGCTCGGCGGGGGGAATGGGCGAGCCGATCTGCGGGACGCGCGAGTTGCGCAGCCCCAGGAGGTGCGGCACGGCGCGCAGCACGAACTTGTGCTGCAGGTCCTGGAAGCCGTCCACGTTCTCCAGCACCAGGCCCATGGCGCGCAGCAGCGTCGGGTTCTCGAAGTTCGCCGCCAGGGCCGGCTGCCGCTCGGCCACGAACAGCGGATCGTCCGGGGCGAGGGTGGCGATGTACTTGGGGTCGATGGTGAAATTGTTGTCCGAGGGGTGGCAGGTGCCGCAGGTGCGGCCGTTGCCGCCGAACTTCTCGTTGAAGAAGAGGTCGAAGCCCTTGGCGACCAGCGCGTCCGTCGAATCGAACGGTGTGGCGGAGGCGACGCGGGGGCCGAACAGCGAGGCCAGCATCGAGGGATGGCTGGGCGCGAGCGAGGGCTTCTCCTTCGCCTTGGTGTACATGCGCTGGAAGAGGTCGGGCGAGCCGTAGAGGACGCCGTCTTTTTCCGGCCGCCCACCGGCGCGGGTCACCACCATCAGGTCCGCCCGGAAGCGGTCGAAGAAGCCTGGCTCCAACCGGGCCGAGAGCTGCGCGACCTTGCTGCCGTCGGTGGTCAGGCTGCCCAGCCGGTGCATGCGGTCGGTCGCCTCGGGGACCATGGTGCCGCCGGGCATGTTCTGTACCAGCCAGACGTCCCAGTTGCCGGCCGGCATCCCTTTGAGCTCGAGGCGCGCGGAGCTCGAAACCAGGTCGAGCCGGGCCAGCCCTTCAGCCTCCGTGTCCTCCCGCGACAGCCCCTTGGCCCAGCCGAGGGAGAAAATGACGTTGTGATCGCCGCCGCTCGCCGTATGCCGGGCCGACCAGTCCTGGAAGTCGGACCGCAAGGCGGCGGTGTTCACCTTGGCGGCGATGACCGCCGGGCCGGCCGTCCCCGGCGCCGGCTGGTAGAGCAGGGCTGACAGCAGCCCCAGCACCGACAGGGTTCCCAGCAATCCGATCCAAACCTTTACCTTTCTTGTCATGGATCTCCTTCTCCTTCGCGCTTCCCCGCGCGCGTGCCAGTTAGGGCCGACGGATGAACGCATCTCGGGCAAGGTACTCCGCTCCCCCCTCCGAGAGTTACGTGCCTCTGCCTAGCGAATGGATGGCATACTACCCCATAGTGCGAGGACCGCCTAGAAAGCGGACACGCCCGGGCCGGAAAAGCCGGCAAACCGGCGTGGCGATTGCCCTTGCAGCCATTCTTCCCTAAGCATGCATGCCTGGAGGAAGAACAAGGACCGGCGCACGGCCATGCAGCGGTTCCTGACCCTTTGGCTCACCCTTCTCGCCGCCTGCTGGCTGGCGCGGGCGGCCATCTCGGCGCTCCTCTTCGAGCGGGCCGCCGGTGCTGCCGTCACCCTCGTCCAGGTCTTCGCCGTCTCCCTCCTCCAGGCCGCCCTCCTCGCCTGGACGACCCGTCCAAGGAGCTTGCCGCCGGCAGCTTCCGGGGCTCCTTTAGACGAGCTCTCTCAGGAAGACCGTTGCCGGGCAGACGCGAATGCCTTCCGCGTTCACATAGTCCTGCCGGCCGGTCGCAGAGATCTGCCAAGCCTCGCAAGCGGGGAAGCGGGTCTTGAGATACCGCAGGTTCCGGTCGGTCTCCACGTCCGCCCACTTGCATTCGATGAACGTGAGAGGCTTTCTTTTTTCCGTCACCACGAAATCGACCTCACGGCCGTCGACGTCGCGGAAATAACGCAGCTCCAGATCCCTCCCCTGGGTGTCCTGCTGGTACTGGACCCACTTGAGGAGGTGTGATGCCACCAGGTTCTCGAAACGCAAGGGCAGCTCAGGGACCAGCGTCCAGTCGAAGTGATAGTGCTTCTGCTCCTTCTTCACCGCCCGGATCGCGGGACTGCCGAGGGGAGGGAGCCGGAAGATCGCGAAGAGACGCTCCAGGATCCGCAGCCAGGAGGCGACGGTCTTGTGACTCACCTCGAGGTCCTCACGCAAAGCGTTGACCGACAGCGGCGAGCCTACCAATTCCGGCAGCCGGATCATCAGGAGCTCCAAGCGGCTGAGGTCGTGAACCCGCTCCAGGCTCACCAACTCCTCACGGACCAGCAGGTTCCGGTGCTCCCGTGACCAGCGACGGGCCTCCACCTCCGAGCCTCCGAAGAAGGGCTCCGGGAATCCTCCCAGGACGAGGAGCTGCCTCAGCTCCTCCGCCGACTCGACTCCCAATTCGGCGCAGGAGAGGGGATGGAGATGAAGGAGGTGGTATCGCCCCTGAAGCGAGTCGCCCGAGTAGCGGTAGAAGTCGAGCCGGGCACTGCCGGTGACCAGGATCCGCTGCCCTTCCCGGCGCCCGTCGTAGAGTCCCTTCAGATAGTTCCGCCAAAGACGGTATTTGTGGATCTCGTCGAAGACCCACAGCGACGTCGCCGGGAGCTGCCGTTTGAGAATTCTCTCCCGATCCTCCGGGATGTCCCAGTTCAGATATCCTCGGTCCGCCTCCTCCAGGCTGCGAGCCAAGGTCGTCTTGCCGACCTGCCTGGGACCGGCGACGAAGACCATCTTCCGCTGGAGATCGCGTTCGATCTGGGCGACGAGATAGCGTTGGTGCGGCGTCATGGGGAAGAGAATGCCTGTAATTTCACCCGCAGTCAAAAATACTCGCGAGTGTTTTTGACTGTGGGTGAAAATGCTGGCAACCTTATAGCCTCACTGGCGACAAAAACGCTCCAGAGACTAAGCAGCAAGCAGAGGGGTGATGACTGACATAGGGCTCTTGGATCGAAATCCCGAGCAGCCTTGAGACATCCCCAAGGGCCCTGACTAAGGGGCCTGGTTCGCCTCTTGCACGCAGACCGGGCGCGAAATCAACGAGGTGACACGATGACACGCTGGAGCTCCTTCTTCTTCCTCTTCCTTCTCCTTGCAGCCGTACCGGCGAGCCCTGCCGAGGCGCCGGTACCGGAGTCGATCCAGTTCGGGCGTTTTGGCTCGGTCCCCGTCGTCCACCCTCAGGGCGAGCCGAAGCAGGTGGTCCTCCTCCTCTCCGGCAAGGACGGGCTGGGAGCCAAGGAGGCGGAGATGGCCTCGTTCCTCGCTCACGACGGCGCCCTGGTCTTCGAGGTCGACAGCCCCCGCTACCTCCAGGCCGCGGTGCGTGGCCAGGGACGCTGCATCTTCCCCGCCGCGGACTTCGAGGCCCTGAGCCAATTTGGCCAGATGAAGCTCGGAGTGGCATCGTACAAAGCCCCGATCCTGGTGGGGATCGGCACCGGCTCCGGGCTCGCCTACACCGCCATCGCCCAGGCGCCGCCCAATACCTTCCTGGGCGCGGTGAGCGCCGGTTTCTGCGAGGTGGTGGAAAGCACGCGCCCGCTCTGCCCGGGCAACGGCCTCAAACGGGATCACAACTGGAAGCAGGGGGGGCAGCACCTCCTCCCGAGGCCCGACATCGAGGACCCCTGGATCATCCTCCGCTCCCCCACCGACGCTCAATGCATTGCCGGTCCTTTCGACGGCTTCAACAAGAGCATCCCGCTGTCGAAGGTGATCCCGCTCCCCGCGAAGACGCCCGCCGCCGACGCCTGGAAGGGGCAGCTCCAGCAGGCCATGGCCTCGCTCGCCGAGCGCAGCCGGCAGGCGGCGGCGAACGCGCCCAACCGCAACAACGAGCTGCGCGACCTGCCGCTGGCGGAAGTGGCCGCGGACCCGCCGGAGAAAAACGCCCTCGCCGTCGTCGTCTCCGGCTCCGGCGGCTGGACGAGCATCGACCGCAAGGTGGGCAACCAGCTCGCGGCGCGCGGCGTGCCGGCGATCGGCATCTCCGCCGCGACCTACTTCTGGAAGCCGCGCAACCCCGACGGCACGGGGCAGGACCTGACCCGCATCCTCAACCACTACCTGGCGGCCTGGCACAAAGAGAAGGTGATCGTCGTCGGCTACTCCCAGGGGGCCGACGTCGTCCCCTTCATGGTGAACCGCCTGCCTCCCCCGCTGCGCGCGAAAGTCGCCTTGGTGGCCCTCATCGGCCCGGACCCCAAAGCCCAGTTCCACCTCCACCCCGACGGCTGGATGAGCGGCCGCGATCCCGATCCGGACCTGCCCGTGGCGCCGGAGATCGCCCGCCTCAAGGGGCTGCCGGTGCTCTGCGTGCTCGCCGAGAAGGAGCTCGACAGCCTCTGCCCGAGCCTCGACCCGAAAGCAGTCGAGCGCTTCCAGGTGCCCGGCAGCCACGACTTCCAGGGGCAGGCGCCCGCCATGGCGGAGAAATTCGTCGCCCGGGCCGGCCTCGCCCCGCACGGCAGCGCGGCGGGCAAACCGGCGCGTCCTTGAGCCCGGGCCCCCGCCAAGTTAGCGCCTACAAGGCTTCGGGGTGGGGGGCTTCGAGGATAGGATACCCACACCCATGGAATTCCTCCTCGACACCTGGCACCTCTTCCTGCGGCTGGTCCGGGCGACCTTGCGGATGCCGGTGTTCGTCATCATCTCGATCGTCCAGCCCATCCTCTGGGTGCTGCTCTTCGGCCAGCTCTTCAAGTCGGTGACGACGATCCCCGGATTCGGGGCCAGCTCCTACGTCCAGTTCCTGGCGCCGGGGATCTCCATCATGACGGCCCTTTTCGGCGCCGCGTACTCCGGGATGGGGCTCCTGGCCGACATCGACCGCGGCGTGCTCGACCGCCTCCTGGCGACACCCGTCTCCCGCGGCGCCCTCATCGCCGGCCGCATCCTCCATGCCGCGGTTCAGGTGATCGTGCAGGCCGGTATCATCCTCGTCGTCGCCTGCCTGCTGGGGGCGCGCCCTCATGGCGGCGTGGCGGGGATCCTCACCGTGTTCCTCGCCGCGTCCCTCCTCGGAGCGGCCTTCGCCTCGTTCTCGAATGCCCTGGCGCTTCTGGCCCGCCGGCAGGAGCTGGTGATCGCGGTGATGAACTTCGTGGTGCTGCCGGCGACGTTCCTCTCCAGCATGATCATGTCCCGCGACCTGATGCCGGGATGGATTCGCGGCGTCTCCCGCTTCAATCCCGTGAATTGGGCGGTGATGGCGGCGCGCGACGGCTTCGAGGGGCGGAACGGCTCCGGCATCCTCGTCTCCCTCGCCCTGCTCGCCGCTCTGGCGTGTATCTTCGCCCTGCTGGCCACCCAGGCATTCAAACGCTACCGTCAGGCCATGTAACTTCATGCATCCCCCCGAGCCCACGCAGGACGCCGCACCGGCCGATGCCGAATCCTTGCGCCTCGAGGCCAACGCCCGGCGGGAGGCCGACTGGAAACGCTGGGGGACCTACCTCTCCGAGCGGCAGTGGGGAACGGTGCGGGAGGACTACTCCCCGGGCGGCGACGCCTGGGGCTACCTGCCGCACGATCACGCCCGCAGCCGCGCCTACCGCTGGGGCGAGGACGGCCTCCTGGGACTCTGCGACCGGCAGTGCCGCGTCTGCTTCGCCATCGCCTTGTGGAACGGGCGCGATCCCATCCTCAAAGAGCGGCTCTTCGGCCTCTCCGGACCGGAAGGGAACCACGGCGAGGACGTCAAGGAGTGCTACTTCTACCTCGACGCCACCCCCACCGGCTGCTACGCCAAGGCCCTCTACAAGTATCCGCAGGCTGAATTTCCCTACGCCCGGCTGCTGGAGGAAAACCGCCGCCGCGGCAAAGGGGAGGGCGAATTCGAGATCCTCGACACCGGGATCTTCGACGACAACCGTTACTTCGACGTCTTCGTGGAATACGCCAAGGCGTCCCCGAACGACGTCCTGATCCGCATCACCGCCGCCAACCGCGGGCCGGAAGCGGCGACCCTCCACCTCCTGCCCACCCTCTGGCTGCGCAACACCTGGAGCTGGGGACGGGTGGGCGAAGAGGGGTACTGGCCGAAGGGGACCCTCACCCGTGCCCGCGGTAACGGCGACCGGGCCGTGACGGCGATCCATCCCGGTCTGGGCCAGATCTCCCTGGCCGCCGAAGAGGCGCCGGCCGAGATCCTGTTCACGGAGAACGAGACCAACGCCGAGCGGCTCTTTGGCGCCGCCAACACGACGCCCTACGTAAAGGACGCCTTCCACCGCTACCTGATCGGGGGAGAGAAAGGCGCCGTCAACCCGGCCGGAACGGGCACCAAGTCGGCGATGGTCTACCGCCTCGAAGTTCCGGCCGGCGGCGAGGCCGTGGTGCGGCTGCGAATGTCGCTGGCGGAAGAGACCCCGGCCGAGCTTTTCGGCCCGGGCTTCGACGCCACGATCGCCGAACGCATCCGCGAGGCCGACGAGCACTTCGCGCGCTTCATTCCGCCGGGGGCCACCGAAGACGGCCTCCGCGTGGCCCGCCAAGCGGCGGCCGGGCTCGTGTGGTCCCGCCAGTATTACTTCTACGTGGTGAAGGACTGGCTGGAAGGCGATCCCAGCCAGCCGCCGCCTCCGGCGTCGCGCCTGGGAGGACGGAACGCCGGCTGGAAGCACCTGCACAGCCGGGACGTGGTTTCCATGCCCGACAAATGGGAGTACCCGTGGTGGGCCGCCTGGGACCTGGCCTTCCACATGCTGCCGTTCGCCAAGATCGACCCGGAATTCGCCAAAGAGCAGCTCATCCTGATGCTCCGCGAATGGTACATGCATCCGAACGGTCAGCTTCCGGCCTATGAGTGGTCCTTCGACGACGTCAACCCGCCGGTGCACGCCTGGGCCTGCTGGCGCGTCTACAAGATCTCGGCGCCCCGCGGCCAGCGCGACCGGCTGTTCCTGGAGCGGGCGTTCCAAAAGCTGCTGATGACCTTCACCTGGTGGGTGAACCGCAAAGACGCCGAAGGCAACCACCTCTTCGGCGGCGGCTTCCTGGGGCTGGACAACATCGGCGTCTTCGACCGCTCGCGCCCCCTCCCCGGCGGCGCCACCCTGGAGCAGGCGGACGGCACGGCGTGGATGGCCTTCTTCTGCATCACCATGCTGGCCATGGCCCTGGAACTCGCCCGCAAAGACCCCGCCTACGAGGACGTGGCCTCCAAGTTCTTCGAGCACTTCGTGGCCATCAGCGACGCCATGAACCGGGTGGGCGGCCAGGGGCTCTGGGACGAGGAAGACGGCTTTTACTATGACCAGATGCTCATCGGCGGCCAGCGCGTGCCCCTGCGCGTGCGCTCGGCGGTGGGCGTCATCCCGCTCTTCGCCGTCTCGGCCCTGGCGGAGGACGTGGTGTTCCGCCGCCTCCCCGGCTTCGCCAAGCGGATGCGCTGGTTCCTGCGCAACCGCCAGGACCTGGCGAAAGGGATCTCCTTCGTCGACTCCCCCAAGCGGCCGGGCGACAACGTCTACCTGCTGGCCATTCCCTCCCGCGAGCGCCTGGTGCGGGTGTTGCGCTACGTCCTGGACGAAAACGAGCTCCTCTCCCCCCACGGCATACGCTCGCTCTCGCGGGTTCACCGCGACCATCCCTTCGAGCTGCGGATCGACGGCGAGGTCCACCGCGTCGAGTACGTGCCAGGGGAATCGCAGGACTGGATGTTCGGAGGAAACTCGAACTGGCGGGGCCCCGTCTGGTTCCCCCTCAACTACCTGTTGATCGAGGCCCTGGAGCGCTATCACCACTTCTACCACGACACCCTGAAAGTGGAATGTCCCACCGGCTCGGGAGTCCTGATGACCCTCGACGAAGTGGCCACCGAGCTCCGCCGCCGCCTAGCCCGCCTCTTCGTAGCCCACCGCGACGGCACCCGCGCCTGCCACGGCGGAGACCCCCGCTTCGCCCAAGACCCTCACTGGAAAAACCTCCTCCTCTTCCACGAGTACTTCCACGGCGACACCGGCAAGGGATTGGGAGCCGATCACCAGACAGGATGGACGGCGCTGGTGGTGTTGATCATGAACGACTTGGCGCGGGAGCGGGCGGGGGCGGAAGCCGCCGGAAGATTGGCTGGCTCGCCGTAAAGGTCTTTGGGCTCTAGGAGAAAAGATTTCAATGCCAAGTGTGTTTGTTTCTTATCGCCGCAGTGATGCAGATGCCTACGCAGAGGTTTTGTTCTCTGATTTCGTACGTAGATTCGGTGATCGGAACGTCTTTATCGATGTTAAAGGCATCGAGCCGGGTACCAGGTTTGCCCCAGATATTCGCGACCGACTAAGTAGATCGGATGTCGTGCTCGTTCTCATCGGCCCATCTTGGCTCGATGTGAAGGACACGTCTGGGCAACGAAGAATTGACGACCCCGATGATTGGGTTCGTTTCGAAGTACGGACTGCATTTGAGTTAGGCAAGCGAGTGATTCCAGTCTTGGTGCGGAAGGGATCTATGCCCTCAGGCGAGGAGCTTCCTGCGGACATTGCCTCCCTGGCGGCTCTGCAGGCCTTCACCTTGAATGACATTGCGCGAGACCTTCCAGCGCTCGCTGGCAAAATCGACGGGCGAATACCCGTCTTGGAATTGGCCGTCACCCTCGGCCTCCTTGCTGCCTTCGGGGGAATGCTCAAGTGGAACCTGATGACGTCAGGAGTAAGTGTAGTCCCCTCCGTTGGTGGCCTCCCGAATGCGCGAGCTCTAGACGCCTACATCCCGCGCGGTTTGTACTTCTCGATCGCTACGGGCATTTATTATGGATTCTTGGTCTTCGGTGCGCTTCTCGGAGTTCGTAGCAGGGGAGGATGGCGTTTTGAGGACGTTCTTCGTCCTGCCGGTCTCGCTGCGCTTGGTGCCGGCTTGAGTGACGCGCTCGCGGCCTATTTTCTCCGAGAATTTCATGTAGGCCGAAGTGATGCCATCTATATGGCGACTCAATACGGCTTTTGGTACCTCGGTTTGGGAATAGCCCTCGCGTGGTTTTACTCCCGAACATCTGCGAGTGGGGAGCTCAATACCTGGGTTATCACATTTACGATTGCTATCGCTGTTGCTGCCTTCACGGGGCCGCTATTGCTCGCCTTCGTTAATCACTCAGTGAATAGCTGGCTTGAGAGTAAATTCGGGTTAGTTAGTGCATTCAATCGGAGCATCCTGTGGTTGCCCATTGTCAGCGTAGCTTTTCCCCTTGCTTTCGGTCCAGGATCTCCCCGTTCTCTACCATTGGCGCAGACTTTGCGACTTGCTCTGCCAGTAGCCGCCGCGTGCGCAGGAGTTGATCTTTTGATGGCAGTGATTGGGCTCACGGAAGGACTGAATCAAGCTCAAATAAAGGTTCCGATCATCACTGCCCTTTTCTATGCTACGCTCGGTTGGGCGACGGCCAGCAGTTGGAATAAGATTGCTAAGGTTTAGAATCATTGCTCAAAACGAAAAGCCAGACGGTCAGCGCACTGTGCGGATTTCGATGGGGAGCCCAAGGTCCAGCCAGATCCGGTCGGCTGTGATTGCCGGAAGGCCTAGGACCGCGGCTACCGCCAGGCAAGCTCGGTCGCCGAGCGAGAGGCCTGCTTGACGGGTGGGAGCCCGCAGCCGGGCGGTCGTCTCCGCTATAGCCGCCGTGAAGGGTAGCACTTCGAGTCCCAGCGCTCCGAGGTCCAGCCTGAGCCCTTCAAGCTCTGCTTGCCAGTCGAGGGCCTTCTGCGCGACCTCGGACCAGTTCACGCTTGAGATCACCGCTGTCTTTAGAAGCTCCTGCACGACCTCGCCTCCAGGTTCGCCTTGCAGCATTGCGAGTAGAGCAGAAGCGTCCAGCACACAGCTTCGTTCCGAAGTCGGCGACATCTGCCTACTCTTCCCGCCTGGATTCAGACCGCCGCTCAGAGATGAGCTCGTCCGCAAGACTGACTCCGGCGGGGATGTGCGCGAAGCGCCGGCGTAGCCGCTGGAGCACGGCTTCCCGCTTCTCAAGCACGAGGCGCTCATCCTCGACGACGGCGATAAGGACGTCTCCGGGAACGATCCCCAACTGGCGGCGGATCTCGGAAGGGATCACGAGGCGGCCTTGGGGACCGACGGGAACCTTAGTCGAAGCGAGAGGCTCTTTCATAGCTTCCCTATGATGCCACAGAATACTCAGTCGTGCCACTCTCCTCAGAAGTGGCACAGTGCCACGACCCTGGAGGATGGTTCACAGTCTCCCCAGCACCGCCGGTGACTTCCAGCGGAAGGTCGCAGAAGACCCCGTTGGAAGACCTGAGGGCGGCACAACAACGCCTGGCAGACCTTCGAGAGGAGTAGCATGATGAAAAAGGAGCACATCGGTAGCGACTTTGATGATTTCCTGCGGGAGGAGGATCTGCTGGAGTCTTCAGAAGCCACCGCTGCCAAGCGGGTGATCGCCTTCCAGATCGCCCAGGAGATGAGACGCTGCCGGCTTTCCAAGTCGGAGATGGCCAGCCGCATGAAGATCAGCCGGCCGGCGCTCGAGCGACTGTTGGATCCTGCCAATCGATCGGTGACGCTGTCCACCTTGGAACGAGCTGCATCGGCAGTCGGCAGGAAGCTCAAGGTCGAGCTGGCGTAGGAGAGCAGGAGCGCCCAGCACACAGCTCCGCTCCCGTCCGCTTTGCCTCAGACCGCCCCGGGGTTTCACCTCTTCAGTTCTTCCAGACTCCTCTTGAAGTGGACGAATGCGTCCATGTCGAGGCTCGAGGCTTGCCTCGCGGGTCCCCTGAAGAACAAGCCGCGGTCCCGCAGGGACCACCGTCGGTAGCCGGGGTCTTCAGCCCCCGGGCGGTAGGCGGTCTCGGAACTTTTGAAACACGCTCTTAGAGCGAGAGGCTTCACGATCGTTGCTCGTGACCCTGATGGACACGGGAGCCTCTGCAACCCGCGGCTCCCGCCGCCGTAGTTGTTCACAGACAGGAGGTCTCCTCGATGCGATCCCGAACCAGCCGTCTGGTCCTTTGCTTGCTTCTTCTCGCTGCCTCGGCGCTCTCCGGCAGACCAGCCTCGGCGGCCGATTCCACGGACCTGGCCAAGAGTGTCGACGCCGTCTTCGCCGACTATGCCAAGCCTGGATCGCCGGGGTGCTCTCTGGCCGTTATCCGCGAGGGGGGCATCGTCTACGAGAAGGGCTATGGCCTGGCGAACGTGGAGCATAGCGTGCCCATCGATCCGCGGCAGACGGTGTTCGACATCGGCTCGACTTCGAAGCAATTCACGGCGGCGAGCATCCTTCTGCTGGCGCAGGACGGCAAGCTCTCCCTGGACGACGACGTCCACAAGTTCCTTCCGGAGCTGCCGGATTACGGCACGCCGGTCACCCTCCGCCACCTCCTCCACCACACGAGCGGCATGCGGGACTACATCAACGTAATGGGCATGGGCGGCATCAACGTCGAGGATTGGACCACCGACGACGACGCCCTGGCCGCCATCGTCCGCCAGAAGACCCTGGACTTCAAGCCAGGGTCCGAGCACAGCTACAGCAACTCCGGATACTTCCTCCTCTCCCAGGTGATCAAGCGGGTGAGCGGCAAGACCCTGCGCGAGCTCGCCCAGGAGCGTATTTTCACGCCTCTGGGCATGACCAACACGCGTATTCTGGACGATCACACCGCGATCGTCCCTCACCGCGCCTCGTCCTACGCGCCCCTCCCCACGGGTGGCTTCGGCGTCCAGGCGTCCAACTGGGAGCAGACGGGGGACGGCGGGGTACAGACCACGGTCGAGGACCTGGCGAAATGGGACCGCAACTTCTACCAGCCGAAGGTGGGAGGGGCTTGGCTGATCGAGCAGCTCCAGACGAAGGGCACGCTCAACGACGGCGAGACGATCGACTACGCTCGCGGTCTGTTCGTGGGCATCTATCGCGGCCTGCGCCGCGTCTCTCACGGCGGTGCCTGGGCCGGCTATCGTGCCGATCTCGTGCGCTTTCCGGATCAAAAACTTTCGGTCATCACTCTTTGCAACCTGGCGAGCACGAACCCGACCGCCCTCGCCCAGCGGGTGGCGGATCTCTATCTCGCCGACAAGCTGGGTCCCCTTCCAGCGCCACCCTCCGCGCCGGCTTCGCCCCCGGCCGGCGGGGCCATCGACACGGCCCGCTATGTGGGTCTCTATTGGAGCCCGGCCGGGGGCTTCGTGCGCCGCATCTATGCCAAGGATGGAAAGCTTTTCTACTTCCGCAGCCAGGAGAGCGAGTCCGAGTTGGCGCCCCTGGACGGTGATCGTTTCGCGATGCTGGGCGCACCCGTAGCCACGGAGGTCTCCTTTCCTTCGCAGACTCCCCGGCGGATGCAGGTCTCCTCCGACGGCGGCAAACCCGTGGTCTTCGAGGAGGTGCAACCGGTCTCGCTCAAGCCCGAGGACCTGGCCGCTTACGCGGGGACCTATGCCAGCGCCGAGTTGGACACCGTCTGGATTCTGGCGGTCGAAGGCGGCCGTCTCGTCCTGCAACCGAAACGGGGACCGAAGGCGCCGCTCGAGCCCAGCTTCACCGACGCCTTCGACGGTCCGGCCGGGCTGATCCGCTTCCAGCGCAACGGCGAGAAGAAGGTCACCGGATTCCTGGTCGGAGCGGGACGGGCCCGGGACCTGAAGTTCACGAAGGCGGAATGAGTCAGCAACAATCAAGGGCCATCTAGAATCCGGCGGCCGTCGAACCCGTGATATCTTCGGGGGCGTAACCGGAAAGCAGGGGTGACGTCGTTCGAGAAGGGAGTATTCCTGGTGAAAGCCAAGCTTCTGATTGCCCTGTTACTGCTCAGCGCGGGCCTGCTCGCGGAGCAGGCGCCGTCCAATGAGCCACAATATACCAAGGACGGGGAGCTCATCCGGCCGGAGAATTACCGCGAATGGACCTATCTCAGCTCAGGGCTGGGGATGACCTATGGCGCGCCGATCGCCAACAAGGACGACGAGGACTTCGACAACGTCTTCGTCACCCCCCAGGCCTACAAAGCCTTCCTGGCCACCGGCACATGGCCCGACAAGACCATGATGGCGCTCGAAGTCCGCTACGCGGCGAGCAAAGGATCGATCAACAAGGGTGGCCGTTTCCAGGAGCGCTTGGCCGGGCTCGAGATCCACCTCAAGGACGAAGCGCGATTTCCCACCACCAAGTGGGCGTTCTTCGGTTTCAACGGCCCCGGGACGACCGCCAAGCCGCTGGCGGCCGACTCGGTCTGCCAGAAGTGCCATGCCGAGCACGGCGCCGTCGACGAGACGTTCGTGCAGTTTTATCCGACTCTGATTCCAGCGGCCAAGGCGAAGGGCACTTTCAAAGCGAAGGAGTAACCCCGGTGCCGCTGGCGGTCTGCTCAGCAGCACCGGGGAAGGAGGGGACGCCGATCTCTTACGGTATCTCGCAGAGATCGCAGAGATAGATGCAGTGCGCCTCGTCGGTACCGCTGTCGTGGCAGACGTAACGTCCGCCGCTGGTTACCTTTTCGAGCGCTCCCAGTCCCGGCTTGCCGGAGCGGTTCGCGCCCCCGGCGATGAAGTTCGAGGTGCCGGGCAGATAGGTGTCGGCGACACCGTCACCATCCGTATCCACCCGCACGAAGCCGGCGAGCTTCGGCACGGTGGTCCTGCTTTTCCAGGGGAAATTGGGCATCGCCGGGAAACGGATTTCCTGTGCGATCTCGAGCACCTCGCGGCTCTCCCGGCCGACCGGCGTGAACTTCACCTTGACGTTGAGCGCGAGCGGGGCGGAGAACCGGCCGCCGTTCTCGTCGTCCCGCGTGATCAGCATCTGCGTGATCGGCTGAACACCGTCGAGTCTCACGGCGGCGTTGAACTGCCCGCACGAGGTCGCGATCGGCGCCACGCTCTTGAGCGACAAGGCGCGGAACTGCAGCCGGGTCACCGCCATCCCCCGCTTGTTGAACACCGCGTCGTCCAGGCGCTGGACGATCGTGTCGGTCGCCCCCAGAGCCCCGGGGGTGCCGGTCACGACGGGCACTCCCTGGAGCGCCAGCCGGCCGGTGAAGGGCGCCGAGCTGGCGCAGAAGAACCCGGCAGGAATCGGGTTCTTCGCGAAGTCGATGAAGGTTGAGCCGTCCCCCTTCGTCTTCCAGACGTCGATCCCATTCTGGATGGCCCGGTCCGCTGCGAATGCAACCGTCGTGAGGCTGGAGAGCAGGACAAAGATCCCTAGAGTACGACTTTTCACGTACTTCCTCCTTTCAGAAGGTGCGGCAGGTATGCCTCTCACAACAGGCGTGGTTCTCTTAGTAGGGTGCTCTACCGCGGGAAAAACGAGCCGTTTCCGGCAGGAGGCGCCAAAATAAGCATCGATGGGCCATCTATCGATCGATAGGCCAAATAAGGATAGACGGGCCATCGATTGGGCGACAGGCCGTCTATTCATCGACGGCTTATCTATGGATCGGTGACTCATCTATGGAGCGACAGCTCACCTACGGATCGATGGCTCATCTATGGCACGACAGCCCATCTATGGATCTACGGCTCATCTATGGATCGATAGCTCATCTACGGATCGACGGCTCATCGATGGATCGATAGCCCATCGTATCGATAGGTGAGGCATCTATAGGCAGGTTCAGCCCCGCAGCGAAAAAAAGGGGCGTGCCGAAGCACGCCCCCGAAGCAGGTCAGCGATGTGGAATCAGGACTTGGTGTCGATGTGAGCCGCCGGCGCGGGGTCCTGCGGCGGAGGGGTGGGCTGCTTGGCCTTCCGGTTGCGTCCGCGGAACGGCTGCAGGCCGAACTCGACGAGCTTCTCGGCCCGGATGCCGTACTGCGACTTGATCATCGAGCGTATGGCGTTGGCCAACCGCTGACCCTCGTTGATGACAACCCGGTACTGCTTCGACGCCTCCTGCTTGCCGGCGGTCAGCGTGTCCTGCTGCTTGCTGATCTCCAGCGCCTGAGCCAACTGCGCCGCGAGCTTCGCCCGCGGCCCCTCCAGGTGCGGAAGCTCCGCGGCGTTCGCCTCCATCATGTTGAGGAGGTGCTGCCATTCGCCCTGAATTCCCTTGTCCGTCGTTTCCATCGTTCTCTCCTTTGGAGCCCTCAGGCTCCGGTCAACCGGCGCCGATATGGCGTCGGAGGTCAAACCTCTCTGGCTTTCCCGGCATAATCCTCGCCTCCTATGCAGGCAGGAGTGCTATACTACCGGGTACCTCGGTACTTTTGCGGCGACGACGGGGCATATGCTGCATGAAGTCAGAGGGCTTGTCAAGGGATCATGCGCTACTTTTCGCATAGAGACTCGGAAGGGACGACGTGCCCTGGCTGCTCTCCCTCCTCTTCCCGGAGAAGAGGGAGAACAGCAGCTCAAGGCAGCGGTTGCTCTAGCACTCGCAGATCAAGCAGCCGTTGATGAAGCGACAAGGCCCGCCTGGGCAAATCAGCGGACAGTGGATCCGAGGCGCGATCGACGAGTCGAGAGGCGTGGCGTTCGGCGTGGCCCAGGACGGGGTGAAGGAGACGAGCGCCAACAGACTGACGAGAGCGAGCAGGATTCCTACGCGATTCTTCATGAGCATTTCCTCCTTGTAGTCATTGGGCGGGCTTCCGCCCGCCGGCTTGTAAGTCCGGCGTACGGAGCGCAGGGTTCACGGGCCGGGGATTGCTTGACACCCACTCCCGCGGTCTTTGCGGTCTTTGAAGCCCCGTTCACGATCCGCGGGAGCGCGCGCTACAATGAGCCGCCGTTTCTAACGCCTCCTGGCGGAAGGAGCTCCGAATGCATGCTTCGTTGGTGACGTCCCTGCTGCTCTCCACGTTCCTGCTCGGCTCTTCCTCCGCCGAGGTGAAGCCCGGCTCCTCCGCTCCGCCCCCGGCGATCGCCCTGGTCGGCGGCACGATCCTCGACTTGTCCAACTATGGCCGTTCCAGCGCGGACGTTCAGGACGGCGTCGTCGTTCTCCAGGGCGGTACGATCGTGGCCGCCGGCCCGCGGAAGAGCGTCAAGATCCCGGCCGGCGCGCGGCGCATCGACATCTCCGGCAAATACGTCGTGCCCGGGCTCACCGACTGCTTCGGCGCCCTCGGCAAGCAAGCCCACGCCAACGCCTACCTCTACATGGGGGTGACCTCCATTATCGGCGTCGAGGGGAGGCCGAGACGCCCGGACCTCTACCTGAAGGCCAGCCCGAGCCCGCGGATCTACCCCCTGGGGATCGTTGGCTATGGGGAAAGAGACGGCGCGTTCGTGCAAACAGCGGAGGCCGATCTTGCCAAGGAGATCGAGACGGCCGCGCTGCACGGCACGAAAGTGCTGCTGATCCATTACCCGATCACTCCGGACCGCACGGCCCAGATCGTCAAGAAGGCACACGAGCTGGGCCTGGGGACGGTGGGAGAGCTCGGTATGACGCGCTACGACGAGGCGATCCAAGCCGGCGTCGATGCCTTCGTGCACACCGTCCGCTATTCGATCCCCATCGCGCCGCCGGAGCTGCGCCAGGCCATGGCCAAGGCCCCGTTCTCCCAGCAGCCGACCTTGGACTTCAACAAGATCCTGCTCAACCTGAGCCCCGCCGATCCGGGGCTCAACCAACACGCCAAGCTGCTGGGCTCCAGCCCCGTGTCACTCATCCCCACCCTGAGCCTCAACTACCTGGACCTGCCGGATCATCGCAATCCGTGGCTGGAACCGGCGGCGAAGCTCATCGACCCGAAGGAGATCTTCCTGCCGGCCAATCCCCTGACCGGCAAGCGCGACGAGGACCCGGAGATCGCCAATCGCTTTTCTCAGGTCGCCCAGGCGTTGATGCGAGTCGAGGAGTGCTACCGGCAGGCGGGCGCGAAATATCTCACCGGCAGCGGGACCACGGCCTTCGGCACCCTCCCGGGTGTTTCCCTGCACACCGAGCTCGAGCTGCTGTCGCGAGTCGGCGTGCCGCCGCGGCAGGCGATTGCAGCGGCGACCAGCAACTTCGGCGAGACCTTCCACTGGAAGACCGTGGGTCAGGTGAAAACCGGCTACAACGCTGACCTCCTGGTGCTGAACGCGAATCCGCTTCAGGGCATCGAGAACCTGAAGAACATTCACAGCGTCATCCTGAACGGCGAGGTCCTCGACCGGGAGAAGCTGCTGACCGAGGCGCACTGATCGGTTTCATTGCAGCCGTCTGCGGCGCAGAGAGATCACCAGGTAGGGATAGACGCGGGCCGGCAACCTGTACCAGCCTCGCGCGGCGGCGCCGTCCAGAAGCCGGATCAGCAGCGCCATCGGCACGGTTGCCCAGCGCCCCCACCAATGGCGGCCCACTTGCTGGAAGGCGAGGCGGCCGGTGAGGGCTTCGAGCCGCGCGGTCATGGCCGCGCCGGAGGCCCATTTGGCCACGTCCCGAAAGCGGGGCAGCAACGCGTCAGGGGTTCCGTGCCAGCGCAGAGAGCCGACCTGATCGCCGTGCCAAAAATCGATCGGAAAGGCTCCGTTCGGAAAATCCAGGTACGCGGTGCCCCCGGGGCGCAGGACCCGGGCGACCTCACCGGTCACCTGTGCGCGGGATTCGTCCTGATCGCTCTCCGCGCTCACGGTGTAGGGATTCGTACTCTCCCGGACTCCCACGTGCTCGATCATTCCAGAAGAAATGACGGCATCGAACGTGCCTGGACGGAAGGGGAGGTGACGAGCGTCCGCCACGATCAGCGGCCGGCTCTCACGGTGCTCCGCCACCCAGCGCGCCAGCCGGTAGCGGGAAATGTCGACGCCGATCGCCCGGGCTCCGGCCTCGCGCCAAGCGGTCACGGCATAACCATTACCACAACCGAGGTCGAGAATACTTTGACAACCCGCAGGAAGGAGCTTGGCGTAATAGCCGACTCGCCGGACCGAGGCCTCTTTCTCCAGGCGCTCGGCTTCTTCCAGAAGCTCGCTCGTGTTGACGACGCGCATGTTTCTATCGGGAAGGACTTTCAAGGCCCCAGCGGCACGGCGAAGTCCTGCACCCAGATCACCGTATCGCCCATGGCCTCGTTGTGACCGACGACGACGCCGACGCCCAGGTGGGTGAAGCCCTGGAAGAGCAGGTTGCGCCGGTGCCCGCTGCTGGCCATCCAGTTGTGCACCACCTCCTGGACGGCGACCGGTCCGCGGGCGATGTTCTCTCCCACGATGCGGCCGGTGAAGCCGCTTTTCCGCGTCCGGGTCTGGGGGGTGGTCCCGTCGGGCGAGGTATGGTTGTAATAGGAACGCGCCAGCATGTCCAAGGCGTGGCGCTGGGCGGCATCGTCGAGCCGCGGATCGCGGATCAGGGGCGGCACGCCGGCCGCGGTTCGCTCGGCGTTGACGCGGGTGAGCATCTCCTCACGCACTTTTTCGAGATCGCTCAAGCCAGCGGTCTGGCGGGCGAACGACTCGCTTTCGCGCCAGGCGAGGAAGAAGGTGTAGAGCGGAGAGCCCTTGAGGTCGCTGATCCCCACGCCGAGCTCCTGGTAGTCGGGGTCGAGCAGGGCCTGGAAGGTCGCGGGGAGGTCGCTCTTGATCCAGGCCAGCACCTCGCCGGCGTCCCCCGGCGACGCCGCGAATTCCTGGTGCCAGCCATGGGCCACGTAGCCAACCTTGCGCAGGCGCTGCTGGATCCTGGGAATGGATTTCTCGTCGTAGTGAAGGGCGCCGTTGTCCCGCACCTCCTCGGCGTTCTGCTGCGCCACCTGGTTCAGGGGCTCGGCGAGAACGAGAGGCCTGGCGCCGGCCGCGGCCCGCGCCTCGTTGAGACGGGAGAGGAACTGCTGGCGCAGGTCCTCCGGCGACGGGGGCCCCATGACGGAGGCCGCCGCCAGCTTGGCGGCGAAGAGCAGGAGGAGAGTCACGGCGGCCGGCATCGCGCACAAGTCTACACGTGGTCCGCCGCTTGCTTGTTCCCTCGACGCAGTCGGGAGAAGACAAGGAGAGAGATGCGCGTCACGGTGATCGTCAACCGCAAAGCCGGCTCGGTGACCCCGGGTCAGGAGGAAGAGGAAGCCGCGGATCTGCGGGCGAGGTTCCGCGCCGTGGGAGCGGAGGCGGACGTGAAGCTCCTCCCCGGCGAGGAGATGGCGGCAGCCGCGCGCCAGGCGGCTGCGGAGGGAGCCGATGCCGTGGTGGCGGGAGGGGGAGACGGTACCATCCGCGCCGTGGCCTCGGCCCTGGCTGGAGGAACGGTGCCGCTGGGGGTGCTCCCCCTCGGTACGCTCAACCACTTCGCCAAGGACCTGGGGATTCCCACGGACCTCGACGCCGCCGCGCGGCTGATCGTGGAGGGCACCGTCCGCTCGCTCGACCTGGGCGAGGTGAACGGCGAGATCTTCATCAACAATTCCGTGCTCGGGTTCTATCCGCCGGTGGTCCAGGTCCGCGACTGGCAGCAACGCACCTTCCAGCGCAACAAGTGGCTGGCGGCGCTCTCGGCCTTGTTCAAGGTGGCGCCGCACGCCCATTCCCTCCACCTGCGCCTGGAGGGGGAGGGCCTGGCGGTGCGCCGCGAGACGCGTTTCGTCTTCATCGGCAACAACGAGTATGAGATGAGGGCCTTCAACTTCGGTGCCCGCCACCGCCTCGACAGCGGCTTCCTCTATCTCTACGTCGCCCGCCCCCGCACCCGCCTCGGCCTGGCAGGGCTCGCCCTGCTGAGCCTGGTGCGGGACGTGCGGGAGACGGCGCATTTCGACTACGTGAGCCTGCCGGCCTTCGCCGTCGAGACCTCGCGCAAGTCCCTGCCCGTGTTCCTCGATGGCGAGGTCACCGTGCTGCGACCGCCGCTTCAGTACCGGGTGCTGCCTCGGGCTTTACCGGTGATCTTGCCAGCCGCCTCCCCAGCCTCGCGGTAGGCGTGGCCGGTGGCGGTGAGATAGACGTCGTCGAGGGAAGGGCGCGAGAGCGAGACCTGCGCCACGTCGAGGCCGGCTTTCTCCAGGACACCGAGCAGGGCCGGCACGGCCCGCGCGCCGTGCCCCACCTGGGCGTAGAGGCGAGTGCCGTCGACCATAACTCCCGTCACTTCCTCCTGGCCGCGGAGCACGGCCTCGGCTTCAGCCGTGCGGCCACGATCCGCGAGCTCGACCGACACTACGTCCCCGCGCAGCCGCCCTTTGAGCTCGTCAGGCGTCCCCTCCGCCACGATCCGGCCGCCGTCCACGATGGCCAGCCGCTGCGCGAGCTGGTCCGCCTCCTCCAGGTAGTGGGTGGTGAGGAGCAGGGTGAGACCGCCTTCCGCCAGGCGCCGCACCTCCTTCCACATCACCGCGCGGCTCTCCGGATCGAGGCCGGTGGTGGGCTCATCCAGGAACAATACCTCGGGGCGGTGGATCAGCCCCATGGCCACGTCGAGCCGGCGCCGCATGCCGCCGGAGTAGGTGAGGGCGGGACGGTCCGCGGCCGTCGCGAGCTGAAAGAGGTCGAGGAGCTCCTCCACCCGCTGGCGGAGCGCGGCGCCCGAATGGCGGAAGAGCTGCCCCTGGAGCATCAGGTTCTCACGGCCGGTGGCGGTCACGTCCACGCCCGAGGCCTGGGCCACGTAGCCAATGCGCCGCCGCACGTCCCGCGGCTGCGACACCACGTCGAAGCCCGCCACCCGGGCACTGCCGGAGGTGGGGGAAGACAGCGTGGCGAGGATACGGACGGTGGTGGACTTACCAGCGCCGTTGGGGCCGAGGAGGGCAAACACTTCTCCCGAGCGGACGGCGAACGACAAGCCGCGGACGGCCTCCACTCCGCCCGCGTAGGTCTTGCGGAGGTCCTGGACCTCGATGGCGTCCACGCTCAGTGGCTGCCTGGCACGCGCCCGGGGATCAGGCTCCCGGGAACCCGGACGAAATCGCGCGAGCCGAAGTCGGGCTCGACGTGAAACAGATCCGGTTGCTGGCCGTTGTGCCCATGCCCGTGGCCATGCCCACCTTGCGGCGGCACCGTCACGACGCCCTGAAGCAGGACGACAGGGTCTCCCCAGGGAGTGTAGGGACCGGGATAGGGAGGCGGCGCGGCCTGCGTCAGCTCGCGGGTGAGGGCGAGCTCGGTCAAGGCGGCCAGCCGTTCCTCTCGTGCCTCGCGGGCCTGCTCCTGGCGGGCGGCGCGGCGCGCGGCGTCCTCCTCCGCTTGGGCGCGCACGCGGGCCTGATACTCCTCG
Source organism: Thermoanaerobaculia bacterium (assembly GCA_036275055.1). Taxonomy (GTDB): domain Bacteria; phylum Acidobacteriota; class Thermoanaerobaculia; order Multivoradales; family UBA5704; genus DATARR01. The sequence goes on from DASUEN010000044.1 coordinate 31,201, forward strand.
CGCGAGATCCACTGGCCGTTGGATTCTACGAATCCCCTCCGGCGCATGGCGTCCCCATAGGGAACCCAGCGGTCCATCTGCTCGTCGAGGACGTAGCCGAAGCCGCGCAGGATGGGGGCGAGGCCCGGGGAGTGAGGGTCGAGCACCGCGGCGGCCAGGGCCGCTTCGCGGGTGGCCTGGTCGAGCTGCTTGCTCTGTGCCCATCGCGCCAGCTCCACCCAGTCCGCCGCCCGGGTCGTGGGGCTCTTCTTGAGGGCGTCCCGGCGGCGCAGGAACTCGCCCAGGTTCGAGTCGCCGGGCTCCACCCGCAGCACCTGGCTCTTGGGCAGGACGACGACCCCACCCTGAAGGTGGATGCGCACCTGGGTTTCGGTGGTCTCCGCCATCACGTCCTCGAACTTCCGGCCGTTGACGAGGTAGACGTTGTCGGCGAAGACGGGGATAGCCGTCAGCAGGAGAGGAAGGAGGGCCGGGAGACTACGGATTCGCATGGCGGACTCCCCTTTGCGTAGCCCCTTTATCTTAGCACCCTGGGGCCGGGCTTCGGTATCTTGCAGCCTCCGAATCTCTCCCCGGGCCCAAGAAAAAGGGCGGCCTTGGCAGGCCGCCCTTCAAGAAACCTGCGTTGGAGCCTGAAGGCTACTCGCCTTCGAGCACCTCCTGCGGCAGGCTGCGGATCTCTTCATCGCCGAACTCGAAGAACAGCTCTTCCTCGGCTTCCGGCTCCTCGGCGACGAACTCCTCGGCCATGTGGAAGTCGTGGTAGAAGTCCATGCCCGTGCCGGCCGGGATGACGCGGCCCACGATTACGTTCTCCTTCAAGCCCCGCAGGCCGTCCACCTTGCCGCTGATCGCCGCCTCGGTCAGGACGCGCGTGGTCTCCTGGAAGCTCGCGGCGGAGATGAAGCTGTCCGTCGACAGCGACGCCTTGGTGATGCCGAGGAGGAGCGGCCGGCCGATGGCGGGGGTGCCGCCGGCGGCGACGACGCGCTCGTTCTCTTCCTGGAACTTCCAGCGGTCCACCTGCTCGTCGATCAGGAACTCCGTGTCGCCGACCTCCTCGATCTTCACCGACCGCATCATCTGGCGCACGATCACCTCGATGTGCTTGTCGTTGATGGCCACGCTCTGGGAGCGGTAGACCTCCTGGATCTTGTCGGTCAGGTAACGCTGCAGCTCCTTCTCGCCCAGCACCTGCAAGATGTCGTGCGGGTTGATCGGTCCGTCGATCAGCGGCTCGCCGGCCCGCACCCGCTCGCTCTCCTGCACGTTGATGTGAATCGAGCGCGGCACCAGGTACTCGCGGCTGTCGCCGAGATCGCTCTCGACGATCACCTTGCGCATCCCCTTGTGGACCTCGCCCAGGTGGACGACGCCGTCGATCTCGGTGATGATCGCCGGCTCCTTGGGGCTGCGGGCCTCGAAGAGCTCGACGACACGGGGGAGACCGCCGGTGATGTCCTTGGTCTTGGTGGTCTCGCGCGGGATCTTGACCAGCGTGTCGCCGGCGAAAACGTCCTGACCATTCTGCACCACGAGATGGGAGCCGGAGGGGAGCAGGTACCGCTTCTCCCGCCCGCCCTCGCCGTGGACGAGGATCGCCGGCACGCGCTTCTCGTTGGCCGACGCCTCGACGATGATCTTCTGCGACAGGCCGGTGACCTTGTCGGTCTCCTCCCGCACGTTCTCGCCTTCGACGATGTCCTGGAGCTCCACCTTGCCGCCGATCTCGGAGAGGATGGCGGAGGTGAAGGGGTCCCAGGTCACCAGCTCGGCGCCCGGCTGGAGCTCGTCGCCCTCGTGCACCAGGAGCTGCGAGCCGTAGGTCAGCGCGTAGCGCTCCCGCTCGCGCCCCTTCTCGTCGGTGATGACGAGCTTGCCCGAGCGGTTGATGACGATCAGCGAGCCGCGCCGGCTCTCGACCGTGTTGACGTTCAAGAACTTCACGATGCCCGGGTTCTTGGCGATGTGCTTCGACTGCTCGGAGACGCGCGACGCCGTGCCGCCGTAGTGGAAGGTACGCATGGTGAGCTGCGTGCCGGGCTCGCCGATCGACTGCGCGGCGATGACGCCCACCGCCTCGCCGATCTCCACCATCTTGCCGGTCGCCAGGTTGCGGCCGTAGCAAAGGTGGCACACGCCCCGCCGCGTCTCGCAGGTGAGCACGGAACGGATCTTCACCCGCTCGATGCCCGCGGCCTGCACGGCGTTGCCGAGCGTCTCGGTGATCTCCTGGCCGACGGAGAGGATCAGCTCGCCGGTCATCGGATCGTAGATGTCCTCCTGGCTGACGCGGCCGACGATGCGGTCGCGCAGCGGCTCCAGGATCTCGCCGCCTTCCATGATCGCTGTCACGTAGATGCCGTCGATCGTGCCGCAGTCGAGCTCGTTGATGATGACGTCCTGCGCCACGTCGACCAGGCGGCGGGTGAGATAGCCGGAGTCGGCCGTCTTGAGCGCCGTGTCGGCGAGGCCCTTGCGGGCGCCGTGCGTCGAGATGAAGTACTGCAACACCGACAGCCCCTCGCGGAAGTTGGCGGTGATCGGCTGCTCGATGACCTCGCCCGAGGGCTTGGACATGAGACCCCGCATGCCGGCGAGCTGCCTCACCTGCTCGCGCGAGCCGCGGGCGCCGGAGTCGGCCATCAGGTTGATCGGGTTGAAGACGCCCGTGGTCTTCTCCACCTCCCGCATCTCGCGGAACATCTCCTCGGACACCTTCTCGGTCACCCGGTGCCAGATGTCGATGATCTTGTTGTGCCGCTCACCGGCGGTGATGACGCCGGCGGAGCGCTGCTTCTCGATCTCGACCACCTCGTTGCGCGCCTGCTGCAGGATCTCCGGCTTGCGGCTCGGCACCACCATGTCGTCGACGCCGAAGGAAATACCTGCCCGCGTGGCGTAAAGGAAGGTGACCTCCTTGATCTCGTCGAGCATTCGCACCGTGGCGTCGTTGCCCAGCTTGATGAAGCAGTAGCCCACAAGGTCCTGCAGGCCGCGCTTCTTGAGCAGGCCGTTGACGTAGGGGATGTCCTTCGGCAGGTGCATGTTGAAGATCACCCGGCCGACGGTGGTATCGATCAGCTCGCGATCGAGCTCCTCGAGCTCCGCATGCACGACGTCCTGCTTGTCGAGCTGCGTGTCGAGGTTGATGTAGGGCCCCGAGTAGCGCACCTTGATCGGCGACAGGGTCTCGACCTCGCCGCCCTCCAAGGCGAGGAGCACCGAGTCGAAGTCCGGGAAGACCCGTCCCTCGCCCTTGGCTCCCGCCTTGCCGAGCGTCAGGTAGTAGCCGCCGAGCACCAGGTCCTGCGAAGGCACCGCGAGCGGACGCCCATGGGCCGGCGACAGGATGTTGTTGCTGGCCAACATCAGCACCTTGCTCTCGATCTGCGCCTTGGGCGACAGCGGCACGTGGACCGCCATCTGGTCGCCGTCGAAGTCGGCGTTGAAGGCGGCGCAGACGAGCGGGTGGATCTTGATCGCCTTGCCCTCGATGAGCGTCGGCTGAAACGCCTGGATGCCCAGGCGGTGCAGCGTGGGCGCACGGTTCAAGAGCACCGGATGGTCTTCGATGACCTCCTCCAGGGCGTCCCAAACCTCGTCCACCTCGGCTTCCACCAGCTCCTTGGCGGCCTTGATGGTGCCCACCAGGCCCTTCTCTTCCAGCCGGTTGTAGATGAACGGCTTGAACAGCTCCAGCGCCATCTTCTTCGGCAGGCCGCACTGCGACAGCTTGAGCTCGGGGCCCACCACGATCACCGAGCGCCCCGAGTAGTCGACGCGCTTGCCGAGGAGGTTCTGGCGGAACCGCCCCTGCTTGCCCTTGAGGGTGTCGGAGAGCGACTTTAGGGGCCGGTTGTTCGAGCCCTTGAGCACGCGGCCGCGGCGGCCGTTGTCGAACAGGGCGTCGACGGCTTCCTGAAGCATCCGCTTCTCGTTGCGTACGATGACCTCGGGAGCGCGCAGCTCGAGCAGCTTCTTCAACCGGTTGTTGCGGTTGATGACGCGCCGGTAGAGGTCGTTCAAATCGCTGGTGGCGAAGCGGCCGCCGTCGAGCGGCACCAGGGGGCGCAGCTCGGGCGGAATGACCGGGATGACGTCCAGGATCATCCACTCCGGCCGGTGCCCCGACTTGCGGAAGGCGTCCACCACCTTGAGCCGCTTGGCGGCCTTCAGGCGGCGGATCTGGCTCGTCTCGGTGCGCATGATGATACGCAGCTCTTCGGCCAGCTCGTCGACGTCGATGCGCGACAGCAGCTCCTTGATGGCCTCGGCGCCCATCTTGGCGGTGAAGGCCTCCTCGGTGTACTTCTCGCGCACCTCGCGGAAACGCTCCTCGGTCAAGAGCTCCCGCTCCTTGAGCTCCGTCTCGCCGGGATCGATGACGACGTAGCTCTCGAAGTAGAGGATCCGCTCCAGGTCGCGCAGGCTGATGTCCAGGAGGTGGCCGATACGGCTCGGCAACCCCTTGAAGAACCAGACGTGGGAGACCGGGCACGCCAGCTCGATGTGCCCCATGCGCTCGCGGCGCACCCGCGAGCGGGTGACCTCGACGCCGCACTTGTCGCAGATGACGCCGCGATGCTTCATCCGCTTGTATTTACCGCACAGGCACTCCCAGTCGGTGATGGGGCCGAAGATCTTGGCGCAGAAGAGGCCATCGCGCTCCGGCTTGAAGGTCCGGTAGTTGATCGTCTCCGGCTTCGTCACCTCGCCGAAGCTCCAGGAGCGGATCTTCTCCGGCGACGCGATCGAGATCTTGATCGCGTTGAAATCCTTGGGCGACTGTGGCTTGTCAAAACTGCTGAATGGTTGCAACTGTCTTCCTCCCTTCGACCATTAGACCTTGAGGAGCTCAACGTCAAGACAGAGGCTCTGGAGCTCGCGCACGAGGACGTTGAAGGACTCGGGAAGCCCCGGCGGCTCCGGCACGTCCCCCTTCACGATCGCCTCGTAGACCTTGCTCCGGCCTTCCACGTCGTCGCTTTTGACGGTCAGCAGCTCCTGGAGGGTGTAGGCGGCGCCGTACGCCTCCAGGGCCCAGACCTCCATCTCTCCGAAGCGCTGGCCGCCGAACTGCGCCTTGCCGCCCAGCGGCTGCTGAGTGATGAGGGAGTACGGTCCGATCGACCGGGCGTGGATCTTGTCGTCCACCAGGTGGGAGAGCTTGAGCATGTAGATGTAACCCACCGTCACCTGCTGCTCGAACGCTTCGCCCGTCATGCCGTCGAAGAGCGGCGTCTTGCCGGAGGAGGGCAGGTTCGCCTCCTTCAGGAGATCCTTGATGTCGCTCTCGCGGGCGCCGTCGAACACCGGCGTCGCGAACTTCAGCCCCAGGGCACGGCCGGCCCAGCCCAGGTGAGTCTCCAGGATCTGGCCGACGTTCATGCGGCTCGGCACGCCGAGCGGGTTGAGCACGATCTCGACTGGCGTGCCGTCGGGCAGGTAGGGCATGTCCTCCTCCGGCAGGATGCGGGAGATGACGCCCTTGTTGCCGTGGCGGCCGGCCATCTTGTCGCCCACCTGCAGCTTGCGCTTCATGGCAACGTAGACCTTGACCAGCTTGATGACGCCAGGCGGCAGCTCGTCGCCCTTCTGCAGGAGCCCGATGCGCTCCTCGTTGACCCGGTGCAACACCTCGATGTGCGAGTCCGTCTTCTTGTAGACGATCTCCACGGCGTCGATCAGCCGCCGCTCGTCCACCGGCAGGCGGAGGATCTCCTGCCGGGTGAGCCGCTCGAGGGTCGCGAGGTCGATTACCTCGCCGGCCTTGAGCAGCTCCTGGCCGGTGCGCGACTTCACGGGCGCCGTGACCTTCTTGCCGATCAGCAGGTCGCTGACCTTCTTGTTGCGCTCCTCGGTGAGGATGCGCACCTCATCCTTGATGTTCTTCTCCAGCCGGCCGATCTCGTAGAGCTCGATCTCCTTGGCCCGCACGTCCTTCTCGACCCCCTTGCGGGAGAAGATCTTGACGTCGACGATCGTCCCCTCGATCCCCGGCGGCACTTTCAGGCTGGCGTCGCGGACGTCGCCCGCCTTCTCGCCGAAGATGGCGCGCAGCAGCTTCTCTTCCGGCGTGAGCTGGGTCTCGCCCTTGGGCGTCACCTTCCCCACCAGGATGTCGCCGGCCTTGACCGTGGCGCCGATGCGGACGATGCCGCTCTCGTCGAGGTCCTTCAAAGCCGACTCCGAGACGTTCGGGATGTCGCGGGTGATCTCCTCCGGACCCAGCTTGGTGTCGCGGGCCTCGATCTCGAACTCCTCGATGTGAATGGAGGTGTAGTAGTCCTCCCGCACCAGCTTCTCGGAGATCAGGATGGCGTCCTCGAAGTTGTAGCCGCGCCACGGCATGAAGGCCACCAACACGTTGCGCCCGAGGGCCAGCTCGCCGAGCTCGGTGCAGGGGCCGTCGGCCAGCACGTCCCCCTTCTTCACCCGCATCCCCTCGTAGACCACCGGCTTCTGGGTGATGCAGGTGTTCTGGTTGGAGCGGCGGAACTTGATGAGCTGATAGATGTCGGCGCCGAAGTCCTTGGTCTCACCCGTGTCCAGGTCCTCGCCTTCGACGCGCACGATGATGCGCTCGGCGTCCACCGAATCGACGATACCGCCCCGCTTGGTGAGCACCACCGCACCGGAGTCCTGAGCCACGATCCCCTCGAGGCCGGTGCCGACGATCGGCGAGTCGCTGCGCAGCAGCGGCACCGCCTGGCGCTGCATGTTCGAGCCCATGAGGGCACGGTTGGCGTCGTCGTTCTCCAGGAACGGGATGAGCGCCGCCGCCACCGACACGAGCTGCTTGGGGCTGATGTCCATGTAGTCGATGCGGTCGCGCTCCGGGGTGATGAAGTCGCCGCCGGCGCGCGAGATGACGCGGTCGCTCACGAACACGCCGTTCTCGTCGAGCCGGGCGTTGGCCTGGGCGATGATGTACTTCTCCTCCTCCCACGCCGAGAGGTAGAAGGCGTGGGGCTCGGCGTCCACCAGTCGCTTGCCGGCCGCCTCCAGCCGCGCATTCTCCGCTTTGAGCTCGTCGCCGGTGACGATCTGCCCCAGCCGGAAGGCGCCGTCGCCCACCTTGAGCACCCGGAAGTGGTCGAGCACGCGGCCGCTCTCCACCTTCTTGTAGGGGCTCTCGATGAAGCCGTAGTCGTTGATCCGCGCATAGGTGGCCAGCGACGAGATGAGGCCGATGTTCGGCCCTTCCGGCGTCTCGATGGGGCAGATGCGGCCGTAGTGCGTGGCGTGCACGTCGCGCACCTCGAACCCCGCCCGCTCGCGGGAGAGGCCGCCCGGTCCGAGGGCCGAGAGGCGCCGCTTGTGGGTGACCTCGGAGAGCGGGTTGGTCTGGTCCATGAACTGCGAGAGCTGCGACGAGCCGAAGAACTCCTTGATCGCCGCGATGACCGGCTTGGAGTTGATCAGGTCGTGCGGCATCGCCGAGTCGATGTCCTGATGCACGGACATCTTCTCCTTGATCGCCCGCTCCATGCGCACGAGGCCAATGCGGAACTGGTTCTCCAGCAGCTCGCCCACGGCACGCACGCGGCGGTTGCCGAGGTTGTCGATGTCGTCGACGCGGCCGACGTCCTTCTGCAGGCGCAGCAGGTACTCGATGACGCGGAAGAAGTCGTCCGCGTTGAGCGTCTTCTGGTCGACCGGCACCTCGGTGTCGAGCTTGATGTTGAACTTGAAGCGGCCGACCCGCGAGAAGTCGTAGCGCTTGGCGTCGAAGAACATGCCGTAGAAGAGCGACCGCGCGCTCTCCAGGGTGGGCGGGTCGCCGGGGCGCATGCGCCGGTAGATCTCGATCAGCGCCTCCTTGGAGTTCTTGGTGGTGTCCTTGGCGAGCGTGTTCGACAGCGTCGAGCCGGTCAGCTCCCAATCGGGGAAGAAGACCTGGACCGGGGTCGAGCTGCGGTTGTCGAGCCGCTCCTCAATGTCCTCGGGCACCAGCTCGTTGGCCTCGAAGAGCACCTCGCCGGTGTCGAGATCGACCACGTCGGCGATGAAGAAGGCGCGCTCCAGGTCCTCCTGGCCGACCTCGAAGGCGATGGTCTGGCCGGTGTCGAGCTTGCCGATCTGCTCGCGGGAGAGGGTGATGCCAGCGAAGATGGGATAGGTCTCACGCCGGCCGCGGCTCTGGCGGTCCTTCAGGCGCTCGGGCTCCAGCACCTTGGGGGAGACGTGCAGGTTGAACTTGCCGCCCCCCTCGGAGGTCAAGCCCACCGGGGTGTAGAACTGGCGCAGGATCGACTCGTCGGATTCGAGCCCCAGGGCGCGCAGGAAGACCGTGCCGTGGAACTTCCGCTTGCGGTCGATGCGCACCGAGAGCACGTCCTTCTGGTCGTACTCGAACTCCACCCACGAGCCGCGGTACGGGATGATCTTCGACAGGTAGGAGCGGGGCCCCTCCTTGGTGAAGAAGACGCCGGGGCTCCTGTGAAGCTGCGAGACGATGACGCGCTCCGTGCCGTTGATGATGAACGTGCCGTTGTCCGTCATCAGGGGGATGTCGCCGAAGTAGACTTCCTCCTCCTTGGCGTCGCGCATCATCCGCGTCCCGGTCTCCGGATCGCGGTCGTAGACGAAGAGGCGGAAGGTGACCTTGAGCGGCACGGCGAAGGTCATCCCCCTCTCCTGGCAATCGGAGATCGAGTACTTGAGCTGCAGGTCCACCGGGTTGCCGCAGATGTCGCACTTCGTCACCCGGTTCTTGTTCACGAAGCCGCACTCGGTGCAGGTCACCGTCTCCTCGTGCGGGTGGTCCGTCATGATCTTGGCGCCGCAGTTGGTGCAGGTCATGCGGAGGTATTCGAGACCCTTGAGCTCGCCGCACTTGCACTGCCAATCCCCGATCGAGTACTTGACGAAGTCGAGCGAGCAGGTCTCGCGAAAGTCGGAGAACGGGAAGATGCCGGTGAACACTGACTGCAGACCCTGATTGGCCCGCTCCTCGGGGAGCAGGTTCATCTGCAGGAAGCGCTCGTAGCTGCGCCGCTGGACGTCGATCAGGTTCGGGATCGGCAGCGACGTCTTGATCCGGGAGAAGTCCTTCCGATGGCCGTTCGCTGGAACTTGCGGGGTGGGAAACGTATCCATAGGGGTCTTGCTATCTCCTCGATGCCTTGGTAGATCTACTCTTGGCAACCGGCGTTACCGTGGGTGCCCTGGGCTCCTGTTCTGGAAGCAGGAGACACCATGCCCGGCCCCCCGCTCGCCTCGCGGAAGGTCACCGGGCATGGTGAACGATGTCCAGAACAAGCGCGAGCCCCGGTTTATGCCCAGGGCGGGTGCGGTGCTCCGGCGACGGATGGTTCTCGTCGACCTCAGCAGGTCCTGTCGAGCCGAGCGCGTGGCGTTGTCCTCGTCCGCGCTCACTTGATCTCGATGGTCGCCCCGGCCTCTTCGAACTTCTTCTTGATCGACTCGGCCTCGTCCTTGGAGACCCCTTCCTTGACGGTGGCGGGAGCGGACTCGACGAGGTCCTTGGCCTCCTTGAGGCCGAGGCTCGTGACCTCGCGCACCGCCTTGATGACGTTGATCTTCTTCTCGCCGGCCGCCTTGAGGACGACGTCGAACTCGGTCTTCTCCTCGACCGGCGCGGCGGCGGCGGCGCCGCCGCCCGCCGGCGCGGCCACGGCGGCAGCCGCGGCGGAGACCCCGTAGTGCTCCTCCAGAGCCTTGACGAGGTTGTTCAGCTCGAGGACGGTGAGCTGGTCGATCTGAGCAATGAAATCTTCGGTCGCGATAGCCATGTTCTCTCCTTACGCTTTTTCTTCAATATCTTCGAAGGCTCTAGGCTTCCGGAGCCTGCTCTTCCTTTTTGATCCGGACCTGATCCAGGACCATCACGAACGACTGCGGCACCGCCGCCAGCACCCGCGCGAAGCGGGTGATGGGCGACTGCAGCAGGAACAGGAGCTTGGCGATCAGCTCGTTGCGGCTGGGCATCGAGGCGATGTCCTTGATCTGCTCCGCCGCGATGGCCCGCCCCTCCACAAGCCCGGCCTTGAACTGCAGGGCCGGCATGTCCTTGACCGAGTCGGTCAGCGCCTTAGCCAGCGCCACCGGGTCCTTGCCGCTGAACACCACGGCCGTGGGACCGACGAAATGCTCCTTGAGCTGCGCCAGGGCCTTGCTGTCGATGGCGCGCAGGGCCACGGTGTTCTTGACCACCACGTACTCGCCGCCGGAGTTCCGCACCCGGTTGCGCAGCTCGGTCACCTGGGGCACGGTGATCCCCTGATAGCCGACCAGGAAGGCGTGCGGCGCCTTGGCCAGGCCGTTCTCGTATTGCTCCAAAAGCTGCTCTTTATCGCTGCGGGTCAAAGGCATCGTTATCTCCCTTACTGCGCTCCTAGGCCTCGACGGCGGTGAGGTTGGTATCGTCCACCTTGATGCCGGGGCCCATCGTCGAGGAGAGCGAGACTCCCCGCACGTACTTCCCCTTGGCGGCGCTGGGCTTGGCCTTGATCACGGCGCCGATCAGGGCCTCGGCGTTCTCCCACAGGCGGTCGGTGCCGAAGGAGAGCTTGCCGACCGGCGCGTGGATGATCCCGGTCTTGTCGACCCGGAACTCCACCTTGCCGGCCTTGATCTCCTGGACGGCCTTGGCGACATCGAGCGTCACCGTGCCCGCCTTCGGATTGGGCATCAGGCCGCGGGGGCCGAGCACCTTGCCCAGCCGGCCGACGACACGCATCATGTCCGGGGTGGCAACCACGGAGTCGAACTCCAGCCAGCCGCCCTCGATCCGCTTCGCCAGCTCGTCGCCGCCGACCACGTCCGCGCCGGCCTCCTCGGCCTCGCGGAGCTTCTCGCCGCTGGCGAACACCAGCACCCGGGCGGTCTTGCCCAGGCCGTGAGGCAGCACCACGGTGCCGCGCACCATCTGGTCGGCGTGCTTGGGATCGACGCCCAGCCGCAGCGCCAGCTCCAGCGTCTCGTCGAACTTCACGAACGAGGCGGCGCGGGCGAGCTCGATGGCTTCCTTGAGCGGATAGGGCCGGCGCTCGACCTTGGCCTCCGACTGCCGAAATTTCTTTCCATGCTTGGGCACGACTCGATTCCTCCGATCTCGGCGATCTCTCTAAAGGCGCCTAGCCCTGGATCTCGATCCCCATCGAGCGGGCCGTCCCCTCGATGGTCTTGACCGCCGCCTCCAGGCTGGCGGCGTTCAAGTCCGGCAGCTTGGTCTTCGCGATCTCTTCGACCTGGGCGCGGGTGACCTTGCCGACCTTCTTCTTGTTGGGCTCGCCCGACCCCTTCTCGACGCCCGCCGCCTTGCGCAGCAGGATGGCCGCGGGCGGAGTCTTGGTGATGAACGTGTAGCTGCGGTCGGCGTAGACGGTGACCACCACCGGGATGATCAACCCCGCCTGGGACGCCGTGCGAGCGTTGAAGTTCTTCACGAAGTCCATGATGTTGACGCCCGCCTGGCCGAGGGCCGGCCCCACCGGGGGCGCCGGTGTCGCCGCGCCGGCCGGAATCTGCAGCTTGACCATTCCTGTGATTTTCTTGGCCATTTCCTCTTACCCCCGATCAGAGCTTCTGCACCTGCGAGAAATCGAGCTCGACCGGCGTCTGCCGGCCGAAGATCGTCACCATGACCTTGAGCGTGTTGCGGTCGAGATTGACCTCGTCCACCACACCCGTGAAGTTGTTGAAGGGACCGTCGGTGATCCGCACCGGCTCCGCCTTCTCGAACATGTACTTCGGCTTCGGCTTCTCCTTGGCCGTGACCACCTGCTCGAGGATGTTGTTGACCTCGTCCTCGGAGAGCGGCGTCGGCTTCTTACCGGTGCCCACGAAGCCCGTCACCTTCGGCGTGTTCTTGACCACGTGCCAGGCGGCGTCGGACATCTCCATCTCGACCAGGATGTAGCCGGGGAAGAACTTGCGCTGCGTCTCCTTCTTCTTCCCGCCCTTGTACTCCACCACCGTCTCGGTCGGAATGCGGATCTCGCCGAAGGCCTCCCCCATGCCGAGCGCTTCGGCACGCTGGCGCAGGGTCTCCTTCACCCGCTCCTCGAAACCGGAGTAGGTGTGGACGATGTACCACTTCCGCCCGGGGCTCGCCGAATCGGTCATCCGAACACCTTCCGGGCGCCTTCGACGATCCCCTGATAGGCGTGGATGATCAACTGGTCGGCCGCGAACAGGAAAAACGCGAAGACGAAGCTGGTGATGAGGACCACGATGGTCGTCGCCACCACCTCGTCGCGAGACGGAAAGGAGACCTTCCGCATCTCGGAGCGGGTTTCCGACAGGAACTCCTTCGCCTTGTTCCACCAGTTCATGTGAGACCCCGATCTTCAGACACGATCACAAAGATTGGCAGGCCAGGAGGGACTCGAACCCCCAACCCTCGGTTTTGGAGACCGATGCTCTACCATTATGAGCTACTGGCCTGTGCTTCAACTCCACTGGATGTTTCTTACGTTCAGGCGACGATGTCGGTGACGGTGCCGGCGCCGACCGTGCGGCCACCCTCGCGGATGGCGAAACGCACGCCCTTCTCCATCGCGATCGGAGCGATCAGCTCCACCTCCAGGTTCACGTTGTCACCCGGCATCACCATCTCCGTGCCCTCCGGCAGCTTCGCCACCCCCGTCACGTCCGTCGTGCGGAAGTAGAACTGCGGACGGTACCCGTTGAAGAACGGCGTGTGACGGCCACCCTCCTCCTTCGTCAGCACGTACACCTCGCCCTTGAACTTCGTGTGCGGCTTGATCGAACCCGGCTTCGCCAGCACCTGACCGCGCTCCACGTCGTCCTTCTTCGTACCGCGAAGCAGCACCCCGATATTGTCGCCCGCCTGACCCTGATCCAGAAGCTTCTTGAACATCTCCACGCCGGTGACGATCGTCTTCGTCGTCGGACGGATGCCCACGATCTCCACCTCGTCGCCCACCTTCACGATCCCACGCTCCACCCGACCCGTCACCACCGTGCCGCGACCCGAGATCGAGAAGATGTCCTCGATCGGCATC
>DASUEN010000045.1:0-48036 GCA_036275055.1 Thermoanaerobaculia bacterium
GCAGGGACTACCGTCGGTAGCCGGGGTCTTCAGCCCCCGGCGGTAGGCGGTCTCGGAACTTTTGAGACACGCTCTAAGGTCTACTCTTCACGGGCGCACGGCAAAGGAGGGTGGCACGGCGGCGAAGATTCCTTGCAGATTGAACTTTCAAAATTCAATCTGCAAGGCCGGGACTGGGCTTCCGGCATCGGAATGCTGCTAAGATGCTGGGGAAGGGACATTGGGATGATACTTGCCGATCTCCTGCAGGACCAGAATCCGTGGTGGCGGGACGGCGCCATCCGCCGGGCAAGAGGGTATCCCGTCCGCCGGGCGCTCCAGCCGAAGATCCTGAGCCGGGTCCTCCGCGTGGACGACCGGCGAGCCGTGGTCCTCCTGGGGCCAAGGCAGGTCGGTAAGACGGTCCTGCTCCTGCAACTGGCCGACGACCTCCTCGTGGGGGGTGGCCGGCCCGGAACCTGACCTACTTCGATTTCTCCGACGATCGGATCACCGGCACCGTCACCGCCCGGGAGGTCGTGGAGGCCGAGCCGGTCGGCTTGGACGCCACCTATCCACGGGTCTTCCTCTTCGACGAGATTCGCAGCGCCCCGAGCTGGGACCTCTGGTTGAAGCAGGCCGTCGATGCCCGCGCCGGCAGGATCGTGGCGACGGACTCCGCCGCCCGGCTCCTACGGGACGGCGCCCGCGAGTCAGGCCAGGGCCGGTGGGACGAGATGTACCTCGAGGGCCTGACGTTCCGGGAGTTCGTTCAGCTCCACGGCAGGCCCGAGGAGGACGTCGAAGCCATCCTGCGCCGAAGCTCCAACCTCCACGAGCGTTATCTGGCCCTCGGCGGGTTTCCTGAGTATGCGCTTCAAGAAGACTTCCCCGAGGTCCGCCGCCGGCTGCGCAGCGATATCGCCGAGCGGGCGATTCTGCGGGACTTGTCCGGTCAAGGGGTCGACGTGGAGCGCGTCAAGGATCTGTTCGTCTACCTCCTTCAGGATTCCGGCGCGGAATTCAACGCCGAGGCCCGGGCGCGCGATCTGAGCGCGGACGCCCGCTCTGTGCGCGACTGGACCCGCCTCTTGAGCGACACCCTCCTGGTGTCCCCTCTGGAGCGCTTCAACCGGAACGCGGCCGCTGCGCTGCGGTCGAAATCCAAGATCTACGCTGCCGACCCGGGGTTGGTCCTGGCCTTCGCGCCGCTCCCGGTCCAGGATGTCAGCGTCAGGGCCAAGGCCTTCGAAGCCGCCGTATACCGCCACCTCCGGGAGGTGGCCAGGGACCTGGAGGGACAACTGACCTATTTCCGGCACTCAGAAGACCTTGAGATCGACTTCGTCCTGGAAGATCGACAGGGCGTCGTCGCCATCGAGGTGACCAGCGGGGTCAGGGTCCGGGCGGACAAACTGGAGCGCCTGCGCCAAGCGGCCAAGAAGCTGGGGGCGGACTGGCGCCTCCTGATCCACGGTGGGATCCTCGAGGAGACAGCCGAAGGTGTGGAGGCCGTACCCATTCAGCGATTCCTGCTGGATCCCAATTCCTCTCTTCGGGAGGGGGCCCCATGAGCGACGAGATCCCGCTGGGGAAGAGGGAGGATCTTCACCTGGAATTCAAAGGAGCCGACGCTCTCAAAGACCCGGAGAAGATCGCCCGGGAGGTCGTGGCGATGCTCAACGCCGACGGTGGGGAGGTCTGGGTGGGAGTGCGGGAAGAGGAAGGGCGAGCTGTGTTGGCAGAGCCCATCCCGGATGCGGAGAAAGAGAGCCGCAGGCTCCACGACTTCCTCGTCGATGTCATCGAACCTCCTCTCAGCGAGGAGATCAGCGTCTCGGTGGAAGGGCGACTCCTGCGCCTCGCAGCTCACCCTGCAAGCGGCCGGAAGCCCTACGCTTTCCTCAAGAAGGGTGGCCGCCACTACGTGATCCGCACCGGTGACCGAATCCGGCCGATGACGCGCGACGAGATCTTTGCGCGGCCGACGGGCGGCGAGGCCGGATTCGAGCGTGCCGAGGCGGCGATCCTTGCCGCCAGGAACCAGGTCCTTGCAGAGGGCCGGCAAGTCCTCTGGCTCCGTTTCGAGCCTGGGCCCCCGGTTTCTCTGGACGTTCAAGCCGCGAGGTTGAAAGGCGTCCTTCAGGACCCTCGCGTCTCGGGGAACAGACCCACCGGTTGGCATTTCTCTCAGTTCTCGAGCCGGCCACGAATCCAACAGGATGCGCTCCTGGCCACGGACGATCACCGGAAGGTGGAGGTCCGCAGGGATGGCGGGCTGGTTTTCAACGTGCTTCTCGCGGCCCTCTTCTGGAAAGGAGAAGAGAGCGAGATCTGGCCGCCGCTTCTCCTGGAGTACGTCGTCTCAGCTTTCCGCATGGCACGCGTGATCTACCTGGACGCCCTTCGTCCCCGAGACCCGGTCGTCGTCGACCTGGTCCTTGCCGGAGCGAGAGGTTGGAAGCTCAGGACGGGTTGGTTGCCCAGACCCAGGGTCATGCAGTCCGACGATCTGGTATTGACTCAGCCCCTGACGTTCCGCTTTCGCGAGATCGCTGAGGGACCCGACCGCTGCGGCTATCGGCTGATCGAGCGTGTTTACGAAGCCTTTGGAATCCGCAGGGAGGGTATTCCCGATCTCTTCGATCCCGAGAGTGGCCGTCTCGTTCTGCCAGAGTAGCCAGGGCGCCGAAGGGGGCGGCATAGCAGACATGGTCGCCAACGATGGTGGCCTACAATCGGAACGCCTCCGCGACGGCGAGCCCGGCATCCGCGCCCGCGAGCCTTCGTTCCGAGTCCTCCATTTTTGTCAGCGAGATCCCCTGCCCCGGCTCCGGGCTCCCATTTTCTGCTGCAAAACTCGCGAAGTTTGTTGCGAAATTCGCGAGCCCAGCCGCAAAACTCGCGAGTTTTGCAACAAAACTCGCGAATTTTCACGAGAATTCGTGAGCCCCGGACCGGGCAACACGGGCCCCGGCTCGCGCTTCGCGAATTCCGGACCGGGGCCCGCGAGTTTTGCAGCAGAATTCGCGAATCCAAGCCGGAATTCGCGAAGTTTGCAGCACATTTCGCGAGGATGGGAGAGCGGCTCGCCGTCACGCATCGCGGGCTCGCGAGGGCGCATCCAGGGTTCGCGAGCCCCGAGCCGCGATTCCCTTTCCCGCTGGGCGTGAGCTCGTAGACCTTCAACGCGCGGCGCGGAAGGCGGCGGAGATCTCCTCCATCCGCTTGCGGTTGACCCCGAAGTCGCTGCGCCCGAGCCGCGAGGCGGAACGGAAGTGGATCCGCTTGGCCTGGTCGTCGAAGACGAATTCCACGTCGTCCACGAAACGGAAGATCAGGGATCGGCACTCGGCTTTGAGAGAGTCCGGCTCCTCGCGTACGATTCGCGTCCGTGGATGATTGCGCAAAACCTCCAGAAGCTTGGCGCGAGCCTGGGCCAGCGGGCCGGTGTAGGGGATCGGGTCCATGCGCTTCGACGAACCCTCCGGCGCCTCAGTGGAAACGCAGTTGGGGGTGCGCGGACAGGGAGCGAGCCGGCCGGCCGGCGGTGACGGTTTCGCCATGGGCCGGCATTGTAGCCTGTCCTGCTCTATGATCTGGCGCTCCGATGACGTCGATCTACGATCTGCCCACCCCCGCGCTGCTGCTGGACCTCGGCGTCCTGGAGGCGAACCTGCGCCGCATGAAGGAGCGCACGGCCGCCCTGGGGGTCGCCCTGCGGCCGCACGTCAAGACCCACAAGTGCCTGGAGGTCGCCGGGCTGCAGCGCGATCTCGGGATCGCCGGCATCACCGTCTCCACGCTTTACGAAGCGCGGGTGTTCGCGGACCACGGGTACGGCGACCTCACCTGGGCCTTCCCGGTGATCCTCAGCCGGCTCGCCGAGGTGCGGGAGCTGGCGGCGCGGGTGACGCTGCGGCTGGTGGTGGACTCCCCCGAGGCGGTGACGGCGCTGGAGGGGCTCGGGCTGCCGCTCCACGTCTGGCTCAAGGTGGATTGCGGCTACCACCGCGCCGGGGTGAATCCGGCATCGCCGGACGCCCTGGAGCTGGCCCGGCGGATCGCCTCGTCGGCCACTCTTCGCTTCGACGGCATCCTCACCCACTCGGGCCACGCCTACCACGGGCCGACCCGCGCCGAGGTGGCGGCGGCCGCCGCAGAGGAGCGCAGCGTCATGGCCGCCTTCGCGGACCGGCTGCGGCAGGAGGGGATCACGGTGCCGGGAGTGAGCGTGGGCTCCACGCCGGCGATGGCGGTCGTGGAGCATCTGGACGGGGTCACCGAGGCCCGGCCCGGCAACTACTGCTTCCACGACTTCGCGCAGGTGGCCCTCGCCACCTGCCGGGTGCGGGACTGCGCGGTGACGGTGCTGGCGAGCGTCGTCTCCCACCGGCCGGGGGAGGAGCGCTCGGTGGTGGATGCCGGGGCGCTGGCGCTCTCCAAGGATATGGGGCCGGAGCGGCCGGAGCGCCCGACGATGGGGGAGGTTTTCGCGGATTACGAGGGAGGCCTCCTGGAGGAGGGGGCGCGGCTGGTGAGTCTCTCCCAGGAGCACGGGATCCTCTCGGCGGCGCGCCCCGTGGGATCGCGGGTGCGCATCCTCCCCAATCACTCCTGCCTGACGGCGGCACAGTTCGACGAGTACGCGGTGGTGCGCGGCGAGGAGGTCGTGGACCGCTGGAGGATCTGGCGCGGCCGTTGAGGCGCGCCCTGGCGAGAAGGGACGGAGCAAGATGTTGATGCAGGATGCCGAGACCCGGCGCGCGCTGTGGGACCGCCTGGCTGCGGCGATCGAGAAGTACCTCACCGAAGTGGGCGGCGCCCGGGTGGCGCCGGAGCTCGATACCGCCGCGATCCCCGCCATCCGTGAGGCCCTCGCCCCCTTCGACTTCGAGCGCCCGGTGGCGCCGGAGGCGGCCCTGGACTTCGCCATCGACGGCCTCTGGCGCTGGCAGGTCCATACTCCCCATCCCCGCTACTTCGGGCTGTTCAATCCGGCGACCACTCCGATGAGCATCGCCGCCGACGCCCTGGTGGCCACCTTCAATCCGCAGCTCGCGGCCTGGAGCCACAGCCCGCTGGCGGCGGAGGTGGAGCAACACCTGGTGCGTTCCTTCGCCGGGCGCTTCGGCTTCGATCCGGCCCGCGTCGAGGGGACCTTCACCTCGGGCGGCGCCGAGGCCAACCATACGGCGCTCGCCACCGCCCTGACCCGCGCCTTCCCCGAGGTCGGCCGCCGCGGGATGCTGGCGCTGCGCAGCCAGCCCATCCTCTACGTCTCGCCGGAGGCCCACCACTCCTTCCTCAAGGCGGCCCGCCTCTCGGGGCTCGGCACCGAGGCGGTGCGGGAGGTGCGGGTGGACGCCGGCCTGCGCATGCGCCCCGAGGACTTGCGCCACCGCATCCGCGAGGACCGGGAGGAGGGGCTCGCCCCGTTCCTGGTGGTGGCCACCCTGGGCTCGACCAGCGCCGGCGTCGTCGATCCCGTGGCCGAGCTGGCCCAGGTGGCCGACGAGGAGGGGATCTGGCTGCACGCCGACGCGGCCTGGGGCGGCGCCGTGGCCCTGGCGCCGGAGCTCAAGGGGGTGATCGAGGGGATCTCCCGCGCCAGCTCCATCACCTTCGATTGCCACAAGTGGCTCTCGGTGCCGATGGGCGCGGGGCTCTACCTCACCCGCCACCCCGGCATCCTGGAGCGCACCTTCCGGATCTCCGCCCGCTACATGCCGCGGGAGGCCGCGACCCTCGGCGTGGACGACCCTTACGCCCACTCCATGCAGTGGTCGCGCCGCTTCATCGGCCTCAAGGTCTTCCTTTCCCTGGCCGTGGCCGGCTGGGAGGGGTACGCGGAGGCCATCCGCCACCAGACGGCGATGGGCGGCCTGCTGCGCCGGCGGCTCCAGGAGGAGAGGTGGGCGGTGGTCAACGACACCCCCCTGCCGGTGGTCTGTTTCGTCGATGGCGGCAAGGAGGGGCGGTCGTCTTCCTTCCTGGAGGGAGTGGCGCAGGAGGTCGTGGGCTCCGGCGAGGCCTGGATCAGCACCGTGGTGCTGGGCGAGGTCGGCCCGGCGCTGCGGGCCTGCATCACCAACTTCCGCACCGGGCCGGAGGACGTGGAGGCCCTCGTCGCCTCCCTCGGCCGGGGGCGGGAGAGGGTTGGGTCGCGGAGCGGAAGCTGATAAGATTTCGAGGGTCGCCGGTGGTCTCTGGGCCCACCTGTCCCGCATTCCGAGTTCCCGGCACTAAAGAAGCAGAGACATCCCGTCCGGCTGGGAAGGTTTTGCCCCGCCGGGCGAGCGACTTCAGGAAGAGAAGGAGAATACGCTGATGAGTTGGGACAACGACAGGGAAGATACCACCATCTACAAGGTGGTGATGAACCACGAAGAGCAGTACTCGATCTGGCCCGCCCACCGCGAGAACCCGCTCGGCTGGACCGACGTCGGCAAGAGCGGTCTCAAGGACGAGTGCCTGGCCTACATCAAGGAGGTCTGGACGGACATGCGCCCTCTCTCCCTGCGCAAGAAGATGGAAGAGATGGAGCGCGAACGGCAATCGGGGCAGGGGACCAACTGATCCGCCGCGCTCTCCCCCCGAGGGGAGGGCGGACCTGCCGTCCGTGACCTGACCAGGAGCCGATCCACGCCGTGAAACCCAGCGGTCAACCCTCCGAGCGGTGGCTGGCCTACCGCGAGGTCAATCCGCGTGCGCGCCTGCGCATGTTCTGCTTCCCCTATGCGGGCGGCGGCGCCTCGGTCTACCGCGGCTGGGCGTCGCTGCTGCCCGGGGACGTCGAGGTCTGCCCCGTCCAGCTCCCCGGCCGGGAAGGGCGGCTGCGCGATCAGCCGTTCAACCGTCCCGAGCCGATGATCGCGGCCCTCGCCGAGGTGCTGGAGCCCTACATGGACCTGCCGTTCGTCTTCTTCGGGCACAGCATGGGGAGCCTGATCGCCTTCGAGCTGGCGCGCGAGCTGCGCCGGCGGGGGCGCAAGCTGCCGCTCGCCCTCTTCGTCTGCGGCCGCCGGGCGCCTCACCTCCCGCCCCGCGAGGAGGCGATTCACGACCTTCCCGAGCCGGAGTTCATCGAGAAGCTGCGCGAGCTCAACGGCACGCCGGAGGAGGTGCTCCAGCACGCCGAGCTGATGAAGCTGCTCCTCCCCATCCTGCGGGCCGACTTCTCGGTCAACGAGACCTACGTCTTCAAGGAGGAGGAGCCGTTCGACTTCGCGATCTCCGCCTTCGGCGGCCTCGGCGACGAGGACGTCACCCGCGAGGACGTCGAGGCCTGGAAGCAGCACACCCGCGGCCGGTTCCGGGTGCGCATGCTGCCCGGCGACCACTTCTTCGTCCACGGCGCCAAGGACCTGATCCTGGAGGCGGTGGCACGGGATCTGGCGGAGATCTCCGCCTCGGCCCTCGCCGGTCACTGATGACCGGCTTCCCGCCACGCTCCCCCGGTCCGGGCCTCGCGCTGGCGACCGGGGAGATCCACGTCTGGGCGATCCCCCTCGATCCTCCGCCCGAGCGGGTGGAGACCCTGGGGCGTTTCCTCTCGCCCGACGAGTGGGAGCGCGCCCGCCGCTTCCGCTTCGACAAGCACCGCCGGCAGTACGTGGTGGGGAGAGGCGCCTTGCGCTCCCTCCTCGCCTCCTACCTCGGCACCCGGCCGGAGGCGGTCCGCTTCACCTATGGCCCCCGCGGCAAGCCGTTCCTCGCCGCTCCGCTGGACGGCACCGGCCTGCAGTTCAACCTCTCCAACTCGGACGAGCTCGCTCTCGCCGGCTTCGTCCACGGCCGCGAGATCGGGGTGGACGTCGAATTCCTGCGGCCGATGAAAGACTGCGAGGAGATCGCCGAGCGCTTCTTCTCCGAGAGCGAACGGCAGGCGCTGCGGCGCATCCCCTTCCCCGCCAAGCAGGAAGCCTTCTTCAACTGCTGGACTCGGAAAGAGGCCTACCTGAAGGCCGTGGGCGAGGGGCTCGCCGCTCCCCTGGACTCCTTCGACGTCACCCTCGCCCTGGGCGAAGCGCCCCGCATGCTCACTCTCGAAGGGGATGCCGCCCGCGCCGCCCACTGGTTCTTCCACCACCTCCGCCCCGCGGAGGAGTACCTGGGGGCCGTGGCGATCGAGGGGGGGGCGTGGGAGGTGAGGACATGGGCTTTCGCCCCGTGAGCGGGCAGGCGGAATCGGACGGATCGGTCGGATCCGGCCGATCGGCCAGGTCATGGTACAATCCCATCCTGGAGTACTCATCACTCCGGCGCCCACGGGCCGCTTTCAGGAGGCATCAGGCATCATGAGGTCAATTCGCCCCCTCGTCCTGTCACTCTTCGTCCTTTCGCTCGTCGTCTCCCTGCCGGTGGGGGCGACCACCTACATGATGATGCCGGACAGTGCGCTCGCCGATCAGGCGCGGGCCGTCGTCGACGTCAGGGTCGTCGGCGTGGACTCGGCGCCGGTCGTCGACGGGCCGCCCTCGACCGACTACCTGGTCGAGGTGAACCGGGTGCTCAAGGGGGACCTTCCCGGCAGCACCCTGGTGGTGCGGGTGCCGGGCGGCATCAATCCTCAGGGGCTCGGCCTGCGGATCTGGGGCGCCCCCCAGTTCGCTCCGGGGGAGGACGCCATCCTGTTCGTCAATCCCGCCAAGGACGGCACCTACCGCATCCTCCACCTGATGCTGGGCGCCTTTCACCGCCGGACGCTGAACGGCCAGCCGGTGGCGTTGCGCGACCTTTCGGAGGCGCAGGAGATCGGCAAGGACTTCGATGGCAACGGCCAGGACGCGATCCGGCAGTTCGACCGCTTCTCCGACTGGATCGCCGACCGTGCGGAAGGCTTCCGCCACGAGGGGAGCTACGTCCTGGGCACCGCCAAAGCGCAGCTCAGCTCCACCACGGAGAATTTCACCTTCCTGATCCCCGGCGACGGCAATCCCATCCGCTGGTTCCGCTTCGACCTCGGCCAGAACGTGCAGTGGAAGGTCAACAACCAGGGTCAGCCCGGCCTCGGCCTCACCGCCACGATCCAGGCCTTCCAGACGGCGATGAACGTCTGGAACAACGATCCCAATACCAACATCAACTACGTCTACACCGGCACCACCGCGGCGACCGCCGGCTTCGACCATTCGGACGGCATCAACGCCATCGTCTTCGGCGATCCCAACAACGACGTCGAGGGGAACTTCGACTGCTCGTCGGGCGGCGTGATCGCCCAGGGCGGCCCCTTCTTCACCAATGCCACCCGGTCGTACAAGGGGCAGCTCTACCATGAGGCGGTCGAAGCCGACATCGAGACCAACGACGGCACCGACTGCCTGTTCGGCGACAACCCGACGGGCGCCCAGGAGGTCTTCGGCCACGAGCTCGGCCATACCCTGGGGCTCGGCCACTCCGCGCTGCGCGATGCCCTGATGTTCGCCAACGTCCACAACGACGGCCGCGGCGCCCGCCTGACGGACGACGATCGCGCCGGCATCGCCGTGCTCTATGGCACCGGCTCGGGCGGGGGCGGCGGCTCGGCTCCGGCGGCGCCCCAGAAGCTCACCGCCCAGGCTATCTCGAACACCTCGGTGGTCCTCAACTGGCGGGATCGGGCGACGAACGAGGACACCTACCGCGTCGAGGTCAAGGTCGGGAAGAACA
Source organism: Thermoanaerobaculia bacterium (assembly GCA_036275055.1). Classification (GTDB taxonomy): domain Bacteria; phylum Acidobacteriota; class Thermoanaerobaculia; order Multivoradales; family UBA5704; genus DATARR01. The sequence goes on from DASUEN010000045.1 coordinate 9,631, forward strand.
AGTACAACGAGATCAAGCAACTGCCGGCCAACTCGATCACCGTCCAGATCGACAACCTGACGCCGGGAACGACCTATACCTTCCGGGTGCGGGCGGCGGGCGGCGGCAAGTTCTCTCCCTATGCGGCGGTGAACGTCACCCTGCCTCATTGAGGCTCAGGGGCGTCGTCGCTTCCGGCGGCCGGTGGGGGAGACTCCGCCGGCCGTTCGCTTTTCTGGGGAGACCGGGAGACCGCCACCAGAGCGGCCACCAGGCACGCGGGGACCAACTGGAACCCCAGGCGCGCGTAGTTCGAGAGCACGTAGTAGCCGGTGTTTCCCACCGAGGTGGTGAAATAGACGTAGTAGTAGAAAGTGAGCTCCAGTGTCGCCGCCGCTGCGAAGGCCCGGGTCCTGCGGCAGAGCAGGAGGAGCGGGGCGAGGAACATGGCGGCGAGGAAGCCGTGCCAGGCCGGGAGCTGGAGAGTTTGGCCCACGGCGGCGAAGATCTCCCGCGCGCGGCTCAAGTCGAGCGTGCCGGAGTTGAGCTCCTGGAAGAGATGGTAGTGGAGCGCCCGCCCTGCCCAGGGGAGGATCACCGCCGCCGGGGGGAGGGCGGCCGCGAGCGCTCCCGGCAAGTCCAGCCGGCGCTCGGCCCAAAGGCGGCGGCCGATCTGGACGGCGACGAGGAACGCGGCGAGCGGCACGCCCTCCACCTTCGAGGCGGCGGCGAAGGCGGCGATCACGCCGATCTGCAGGTCCCCCGCCCGGTCCGGCGGCCGTAGGAGGGGAGGGAGGGCGGCGGTCAGGGCCAGGGCCAGGTTCCAGTCCGGGGCGCCGGCCATGACGTTGCCGATGCCGAACGCCGCCACGACCAGCGCCACCAGGGCGGTTCCCGCCTGCGCCGTGAAGCGGTCCGCTCCCCCCTGGCGCAGCGCCTCCCGGCCGGCGGCGAGCAGCAGGGCAAAAAGCACCGCCGTCCCGAGCATCATGGCCGGCATGTCGAAGCGGCCGGCAAAGAGCGCCGTAACGGCGAAGAGCTCGGGAGCGAGCTGCGGATAGTCGGGGTGGATCGACCAGTTCCAACTGCGGGTGAGGTACAGGTAGTCCACGCCCCGCACCAGGTAGAACCGGTGTCCCTTGACCCCCCAGTGGTAGACGAAGTCGGGCATGGCGATCCAGCCGCTGAGGGCGAAGACGGTGAAGACCGCCAGGGCGAAGAGCGCCAGCGCCTCCCCCCAACCGATACGGGAACGCCCCCACCCAAGACCCTCACCCCTGCCCCTCTCCCGACCCCCTGATCCCCCTCCCCGGGAGAGGGGTACCTGGCCCAACCGTCCTTGCTGTTGGGTGGGGGCTCCCTCTTCTCCCGTGAGGGCATGGCGGGAGAAGAGGGCCGGGGTGATGAGGGTCTTGGGCGGGGGGGCCGAGGCAGAGTTAGCCATCCACGCCGCCAGACCGGAGACCGCCAGGGCTGCCACCCCGAGGACGGGGAGGCCCCACCGCACCCCGGCGAAGTCGAGGAGAGTGAGGATCAGGTGGAGGAGGACGGTGCCGGCCAGTACGTAGAGGACACCGCGGTAGAGCACGCCGTCGGCCGGCGAGGCGAGAAAGCGGGAGAAGCGGCTCCCCAGCAACCCGAGGAGCAGGAAGAGGGCGAGAGCCGCGCCCACGGCCCAGAGGCTCAAGGGCGGCTCACCCGGTAGAGGACGCACGCCGGGAGCTGGCGCAGCTTCACGAGCCCGGCCGCGGGGACGTCGGCGTCGTAGGCGATGACGTACTGGGCCGCCGTCGCCGCCGCGGCGTCCTCGCGCAGCAGCACCTCCTGCGCCGGCAGCAGGTACGCCGCCCAGCGCTGGTGGAAGATGGTGAGCCCCTGCGGCTCCTCCGGGTGAGCGAAGGCGACGATGCTCCCCGGCGGCAGGAGGCGCCGCGCCGGAAGGAGGCACCCTTCGAGGCGGGCCACCTGGGGTGTGCCGAAGCGCCAGGAGTCCGGCCAGGTGCTCCACTCGGCCCGCGCGTCCCAGCCGGTCGCGGCTTGGCGCATCTCAGAGAGGAAGGAGATCCCCGCCCAGAGGACGGCGAGACCGAGGACGAGGCGCTTGCGCATCGCGCGGAATCTTACCCTGCTAAACTCTCGCCCCCGCCTGGGACTTCGCACATGAAGCTCGCCTTCCGCCCCGACGAGACCAACCCCCGCATCGCGGCCCTGCTTTCCGACCTGGGGTTGGCCCCGGGAACGGTCGACCTGGCCGTCGATGCCCGCGACGAGATGCTCGCGTTCCTCGTCCAGTCCCACGACGGGGACCGCGACCGCGCCCTGTTCCAGTACTTCCAGTCGGGAGCGAGCATCGCCGGCTCCCTCGGCCAGGTGTTGCGCTGGCGCTTTGGGAAGGCCGGCGGCGTGCGCAGCCTGCTCGACTTCGCCAGCGGCTATGGCCGGGTGACCCGCTTCCTGGTGCGCGAGGTGCCACCCGAGCGGGTGTGGGTGGCGGACGTCTATGCCGAGGGGGTGCGCTTCCAGGCCGAGCGCTTCGGCGTCCACGGCCTCGTCTCGGCCATCCGCCCCGAGGACTTCGCCTGCGGCGAGCGGTTCGACGCCATCCTCGTCACCTCGCTCTTCACCCATCTGCCCGAGGAGCGGTTCGTGGCCTGGCTGCGGGTCCTCCTGGGGCTCCTCAACCCGGGCGGGCTCCTGGCGTTCAGCGCCCATTCGCCCGAGGTGCTCCCTCCCGGCGTCGAGATGCCGGCGGGCGGCCTCCTCTTCGCGGCCACCAGCGAGAGCGGCTCGCTCGACACCAGCGACTACGGCTCCACTTGGGTGAGCGAGGAATTCGTGCGCTCGGCCCTGGAGCGGGCGGGTGCGCCGGGATCCTCCCTGCATCGCATCGCGCGGGCGCTGTGCAACTTCCAGGACCTCTACCTCGCCGTGCCGGAGCCGGGAGTGGATTTCTCCGCTCTCGCCTTCCAGGGCGAGCCGCAGCTCTTCGTCGAGCGGGCGGGCATCCTGGAGGACGGCCGCCTGGAGGTGGCGGGCTGGGCCGCGGTGAGGAACGGCACGGTGCGGGAGGTGGAGCTCTGGCTGGACGGCGAGCGCCTCGCCACGGGGCCGGTCGAGGGCGTGCGCGAGGACGTGGCCGGTTTCTTCGGCGGTGAGCGCCACCGCCGGGCGGAGTGGGTCTGCCGCTGCCGGCTTCCTGAAGGGGTTTCGCGCTCGGCGGCGGTGCTGCGGCTGCGGGTGGTGAACGACTGCAACGGTGAGGGGCACGTCCTGTGGGCCGGCTCCATCGAGGGGCTGTTCCTCGACTCCGCCCGCCTCGACGGAGCGCAGCTCCGCGGCTGGCTCCGGCACACCGAAGCCGTGCTCGCCGAGGAACGGACGCGCACGGCGGTCGAGAAGCGAGAGCTGGAGGTGCGCATCGCCGCCATGGAGGCGAGCCGTTTCTGGAAGCTGCGCAACGTGTGGTTCCGCTTCAAGGCGCTCCTGGGCCGGGGGGAAGGGGCCGGGAGAAGCCGGTGAGCGGCTGGAGCGTCCAGGACCTCCTTCCCGGCCTCTACCTCTTCCTCTTGGGGGCGGGTCTCGCCGCCGCCCTCTGGCGATGGTACGACCCGGTGCCGCGGCGGGTCCTCGCCCTCTTCGGCTTGCTCCTCCTCGTTCTCTTCGGCCGGGTCCTTTTCGGCGGCGGCGTCCTCCTGCCGCTCGGCAGCCTCACCGGCTTCTACCCCTACCGCGGCCTGCCGCCGGCCGATCCGCCCACCGTCATCCTCCAGGGCGACCTCATCCACCAGATCACGCCGTGGACGGTGGCGGTGCGGCAAGCCTTCTGGGAGGGGCACTGGCCGCTGTGGAACGCCCGCGCCGGTGCCGGCATGCCGCTCCTGGCCGATCCGCAGGCGCAGGTGCTTCAGCCGCTGGTGGCCGCCGCCTACCCTTTCCCCATCGCCGCGGCGGTGGGGATCACGGCGGCCTTGCGGGTGCTGCTCACCCTGGTCTTCTCCTTCCTCGTCCTGCGGCGTCTGGGCCTCGCCGAGCCCGCGGCCCTCGCCGGCAGTCTCGCCTTCGGCCTCGGCGGCTTCTCCCTGCTGTGGCTGGGATGGCCCGTGGCCAACTGCTCGGCGCTGCTGCCGGCGGTGCTCTACGGGATCGTCCGTTGCGACGGCGGCGGGAGCCGCGATCTCGTCCTGCTCTTCCTGGCCACGGTGGCCCTCCTGCTGGCCGGCCAGCCGGAGGTGATGTTGTATGCGCTGGCCTTTGCGGGGGTCTTCCTGCTGGGCCTTGCCTGGCGGCGGCGGCGGTCCGGGGGCGGCCGGCTGCTCGTGCGCTCCGCCCTTGCGATGGCGCTGGCCGGCGGAGTGGCCTCTCCCGTGCTGCTGCCCGCCCTGGAGTACCTGCCGAAGACCGAGCGGGCGGCGGTGGTGCTGGCGAACATGCCGCCGATCTCCTTCGGCGAGCTGTGGCGGACGTGGCAGAGCCCCGAGACCCTGGGGGCGTGGAAGAAGCTGGCCCTCGAGAAGCTGCTGCCGGTGGTGGCGCCGCGCGCCTTCGGCGACTTCAACTATTACTGGGGGGACTCCAACGCCGTCGACGCCGCGGCGGGCTACGTGGGGAGCGCCGCCCTGCTGGCGGCCGGCGTGGCCCTGTTCCCTCTCCGCGGCCGCAGCCGGTTCGCGCAGGAGCGGCTGGCCCTCGCCGCGTTGCTCGTGGCCCTCCTGCTGGTGGCCCAGCCGCCGGGGCTCGACCGGCTGATGGTGCGCCTGCCGGTGATCGGCGCCACCTTCGTCCACCAGTGCCGGCGTCTCCTGCTGGTGATCTCGTTCTGCCTCGCCGCCCTCGCCGCCTGCGAGCTCGGCCGCCGGATGCGAGGCGAGGGCGCCCGCTGGCCCGTCCTCGTCTGGGCGGCGGCTCTCGCGGCGCTCGTCACCTGGGGGTACGCCGCCCATCCCAATCCCCACGATCCCTCCCTGCTGGCCGATTTTCGCCACCGCCAGCTCGCGATCCACCTGGTGACGCTCGGCCTGGCCACCCCGCTGCTCCTGATCCGCAGCCGCGGGCGGTGGGGGCGGGCCGTCCCCTGGCTCTTCTGCGGCCTGGTGGCGGGAGAGCTCCTGCTGGTGCACCTGCCGGCCGTGCCCCCGGCTCCCCGCCGGCTCGCCTGGCCGGTGACGCCCCCGGTGCGTTTCTTACAAGAGAACCTGGGGGATTGGCGCATGGTGGGGATCGGCGAGTGGGCGCTCCCCGCCAACTTCTACCTGATGTACGGCCTCAACGACGTCCGCATCGACAACCCTTCGCTGCCCTTGAGCTATGCGATCTTCAACTGGCCGTTGCGGCGCGACGAGGAGCACCACCTCTTCAGCCGCCCCCGGCATGCGATGTACGACCTGCTGGGCGTGCGCTACGTGATGACCGAGCCCAACGCCACGGCCCCGACTTTGAGGCTGGTGCTGGCGGATCCGCAAGGGTGGATCTGGGAGCGCCACCGGTACCTGCCGCGGCTCTTCCTGCCGGAGCGCGCCGTCGCCTACGACCAGGGCCCCTGGCTGGAGTGGCTGGAAGCGAACCGCGACTTCGCCAAGCGGTCGCTGGTGCTGCTCATCCCGGACGGTGCAGCCGACTGGCGGGCGGAGCGGCCGGAGGATTCGGGGCTCGCTCTCTTCCTCCGCGAGCCCGAGCACGTGCACGCCCGCGCCCACCTCGCCGAGCCGCGGCTCCTCGCCTCCAGCATCCTCCAGGACGGCCACTGGCTCCTCCTCGCCGACGGCAAGCGGCTGGGCACCGTGCTCGCCGACGGCCCGTTCGTCGCCGCCTGGCTGCCGGCGGGGGAGCACCGGGTGGACCTGCTCTACCGGCCGGGGAGCTTCCTGGCGGGCTCCGTCTTCGCGGCTCTGGCCCTGGCGGCGGGCGCCCTCTGGTGGGTGCCGAGGCCGCGGGCGGCAATCTCGGCAATTGGAGTATCCTGATCCGGTGATGGTCACGGCCGTTCCCCCCGAGGTGCTCAGCGAGACGGAACGCTCCTTGCAGGCGTTCGGCCGCGTGGTGTTGTGTCAGATCGTACGCGCCGAGGGCTCGACGCCCGGCAAGGTGGGGTGGAAGCTCCTCGCCCGGCCGGACGGCTCCTTCGTGGGGAACCTCGGGGGCGGCGCCTTCGAGGCCCTGGTGAAGGCGGACGCCCTGGCGAAGCTGCGGGCGCGTGCCCGCGTCGAGGCCTCCGAGATCAAGCGCTACTACCTCACGGAAGAGGCGACGCGCGGCGAGCCCACGGGCATGGTCTGCGGTGGCATGGCCGAGGTCTTCCTGGAGGTGATGGTCGCCGCTCCCGTTCTCGTGATCTGCGGCGGCGGCCCCGTGGGGCAGGCCCTGGCGCGCGGTGCGCTGCTGGCGGGCTTCGAGGTCGTGGTGGCGGACGACCGCCCCGAGTTCCGCAACCCGGAGCTGTTCCCCGTCGGCGTGCGGTTCGCCGAGGTGAGCCGGGAGTACCAGCAGGATTTCCTCGCTCCCTGGCGCCATCGCGACCTCCACGTGGCCGTGGTCTCCCGCTGCTGGGAAACGGACACGGCGGCCCTGGCCGCGGTGCTGCGGCAGGGTCCCGAGTCGCTGCGCTACCTGGGGCTCATGGGGAGCCGGCGCAAGGTGGCGCGGGTGCGCGACGAGCTCGCGGCGCAGGGCGTCGATCTTTCAAGCGTCGAGCTGCACGCACCCATCGGACTGCCCATCGGCGGCGACAGCCCGGGCGAGATCGCCATTTCCATTCTGGCGGAGGTCATTGGAAAGCGGTATGAGAAGTCTGCGAAGTCTGCAGTTGATGCGTGATCGGATCCTGATCCTCCTTCTGGGCGTCTTCCTCTGCGCCCTTCCGGCATGGTCCGCGGGTTCCAGCGCCGGTCCGGCCTGGAGCTCGCTCCCCCTCTGGGGGGGCGACGTCTGGAGCCTGGCGATCACGCCGCAGGACCCGGACGTGGTCTTCGCCGGCACCTCCGCCGGCCAGGTCTACCTCTCGCGCGACGGCGGCCGCACCTGGATCGACGCCGGCCCCACCCTGCCGTTCCCGGGCTGGGTGGTGTCGAGCCTGCGCTTCGATCCGAACAAGCCGTCCCGGCTCTGGGCGTCGCTACGCGGCATCTGGGGCGGCGGGCACGTGGCCTCCTCGGACGACCAGGGCCGGACCTGGGCCTCCCGTTCCCAGGAAGGGCTCCCCAACGAGCCCGTCTACACCCTGGCCCTGGTCCCTGGGCACGAAGGGCGGATCTACGCCGGCACCGCCTCGGGCGTCTATGGCACGGAGGACGGCGGCAAGACGTGGCGTCACCTCACGGCCGACCTCCCGGAGGTGCAGAAGGTCACCAGTCTCATGGTCGATCCCGACCAGCCGGACTCGGTGATCGCCGGCACCTGGCGCCAGGCCTACCGCAGCGACGACGCGGGCAAGAGCTGGGCGGGGGTCTTCGAAGGGATGGTCCTCGACTCCGAGGTCTTCAGCCTGACTCCCGTCCCCGGCAAGCCCGGCGAGATCTGGGCCAGCACCTGCGGCTGGGTCTACGTCACCCGCGACCGCGGCGGCAAGTGGGAGCGCTTCAAGGAAGGTTTCGAGGAGCGCCGCACCCCGTCCTTTGCCGCCCTCCCCGGCGGCCGGCTCCTGGCCGGCACCGTGGCGGGGCTCCACGTCTCGGACGACGGCGGCAAGACCTGGCGGCGGGTGGGCGACCCCGGCATCTCCATCCAGGCGATCGCCTACCATCCCGCCAAGCCGCAACGGATCGTCTTCGCCACCGAAGGGGCCGGCGTCTGGACCTCGGACGACGGCGGCTCCACCCTTCGCCCGGGGAGCGGCGGCATGATCAACACCCGCGTCGGCGCCTTCGCCGAGGCCGGCAAGGAGCTGCTGGTGGGGGTCAACCACGCCGGGCCGTTCTCCGGCGTCTACTCCTCCCACGACGGCGGCCGGAGCTTCGACGACTTCGCCTTCCTCCCCACGGTGCTCGACCTCGCCGTCTACAAGGGGCGGGTCTTCGCCGCCACGGAGAAGGGGCTCTTCGAGCGCCGCGGCCGGGGTTGGCACTGGGTGCGGGACTTGGGGCTGGGCACCGTCGAGCAGTTCGTGACCGACGGCCCGCGCCTCCTCGCCCGCACGCCGGACGCCATCTACGAGCTCGACGGCAAGCTCTTCACCCGCCGCCCCTTCAAGCACGGCACTCCGCGCTCGGCCGCTTTCTATGGCGACGCCCTGTGGGTGACGGACTCTCAGGGGCTCTACCGGCTGACGGCGGACGCCAACCACACCATCCCGGTCCCCTTTCCCGGCGGCCGGCTGCAAAGCCTCGAAGGGCAGCTCCTCCTCTGGGGCCCCGGCGGCACCTTCACCAAGACGGCTGCCGATGCCGAGTGGATCGAGCTCAGCCGCGAAAGCTCCCGCCTCCTGGCGACCGGTGACGAGCGCTTCCCCGCCCTGATGGTGAGTGGCGACACCGTCCGTCTCTTCGACCGCGAGACCCGCAAGTTCGAGCCGATCGAAGTCCCCGTCCCCGCCCGCGATCTCGCGGCGGCCCGGGTGGTCGACGGCCGGCTGCTGCTCGGCACCACGGGCTACGGCGTGCTGGCGCGGGACCTGCCCGGCCCGGCGCCGGCTGCGCAGACGGCGCGGTGAGCCTTTCAGGAAGCAAGGACAGCAGGGACACCAGAGACGATCAAGATCCCGTCCTTGTCGTCCCTGATGTCCCTGACGTCCTTTTTCCCATCTCCGTCGATCACGCGAGCCAGCGGCCCGCCAGGAGGCCCAGTCCGCCCGCGACGAGACACGAGACCACCGTCCCTCCGAGGTTGAGGCAGCCCATCAGGATCGCTCCTTCCTCGAAGTAGCGCAGCGTTTCGTAGTTGAAGGTGGAGTAGGTGGTGAATCCCCCCAGGAGGCCGGTGGTGAGCGCGAGCCGGAGGGTCGGGTTGAACCCCTCGACGCCGAGGGCTGCCTGCATGATGACGCCGATGAGGAACGATCCCAGGCAGTTGATCGTCAGCGTGCCCCAGGGAAAGGCCGGTCCGGCCAGCCGGAGAATCCAGCCGCCGAGCAGGTAGCGGGCGCCGGTGCCCACGGCGCCGGCAAGGCAGATCCAGAAGAATCGGGCCATGACTCCCTCGAAAAAACTTGGGCGTCCTCACCAGAAGTGAGCACGTCCCTAGGGATTTTCAGTAGGAGTCATTGGCTGCCCCCGGGCCGGGAGCTGCGGTTGAGGGCGGACTCCACCGCCACCGGAAAAATACTACATCACTTCGTTTCCCAGCAGAAGACCGACTCCGAGGAGTGGATCCGTTTCCGCTACGTCGATCGCAGCCCAACGCCGCTCGCCTGCCCAGGTGACGGTCGCTTCGTGGATGTCGAACTCGCTTTCGCTACCATCTCCCAGCACGACGCTTCCCCTCCCGCGGAAAGGGAGCTGCAGATCGGCGACCACAGCCGAAGGCAGAGTGAGGGAACCTGTGTAGCCTGTATCCAGGACCGCCTCGATCTGCCTCTTCCGTCCTCCAGGGCCAATGACCACAAGGCGCACGATCGCCTCGCGCTGCGTGTTCATGGCGCCGACGATCATTTGGCTAAGCAGCGATCCTGCTGCGTGGGCCGAAGCGACGGGTATAGGGAGATCCAACCAACCGGAACCAGATCTGGGCCTCGGGGTTGCGAGCGAGGAGTCGATGCGAGGCTGCGATCTCATCGGCATCGGTCTCGAAGGCGCCCGTCTCGATGTCGATGGCAACAAACTTGCCGGCATCCTGTGCGCTGAGACGAGGTTGTACCTCGCGCTCATAGATCTCATTACCCCGCCGGGCGAACTCTTCTTTGCTGTACCGAGGAGACGGGGAGGCACTCATAGCGCGATTCTACGACATCAGCACTCAGGATGAAACAACGCTACGGTGCCGTCCGGCTCGCCGCCGCACGCGCCGGGGGCGGCGGGGCCTTCTGCTCCAGCAGGTAGGCGAGGAGGTCCGCCGCGTCCTGCAGGGTGACCAGGGTGGAGTACTCCGGCATGGCGCTGGGCTTCTGGCAGGGGGCGCCCCCTTTGCACTCCGGCGCGACGCCGCCGGGGGGAGGGCCTTCTTCTTCGCCGACGATGGCACCCACGGCTTCGCGCTCTGGTCGAGCGACGGCACGGAAGCCGGCACCCTGCCGGCCGAGGATCTCGCCCCGGGCGCGGGCCTCCCGGCAGCTCCGGACGTCGCTTCGGCTGTCGATGGCGCCGGCCGGCTCTTCTTCGTGGTCCACCGCCTCGGCGAGCTGAACGCTTCGCTCTGGCGGTCGGACGGCACACCGGGGGGCACCGTACGGCTGACGCCGTCGGAGCTGACGGTGAGCACCCTCGAGCCCATCCGCGCCCTGGGTGGCCGGGTGTACTTCGCCGCCGCCGATACGGACCACGGCGAGGAGCTGTGGACGAGCGACGGCACCCCCGAGGGGACCCGGCTGCTGGCGGACCTCGAGCCGGGCGCCGCGGGCTCGCAGCCGCGGAGCCTGACCGTGTTCGAGGATCGCCTTTACTTCTCCGCCGACGTCGGAGAGAGCGGACGCGAGCTGTGGGCGAGCGACGGCACGCCGGAGGGGACCGTCCTCGTCGAGGACGTCGATCCACGGCCCGGCATCGGATCCTCGCCCCAGCTCCTGACCGAGCACGCCGGCCGCCTCTTCTTCTTCGCCACCGACGAGGAGCACGGCCAGGAGCTGTGGAGCACCGACGGCACGGCCGCCAGCACCACCCTCGCCGCCGACCTGGCGCCGGGGCCCGCCGGCTTTTCCGTCTCCCACCTCGTCTCCGCGGGCTCTCACCTCTTCTTCTCCGGCGGTCCGAGCGACCTGTCGCAGCAGGGCTTGTGGGTCAGCGACGGGACCGCCGCGGGCACCCGTCTGCTCACTGACGTCCTGATCCAGCCCGACGTCCGGCCGATCCAGGCTCCGGCGGTGCTCAGCGGCCGCCTCTTCTTCGCTTCCATTGGCGACCAGGTCCTATGGACGAGCGACGGCACCGAAGAGGGGACGATGCCCCTCGGCACCGCGGGCGGCATGCAGATCTGCGAGCCGGAGTCCTACCAGCTCTTCGCGGGCCGGCTGGTCTTCTCCGCCGAAGGTGCGCTCTACGAGTCCGATGGCACGCAGACGGGGACGGCCAAGATCCTGGACCTGGCGGCGCCTTCCGATGCCTCCTTCTTCGAAGTGGTGCCCGCCGGCTCCCGTCTGCTCTTCCGGAAGTGGGACCGGCTCACGGGCTCGGAGCTGTGGGCGCTGGAGGCGGAGTAGGGGGGGCGGTTGCTACTCGCGCCGCGGCAGGAACGCCGCGAAGGAAACGATCTGCGATCCGTCTGCGCTCCAGACGGGGCTGCCGGGCACGTGCTCGCTGGTCTCCACCAGCCCCTTGGGATCGACGGAAATGTCGATCACGTACCCCGCGACGGCGGGCAGCGGGTAGCCGGTCTCCAAGGACATTCGATGCGCCAGGTCGATGATCGTCCGCGATTGCAGGTGCGTATCGCCGGCGTGCACCGCGGGCCGCTCGATGCCGAGTTGGGGCAGCAGGTCGCGGCTCGGCAGGGGCCGCTCGAAGGAGATCGTGAAGCGTTCCGGCTTCGCTGCGCCAGGCGGCGAAAACTCCAGGTCCCACGTCGCGGAGCGCACGGCGTCCACCTCACGTCGAGGATCGTGGGTGAGGGCGCCGAAACGGGCCGTCACCGCCTGGCGGGAAAATCCTGCCTTGGCGACCGCGGCGATATCGTTGACGAGCTTCGCCGTCTCGCCCTCGCTCCGTAACGGGATGGCGAACAGCGGCTCGTCCCGGTACCAGGTCAGCCGGAAGCTCCCTTCCACGTCGAGCTCGGAGTAGTAGAAATCGCCGAAACGGAGCACGCGGCGGCCGCCGTCGCGCAGCTCCTGCGCCTTGGGGAAGCGCTCCGCGAGCCGCCGCCGGCTGGCCTCGCGGCCGGAGAGGAAGTCGAGGTCCCAGCGCTTCAGAGACGGGTCCTGCACTTTCTGAGGATCCTGGTGGAAGACGTCGATGGCCAGCTCGACGTCCACCCGCGCCACGCCGGGTCCGGGCGAGAGACGGCGTAGCGGCCCCACCGCGTCCTCCCACTTCGCGGTATCGCGGTGCAGCGGTCCCACGACCGCTTCCAACTCCGAGAGCACCTGCGGCGGCTTCGCCGCGAGAGCCGCCACCACCTGCGCCGGATTCCCCGCCTTGGCGGCGTTTGCGGCGCCGGTCAGGGCTAGGAGCCCTGCGAGTATTGCGATCCCCGCGGCTGGTGCGTTCTTCATGCCCTCTTGGACTCGGTGGGTTGGGGAGAAGTTCCCTGGCGCCGAAGACCAGACAACCTTCATCCTCGGAGCCTGGCAAGAGCTTGGCTCTGTGCCTCCCGATGAGATACGCCCTGTCCCTCGTCAAGCTGGCGAGCTGCCGTGCAGATGTCCCGAAGCAGGTCCAACTCATCGAGAAGGTGCTGGTACTCTCCGATATCCAGAACCACGGCCGAGGAATGTCCCCTCTGAGTAAGTACCAGAGCCCTCCTGGTCTCCCGAACCTTCTGGATCATCCCCGCTGCATCGGCGCGGAACTCCGAGAGAGGGCGGATGTCTCGTTCGAGATTGACTCGCGGCATGAGCACACCTCAGTTGGTATGTCCGATCGTACCATCGAAGAGTGCGGCCAGATCATGATGGTCCGCGGCAGTAGCCGGCGCGATATCCTCCCCCTCATGGCGGGTCACTTCAAGGACGACATCCTCGACAAGCTGGCACGGCAGGGGAACGTGGCCCAGTTCGCCAGCTTCGGGCCGGACCTCGCCCAGCGGCATGCCTGGATCCGCGGGTTGCAGCCGGGCCACCGCTTCGCCTCCCCCGAGGAGGCCGTGGCCGCCCTCCTTGCGGCTTCGGGGGAGGCGTCGGTCAACATCCGGAGCTGGCAGCCGGAGAATCCGAAGAGCCGCTCGTTCCTCTATGGCCGCAAGGAGGCGGGGGAGATCCTGGGTGAGCTGCGCCGGCTGGCCGGGGAGGGGCTCTACACCATCCTGAACGAGACCATCGACGTGGAGGACGGCGGCGTTTCGGGGGTCGCCTTCGGCGACCTCCTGGAATTCGCGCCGGGCGACACGCCGCGCTGCGTCGAGAAACCGGGAGCGTGCGCGTTCCCCCGGGAGCTCGGGATGCGCGTCCTCGAGACCGTCTACGGCTTTCAGCCGGCCCTGCCGGAGCGGCGGGAGGTGCGGATGGAATTCAGCATCCACCCCCTGCGGCGGGGCTACCGGCGGGAGCACGTTACGCTCTGGGAGTCCGAGACGCCGGGGCCGCCCCCCGTCGCGCCGCGCATCGAATGGCCGCACCGCTTCAGCCGTCACCTGGGGGACAAGGCGTTCGGATTGGTGGTCGCAGACGCCCTGGGTCTCTCCGTCCCGCGTACCGTGGTCTTTCCCCGCCGGCTGGCGCCGTTCACCTTTGGCACGGGCACGGGCTCGGCCGAGACCTGGCTGCGCACCTGTCCGCTGGAGCAGGTGCCGGGGCGTTTCACCACCCGCCGCGGCTGGATGGACCCGTTCCAACTGCTGCGCGAGGAGGACCCTGACGGCACCGCCATCGCCTCGGTGCTGGCCCAGGAGGGGATCGACGCCCGCCACTCCGGGGCCCTCCTGGCGGGGCCGGACGGCGAGCCCTTGGTGGAAGGGGTCGCCGGCCGCGGCGACGACTTCATGCTCGGCCGCCGGCCGCCGGAGGAGCTGCCGGCCGGGGTGGAATCCTCTCTCAAGGACCTGTACCGCCGCGCCGCGGGGCGGCTCGGGACGGTTCGCTTCGAATGGGTCCACGACGGCGCCCGGCCGTGGATCGTGCAGCTTCACCGCGGGGCCGTCCTCTCCGCCGGCCGCGTCATCTTCCCCGGCGATGCGGAGCGGTACCATCCTCTGGAGATCTCCCAAGGGATCGACGCTCTGCGCGAGCTGATCGTGAAAGTGCAGGGCACGGGAGACGGCATCGTCCTGTTGGGACGCGTGGGAGTCACCAGTCACTTCGGCGACTTGCTGCGGCGGGCGCGGATTCCTTCGCGGATCGAGGAGCCGGGGGGCTGAGGCGGGAAGTCGACGGCGCCGACTTTCTGCTAGGCTTGGAGCGGGCTCCTTCGGAGGTGTCGACAATGGAAGCATACAAGACGGCAGCCAAGCTCGAACAAAAAGGTGAGCTGCGTCTCCTGGACCTACCCTTTCAGGCCGGTGACGAGGTCGAAGTCATTCTCCTTCGCCGCGATCCGGATCAGGCGATCGAGAATCCTTATACCTTGCGCGGGTTTCCCATTCGCTACCAAGACCCAATTGATCCGGTTGCAGAAGGCGACTGGGAAGTCTCCAAGTGATCCTTCTGGATACTCACGTCTGGGTTTGGTGGGTCCACGGTGACAGCCGCCTTCAATCTTCGATGGATCTCCTCCAGAAGCACGAGGCCGGTGGCTTTGGTGTCAGCATCATTTCATGCTGGGAGGTCGCCAAGCTGGTGGAGTATAAAAGGCTCGATCTCCCTACTCCGGTTGAAGAATGGATTGAGAAGGCTCTTCGGTACCCCGGGGTTCGTCTGCTGAGCTTGACACCTCGAATCGTTGTCGAGTCAACCCAACTCCCAGGAGTCTTTCATCGCGATCCAGCCGATCAGTTGATTGTGGGAACGGCTCGTGTTCATCGAATCCCGCTTGCAACAGCGGACGGCAAGATTCTGGAGTATGACGGAGTCGAGACGCTTGATTTACGGCAATAGCCGAATCCCGCCATAACCCCACCCGCGTCCTCGCTTCAGTCCTTGGTGTCCTCTTTTGCCGCTCCTGATTGCCCGCGAGCAAAGGTAGGACCCCGGGAGCGGCCGGCCTCCGCTCCGGGGTTTGATCGAATCGATTGTCAAAGAGCAAACTGTCACTCTCCCTCCGCCGTGAAACGGTGGGGCGGAGAAGAGAGAGTCCTGTTTCACTCTCAGGCTGCCTCGCTCAATGTACCGGACAACCTGGTTCTCTTCGGTCAACGTACTATGGATACTATCCGTCTGTCAAGCCAATATTCGGACGCAGTTGACTATAGGGCATCTTTGTGGTCTACTTCAACGCGAAGTCGTAGCTTGCGGATCGACCACCGGAGCCGAATTCCAAATGATCTAGATCTTGCTCCAAGGGACCCAGACCTTGCTGCGGATCACCCAGGCCGAGGTCTGAAAGGCTCGCACCGAGGTCTGGAAGGTCCAGACCTTGGCCTGGAGGACCTGGAGCAAGGTCTGGAACGTCTGGAGCTTGGTCTAGGACACCGGGAGTTTGCTCTACGAGGCCTGAAGCAAGGTCGCGAACACCTGGAGCGAGGCCGGGGTCACCTGGAGCGAGGTCTGGACCCTTTAGAGCTTGGTCAAGGGGATTTGCAGGCCGGTGGGGAGAGCTTGGAGATTGGCAGGAGGGGCTCGGTCGTCGGCTAGACCGGCTCAGAGCGTTCTTTGACAACTGAAGTACAAGAAACGCCCTCCCGGTTGGGGTGGCCGGGGGCTCTCCGCGTTGGCGGGCGGAGAGCTCCCGGCTTTTTTCCTCGCGCGCGGGCTCTTGCGGGGGCGTCGTCTTGGAAGCCCAGGGATGGTATTCTGGGGATCGTTGCCAAGGAAAGCGCTCCATGCCTCTTCGAAAGACCGCTATCGCCCTCTCTGACGACCTCCTCTCAGCCGTCGATCATGCCGCACGGCAGCGACATGAGTCGAGGAATCGGTTTGTGACCCGCGTGCTGCAAGAGGCCGTTCGTGCCCGCCGCGATACCGAGGTCACGAAACGCTTGAACGCGTTCTTCGCCAACGCCGAGCTCGCCCAGGAGCAGGCCCTTGCGGCCAGCGAATTGGATGCAGCGGGAACCGATTGGAGCGATGAGCACTGGTGATCCGCCAGGGCGAGGTGTACTGGCTGCACTTCGGCGATCCTGAGGGCTCTGCACAAGCCGGACGTCGGCCTGCCGTGGTAGTGCAGCACGACCGGTTCAACCGAAGTGCGATCTCTACGACTGTCGTCGCCGCGATAACGTCCAATCTCCGCCTTGGGGCAATGCCTGGGAACGTTCGCCTCCGCCTCGGCGAGGCCGGACTCTCCCGTCCGAGCGTCGTGAACGTCTCTCAGCTTCGCACCATTGACCGGAGCCGCCTCGGCGAGCGTGTGGGAGTCCTCCCCCCAGCGAGGTTGCGTGAAGTGCTTGAAGGACTGGCGCTTCTGTTCGGAACCGACGATGCGGTCGAAGCGGGTATCTGATCGCGGCTCCGCCTTCGGCGGCACGGCGCCGTGAATCGTCCGCAGAGCCTCGAAGCCTGCCCCCCGGCGCAATTTACCCCGGCGCTAGAAGCAGAGACAGCAGGGACTTCAGGGACATCAGGGACGAGAAAGCTCCAGTCTCGGTTGAAGGCTTCAGGCCGGCTCGGGCCTCGCGAGATTGCAACAGAAAAGTCGCGCTGCGGAGAACCGGCCTTCCCCGCGATATCCTTCTCCCGTGCCGCAGCAGCTCAGCCTTTTCGACGTCCTCCCCGGTCCCCCACGCCCTCCCGGCCGCGTCCTGATCGCGCAGGGCGCGCGGGCGGCGGAACGGATGATCCTGGAGCGGCTCGACGCTCTCCTGGAGGAAACGCAGGGGAACCCGGCGCTCCTCGCCCGGCCGGTGCGGGTCGTGGTTCCTTCCCGCAGTCTGCGGCTGCATCTCAGCGCGGCCCTGGTGCGGCGGCGGGGACGGTCGGCCGCGGGGATCATTCTGCAGACGCTTTTCGGCCTCGCTTCCGAGGTGCTGGAGCGCTCCGGCGAGCCCGGACCGCAGGGTGCCCGGCTCTTTCCCGCCCTCTCCCAGCGGGCCGCGCGAGCTGAGCCGTCCCTCCGCCGCGGGCTGGAGGACCTGGTGGACGGCTACGGCGCCGTGACTGGCACGCTGCGCGACCTGCTCGATGCCGGCATGGAGCCCGTCCATGCCGAGGCGGCGGAGGAGGCGCTGGCGAGCGACGGGCCCCAGGTGGCGTCGCGTGCCGAGGTGGAGCGTGCCCGGGCTCTGGTACGCTCCGCCGCCCGCGCCGAGGAGTGGATGCGCGAGCTCGGCCTCGGGCGCGTGGCCCATCTCCTGCGGCGGGCCACGGAGATCCTGGAGGGGGACCCCGACCGGGCGCTCCCCTCGCGCGCCATCCTCATCCATGGTTTCTCGGATGCCACGGGCGTCGCCACGGACCTGCTTCAGGCCCTCCTTTCCCAGTGCAGCGCCTGGCTCGTGCTCGACCACCCTCCCCGCCCGGACGACGGCGGCACGGAACGGGCGTTCCCGGCCCGTTTCCTGGAGAGCCTCTCTCTCGCCGCCCGCGTCGAGCCCACCCAATCGGACCAGGCGGAGCGGCCGGTGCCGCCGCGGCTCGAAGGGATCGAGGCTCTGGGGGTCGAGGCCGAGGTGCGGGAGGTGGCCCGGCGGATCCATGGACTGCTCGACGGTGGGGCCCGGCCGGAGGGCGTGGGGGTGGTGGCCCGCGATCTCGGCCCCTATGCCCATGCCCTGCGCCGTCACTTCGGCCGGCTGGGTATCCCCTTCTCAGGAGTGGGCGAGACCGGCGGCCTTGCGCCGGCCGGCCGGCGTGCCCAGGCGTTCCTGGAGCTGCTGCGCCAGGGGGAAGGCGTCCCTTCCGACCGCTGGCTGGATGCCATGGTCACCCTGCCCGGGGGAAGCCGGTCGCTCGTCGATCTCCGCCTCGCCTTCTACGCCCTGGGCGCCGGCCGGCTGCGGGACGTGACCGTCCTGCGCCTGGACGACGTGGTGCGCGACGGCTCCTTCCCCCTGCCGATCCGCCAGGGGCTCAAGAAGGCTCCACCGGGTGGCGACGAGGAGGAGCCCGAGGAGGAAGGCCGCGAGGCCGAAGCCTATGCGAACCGCCGGCGGGTGGCCGGACCGCTCCTGGAGGCCGCCCAGCGGGCGGCCCGCAAGGTGCAGGACTGGCTCGCCGCGTGGCCGGAGGAGGCCGCCGTATCCGATCACCTGGCGCGGCTTCGCTCGCTGCTCACGCGGGACCTGGGCTGGCGGCTGGATTCGGAGGACGCCCGGCCGGTGGCCCTGGCCCTGGAGGGGATCGCGCGCGAGGCGCCGCCGGAGCTCGTGCTCTCCCAGGACGAGCTCCGCCTGCTCCTCGAAGACCTGCTGGAGGGGGGCGGCGAGGCGCCTCTCGGCGGCCAGGGGGGCGGCGTGCAGGGGCTCTCGGTGGTCGAGGCGCGGGCGCGGACCTTCGATCACCTGTTCCTGATCGGTCTCAATCGCGACGTCTTCCCCCGCACGGTGCGGGAGGACCCGCTGCTACCGGACGACCTGCGGCGAGTCCTTCAGCGGGTGCTGCCGGACGTGCCCGTCAAGCGCGCCGGCTTCGACGAGGAGCGGTACCTCTTCGCCCAACTCCTTTCGGCGGCGATCACCGTGACCCTCTCCTGGCAGTCGGCGGACGACGACGGCAAGCCGCTCGCCCCCTCCCCGCTCGTCGAGCGGCTGCGCGACCGCATGGAGGTGGCCAAGGCGCCCTCCCTCTGGACGCTGCCGGCCGCCGGTCCCCTCCCTGGCCCGCGCACGGCCGCCGAGCACGCGGTGATGGCGGGGCTCCACGCGCCCCGGCGATGGTGGGGGAGGGTGCTGCCTCTGGCTCTGGAGGAGGCGCGCTCCACCGACTTCGCGGGGACGCCCGAGGCCTTGGCCGCTTCCCGCCTGGCGGTGCTGGAGGAGCTGGACCCCGACCTGCGCACTCCGGAGGGGCGGGCGGTGCGCTCGCGGCCCGGCCCCTACTTCGGCTACGTCGGCCGGCTGTACGTCAACGGCGAAGAAGGCGAGCCCCGTCTGCGCCAGCTCTACGTCACCCTGCTGGAGAACCTGGCCGCCTGCCCCTGGCAGGTGTTCCTCGGCCGTCTGCTCCGTCTCGAGCCCACGCCGGACCCGGTGGGCGCCCTGCCGGGGATCGACCCGCTCCTTCTGGGCAACACCGTCCACGCCGTGCTGGAGAGGATCGTCCGCTCCTTTGGTGGGCTTCCCGCGGAGGCCGACGGCCCGGTGGGCGACCGGCTCCCTCTCGCCGTGCCCTGGCCCGATGAAGCCCACCTCGGCCGTTTCCTGAGTGAGGAGGCCGAGCGCCTGCTGCGCGAGGAGGGAATCTTCCTGCCGGGCCTCGCCCAGGCCCTCGCGGACCGCGCACGTCCTTTTCTTCTGGCGGCGAAGGAGGCCGACTGGGGGCGGGGGACGGTTGCGGCGGTCGGCGTCGAGGAGCAGGGAGTGGTCGAGGTGGTGGACGGCCGGGGCCGCTCCCACCGGGTGAGCTTCAAGGCCGACCGGGTGGACCGGGCGGGGGGCGTCCGCGTGTGGACGGACTACAAGACCGGGAAACCGATTTCCACGGCGCAACGGGAGGAGTTCCGGCGCCGCCACTTCCTCGATCGCGTGCGCAAGGGGAGCCACCTCCAGGCCGTGGCCTACCTCCTGGGCTCGCCGGGCGAGAGCGAGGGGCGGTATCTCTTCCTTCGCCCCGAGCTCAGCGGCGAGCAGCGCGGCCTCACGGTCACGCGCGGCGACGAGGACTTCGTGAACGCCTTCAGGAACACGGCCTCGGCGGCGCTCGACGCCTGGGGCGCCGGCGCTTTCTTCCCCCGGGTGGTGGAGCCCAACGGCCGCGACGAGCCGGGCCGCTGCACTTTCTGCTCCGTGGCTGAAGCCTGTCTGCGGGGCGATTCGGGAGCCCGCCTGCGCCTCTTCGAGTGGGCCGAGCGGGTGCAGGAGGCCGGTCCTGCCGAGGAGGCGCTGCTGGAGGTCTGGCGATTGTGGGAGAAGCCGGGAAAGGAGGAGGGCGAGCCGTGACCCTCCTGGAAGGCTTTCGCCAGCAGATCCTGCGCGAGCAGGATCGCGACGCCCGCCGGGCGGCCCAGACCCGGTTCGATCGCCCCCTGGTCCTCCAGGCCGGGGCGGGGACGGGGAAGACCACCACGCTCATCGGGCGTCTCCTCTCCTGGACCCTGGGGCTCGGCTGGGAGCGCACGGCGAAGCGCCTCGCCGAGCGGGCGGCGGCGAAGCCCTTCGGCCGGCCGGAGGAGGTTACGGAGGACCGCATCGCCGCCGAGGTCCTGAGCCGCGTGGTGGCGATCACCTTCACCGAGGCGGCGGCGGCCGAGATGGCGGGCCGGGCCGCCCGCGAGCTGGCATCCCTCGCGGCGGGAGGCGAGGTCCCCTCCTGGCTCGACGCCGGCCTGCTCCCCCCCGCGGCGGAGCGGGCCTCCCGCGCCCGCTGTCTCCTGGGCACCCTCGACCATCTGGCCGTGCGCACCATCCATGCCTTCTGCCGCGGCCTGCTGGCCGAGCATCCCCTGGAGGCGGGGGTCCATCCCGAGCTCACCATCGACGCCGACGGCCGCCGAGTGGAGCAAGTGGTGCAGGAGATCGTGGAGGACACCCTGCGGGAGGGGTACGGCGCCCCGGGCGATCCCCATCTCCTGGCCTTGGCGGCCCGGGGGTTCGGTCCCCAGGAGGTGGTGGAAGCGCTGATCGCCCTCCTGGGTGCCGGCCTGCTGCCGGCCGAGCTGGCGAGCGACCCCTTTGCGCCTGCGACCATAGAGGCCTTTCGCGACCGCCTGGCCGCGGCCTGCCGGGAGGTTCACGGGCTCATTTCGCCGCGCCTGCGGAAGGCGCGGGGGAAGAACGTGCGGAAGATCGAGGAGGGGCTGGCGGCCCTCGGCGGGCGGCTGGCCGAGGACGCGCCCCCGCTGGAGACTCTCAAGGAATGGGCTGCCGAGCTCCTTCCCGGCAACCTCGTCAACCATCTCAAGGGGTGGACGCGGGAGCTCAAGGACTCCGAGGCGGATCTCTTCAGTGACGTCCGCGCCGAGCTGGCCGCGGCGGCCGGCGAGCTGGTCCAGCTCCTGGAGCACCTGACTTGCCTCGATCCGGAGCTGCTGGAGCACGGCCGCCTCGCTCTTGGTCCCCTGCTCGCCGCCGTGGAGGACGAGCTGCGGCGCCAGGGGATCGCGACCTTCGACTTCCTCCTCACCGGGGCCGAGAGGCTCCTCGCCCGCCAGGATGAGGTGCGCCGGCAGGTGCGGCGGCGGATCGATCAGCTCCTGGTGGACGAGTTCCAGGACACGGATCGCACCCAGTGCGACCTTCTGCGCTGGATCGCCCTCGACGGCCCGGCGGCGGAGCGCCCCGGCCTCTTCCTGGTGGGCGATCCCAAGCAGTCGATCTACGGCTGGCGCAATGCCGACCTGCGGGCCTACGACGGCTTCGTGGGGCTGGTGCGGGAGGCGGGGGGCGAGGTGATGACGCTCGCCGAGAACTTCCGCTCCGTGCCCGTCATCCTGGAAGAAGTGGCCCGGGTCGTCGAGCCCGTCATGCTCCCCCGCGACGGCGTGCAGCCTCCCTTCGAGCCTCTCCTCCCCTGCGAGCGGCGGCAAGACGACCCCGGTTTCGTCCGCGCCGCCGGGGCCGGCCAGGCCGGGTGGGCGCCGGTCGAGCACTGGGTCTCCTGGAAGGACGACGGGGAGAAGGGAGGGGGGAAAACCGCCGTGGGCGAGGCGGCGCAGATCGAGGCCGCGGCCCTGGCTGCCGACGTCCGCACCCTGCACGAGCAGCACGGCGTGAAGTGGAAGGAGGTCGCCGTCCTCCTGCGCAGCACAGGGGACCTCGACCTGTATCTGGAAGAGCTGCGCCGGGCGCGGGTCCCCTTCGCCGTCGGGCGGGACAAGCAATACTACCGGCGGCGCGAGGTCATCGAGGCGGCGGCCCTGGTGCGGACGATCCTCGACCCGGGGGATCATCTGGCGCTGCTCACCGTGCTGCGCTCCTCGACCGTGGGCGTGCCCGACGCAGCGCTCATCCCGCTCTGGAACCGGCAGCTCCCGAAGCGGATGACCGAGCTCGGCGGCCCCGATCCCGGTGCCTTGGTCGCCTTGCGCGAGGCGATCGAAGGCGCGGCCCGGGCGACCCCCACGGAGATCCCCGGCATCGAGCGGGTCCGCGGCTGGGAGGGGAACCTCCTCCAGGCGGTCGAGAACCTGGCCCGGCTGCGGCTCGCCTTCGCCAGCGAGCCGGCGGACGTCTTCGTCGAGCGCCTGCGGGGGCTCACCCTGGTGGAGGCCACCGAGGCGGCGCGCTACCTCGGCCCCTACCGGCTGGCGAACCTGGAGCGCTTCTTCCGCCAGCTCCTCGCGGCCATGGAGGAAGGAGGGGGCGACGTGACGGCCATCCTCCGCGCCCTGCGCCGCAGCGTGGCCGAGGCCCGGGACGCCGAGGAGGGGCGCCCCACGGACGGCTCGGAGGACGCCGTCTCCGTCCTCACTATCCACGGCGCCAAGGGACTGGACTTCGAGCATGTCTACCTGGTGCAGCTCCACAAGGAGTCGCCCAGCGACCGCGGCCTGCGCACCGAGGCGGGGCGTGTCAGCGGAGGTTTCGAGTACCGCCTCTTCGGCGCTCCTACGCTGGGTTTCGACCAGGTCGAGTCCGAGCGCCGGGAGGTGGAAGCTGCCGAGCGCGTCCGCCTGCTCTACGTGGCCATGACGCGGGCCAAGGACCGCGTCGTCCTGGCCGGCCGCTGGCCGCCCCCCGAGCGATCGGCGGCGAAGCCCTGGGACCAGGCCCGGACGCCCCTGGACCTCCTCCTCTCCCGCCGCGAGCTGCCGGACGCCCACGTCCGCTGGGAAGAGGCGCTGGCGGCGGAGGGCTCCCCGGCCTGGACCTTCGCGGACGCCACCGGCGCCCTGTGGAAGTTCCCCGCCCTCCGCCCGGCAGCGGACCTGCGGCTCGCCGCCGAGCCCGAGCGCCCGTCGCTCCCGGGGCCGGAGGAGATCGCCCTGGTCTCGGCGGGCCTGCGGGCGGAGCGGGAGCGGGCCGGAAAGCGTATGGGCCGCCCCTTCGGGGGCGCCGCCTCCGAGGAAGCCCACGCCCTGCTACGGGAGCAGCAGGCGGAGCGGCTGGCGAGCGAGCGGCCCGAACGGCGGGGTCCCGTCGTGGACCGGGCGGCGGCCATGGCCGCGGGCGGCGCCGTCCACCGCGCCCTGGAGGAGTGGGACCTCGCCGCCGATCCCCGCAAAGAAGCCGGCCGCCAGCGCTCCCTCCTCCCCGCCTACCTCGCCGCCCTGGTGGAGGGGGACGAGCGGGAGCGCGCCCTCCCCGTGGCCGAGTCCCTCCTCGAAACCTTCGCCGCCGGTCCCCTCCTGGGACGCCTGCGGGGATTGAAGGACCACCTTCTCGCCCGCGAGCTTCCCGTCCTCCTGCCGCCCGGGGAGGGAGAGACCTCGCCGGTGGGCGCCGTCAGCGGCGCGATCGACCTCTTGTACAGGGATCCCCGGGACGGGACGATCGTGGTGGCCGACTACAAGACGGACGAGGTTGGGACGAAGAAGGAGGTCGAGGCGCGCGCCGCCGTCTACGCCCCCCAAGGGACGTTGTACACGAGGGCGGTCCAGGAGGCGCTGGCGCTGGCGGAGCCGCCGCGCTTCGAGCTCTGGTTCCTGCGGGTGGGGCGGGTGGTGGGCGGAAGTTGAGGCCGGCTCCTGCGGTTGACTTCACCGAATTCGCGAGATACCCTCCACCAGAGTCAATCTGTTAGGCCGATGAACCCGGTGATTCGCCGCTATCAGGCGGCCATGACGAGATGCCGTGCTGCGCGTACTGATCCTCGACGATGAGTCGATCGTAGTCGACACCCTGGCGGCCTGTCTGCGGCTGCCGGGACTCGACCTGACCACCTGCATGGAGATCGAGGCGGCCGAGGCGCTGCTGCGCTGCTTCCGTTTCGACGCCGTCATCACCGACCTCTCCGTCTCCCAACTCGGCGGCCTGGACGGCATGCGCCTGGTCCGCTTCGTCACGGCCAACTTCCCCGACACCGCCGTCTACGTCCTCTCCGGCTACGTCGATCAGGCGGTGCGCGACCTCTGCTCCGTGCTCGGCGTCACCGCCGTGCTGGAGAAGTCCGAAGGGTTGTCGCGCCTGCGGGGCTATCTGCTGGACCGGCGGGACGCGCAGCTCCTCCCCGGCGCTCCCCTGGAAGGCGACGGCGAGGCGCAGCAGGTGGAGCTGCTCGAAGACTTCATGGCTGCCAATCCCATCCGCGCCGTGCTGCAGCCGGTGGTCAAGCTGCGCGACGGCGCGCCGCGCTTCGAGGTCTTCGGCGTCGAGAGCCTGGCCCGGGGGCCCGCCAACTCGGTGCTGGGGAGCCCGGCGGTCTTCCTCGCCTACGCGGCGCAGAAGGAGCTGTTGTTCGAGGCGGACATGATCTGCATCCGGGCCGCCCTGGCGGAGGTGATCCACCTCGGCAACACGGTGGTCACCTTCCTCAACGTGCAGCCGCGCTCGCTGACCAATCCGGAGTTCGCCGACAAGCTGTGCTCGGCCGTCCGCGTGGCCGGAATGGAGGAGAAGAGCATCGTCCTGGAGCTCACCGAGCAGCAGACGATCGTCAACCCCCGTGCCTTTGCCGCGACGCTGCAACGGCTGCGTGAAAGGGGATTCCGGATCGCGCTCGACGATTTTGGCGAAGGATCTTCAAACTTAAACCTATTCCAAGATTTGCATCCAGATTTTCTCAAGATCTCCGGCACTTTCTGCCGCGGCCTGGCGCACGATCCCTTCAAGCAGATCATCGTGCAAAGCACTGCCGAGATGGCGGCGCGTGCCGGCACGGCCACGGTCATGGAAGCGGTGGAAACGGCCGAGGACGCCGAGGTCCTCCGCCTGCTGGGGATCGACTACGCGCAAGGATACTTCTTCTTGAAGCCCCTCCCGGGCCTCGAGCTGGCGCAGTTGCTCCAGGCGGACGCCGCGCGCCAGGATCACTCCGGTGTGCTCGAACCGCTCGGAGCCGCGCCGTCCGCGCCCTGATTCTCGGTCTCGCGGCGTCCGCCGTCGCCTGATTGATCGTTTTAATTCACGACCAGCTATGTAAAATTGAATTGTCCCGGTCCACGGAGTGCGCCGCACTCTATCTATCGGACGCGCGCACGCTCCGATGTCCGTTATCGCACTTTGCTACTTTTCTATGGGGGGAATTCTTCGTGGCCACTCTGCAGACTTGACCTTGCATCGTCGTTTTCATTGCCGTACCTGAAGTTCGTCGCAACTAAAAAGGTTTGTCTAACCGGGGGAGCTTTCAACTCCTCCAAACTAGGGGAGATTTACGCCAATGCAGATTCATGAGTTTTGCCGCAAGTTTACTTCCGTTGGCGAACAGGGCAACCTGTTCGCGGCGCTTCGCAAGCTCAGCCAGGTCGAGGACGTGAAGGCCCTGCTCCAGATGGAGTTCGCTTCCGCCGATTGGGGGCAGTGGCCGGTCGTGGCCGAGCAGTAGGTAGGAGACTATGCGGCATGCAACACGCTTGATCGTTGCATGCCTGTCGTTGGTATCGGGGACCCGGGGGGCGTGCCTCCCGGGTCCCGGTCTCGAAGATTTTTCGAGAGAAGGGGCAAAGGCAATGGATTTCGAGAAGATGAAGGACAGCGTGCGAAAAATTCCGGAGGTCGCCGCCTGGCCCCAGATGCTCGCTTTGATCGAGCGGCCAGTCCATCGGGACCTGGTCTCGGTCTGGGAGTATCCGGTGGTGGCTTGCCTGGCCGTGGGAGGCTCCGAGGAGGACGCCCTGCCCGCCGCCGCTGCGGTCTTCTGTTCGGTGATCAGCATTCATCTGGTGGACGACATGCTGGACGACGACCCGCGGGGCGACTTTCACCGTCTCGGCGCGGGGCCGGCGGCGAACCTGGCCCTGGCGTTCCAGGCGGCGGGTCACCGCCTGCTGGACAAGGGACCTTCGCCGCTGCGGGCGGCGCTCCAGGGCAGCTTCGCCGCCTTGTCGCTCGCCACCTGCTTCGGCCAGAGCCTCGACTCCCTGGAGCGCGAGACCGAGGCGGACTATTGGCGGGTGGTGGAGGCGAAGACCCCGCCGCTTTTTGGCGAGGCGTTGCGCATGGGCGCCCTTTTGGGGCGCGCGGACGCCGCCTCGGCGCAACGGCTGGCTCATCTGGGGCGCCTGCTCGGCCGCTACATCCAGATCAACGACGACATGGCGGATGCTTTGGAAACGCCGGCTTGCGCCGATTGGAAGCGGCGGCACAACAATCTTCCCATCCTCTATGCCCTGACCGCCGAGCATGCCGACCGCGGCAGGTTCGCTGAGCTTTCGGCGCGAGCGGAAGAGCCGGAGAGCTTGGCGGCGGCGCAGAAAATTCTCTTTCGCAGCGGCGCCGTGAGCTACTGCGCCCTGAAGCTGGTCGAGCTCGCGCGGGAGATTCAGGAATTGCTCGGGAGCGTTTCCGTGATCGACCCATCGCCGGTGGCGAAGCTGGTGGAGCTTCATGTCAAGCCGCTTCACCGGCTGCTCGAGATCTCGGGCGTCGAGGATCCGGCAGCGTTGACTCTCACCTGATCGAGAGGTGGCTCTGCGGGCTCCAGATCTTTGCCAGGTGATTTAGTGTTATACTAATCGTCGCTGCCCAGGTAAACGGCAGGCTGCTTCAAGAAGGGTTGTTGACATGCTCAATAGAAGGTTGAGCATTCCAAATGAAGTAACCCGGTGTCTCCCGGTTGAGAATAGTCCTGCGGTCTCCGGAATCTCTCCGTACCGAAACTTTCGCCCCGCTGCACGCAGCCCTCCGGCCTCCTCCCACCGTCGGAAGTCTCTGACGATCACGATTCAACTCTTTGGAAGGTTACCGCCTTTCCGTTGGGAGGGAGAGACCATGAGCATTCAAGAGTTCCGTACTCGATTCGTTTCCCGAAATGAAAGCAGTGTACTGTTTGCCGCGTTACGCCGTCTGAGCCTGATGAACGATTTGAAGTCTCCGGGCCTCAACGCGTTCGCCTGGGGAGAGTGGCCGGCCGGCGGCCACGAGGATGGAGAGTGTCTCGAGATTGGCAGGGCCTGAGAAATCCCAGGTTTCCGGCCCGGTCGAAAAGAAGGCTCCGGCTCCGGCCGGCGACACGCCCGCGTGGCTCCCGTTCAAACCTTGAACCGGCGGGACCCGCGGGCGCCTTCGTCTCGGGGAAGGGCGCCGGGCTTTTGCCCGAGTCCCGGCCGGCCTTTCCGGCGAGGGTGGACGGGAGGCGGCGAGCCTGCTATAACTGGGCCCGGCCCTAAGCCCATGGACACCCGGAACTCCGCTTCGTGGAAGGCGACGGACTTCTTCCTGATCCTCGCCTGTCTCCTGATCCTCGTCCCCTGCCTGTACTATCCCTACGCCTTCTCCTCTCCGGACCTCGGCTTCACCTTGAGCTCCGCCAACTGGAAGGTGATCTCTGCCTACCCGTGCGCGCCCAACGCTCCCTGCCTGAAGGTGGGCGACCAGGTGCTCCGGGTCAAGGGCATGAACCGCCAGCAGTTCGACCATAACCACTGGCTCTCCTTGCAGGAGATCTTCAAAGCGGACGGGAGCGTTCGTTTCGACCTGGTTCGGCAGGGCCAGCCCATGACCCTTCGGGTCGGGAGCCTCAAGCGGCACATCGACCTGTCCCAGCTCATCTTCGACCTCGTGGCGCCGCTGGTGTTCTGGTTGATGGGCACGGTGGTGGTGATCTTCCTGCGGCCGCGCGACGAGCGGTGGCTGGTCTTGGTATTGTTCAGCTACGACACTGCTCTATGGATCGCGACGGGGATTGGCGCGCGGGTTTCCGGATCGTGGTACCTGTTCCACGCGGTGATCTGGTTTTTCGCGCCGCTGTGCCTGCATCTGCATCTCATCTTGCCCAATCCCCTCTCGGGCGTCCGCGCCCGCCTCGTGGGCCTGGGCAGTCTCTATGCCCTGTCACTGACTCTGATGGCGGCGGATTTCGCCGGGCTGCGGCCGATTTCCTACCTCCTGTTCATGCTGGTGGGCACCCTGCTCTCCATCCTGCTGCTGGTGGGCCGCCTGGTCTGGCCGGCGAGCGCCGCCACCCGGGTGGCAGTGCGCATCATGCTGTTCGGCATCCTGCTGGGCTTGGTGCCGCTGCTGCTCTTTCAGGGGATCCTCCCGCGGCTGCTCGAAGAGACGATCCACGAAGGCCAGAGCCTGCGCTGGGCCTACAACTACATCCTCGGGCTCTCGACTCTGTCCATGCCCATCCTGCCGATGGGCTACATCTATGCCATCTACCGGCACAACCTGGGGGCGCTGGAGTTCCGGGCCAACCGGCTGCTCGGCATCTACACCTTCTCCGTGATGCTGTTCGCTTCGTACACGGCGATCTTCTTCGTCCTCAGCCGCCGGTGGGCGGGCATCCCGGGCGGTTTCCTCGCCACCGTCCTTTTCGTCTCCCTGCTTTTCGTGGCCGTGGCGCCGCTGCTGCGGGACCGCTTCCAGGCGCTGGTGGACCGCCGGGTCTTCGGCATCAAGCACACGGCGGAGGAGGTGGTCGGTCTCGTCTCCGAGCGCATTCCCACGGCTTTCGACCGCGAGGTGCTGGCGCGGGTGATCGCCAACGAGATCCTGCCGACCCTGCTCATTCGCCAATCGGCCCTCTACCTTTTCGGGGAAGGGCGCAAAGAGACGCTCTACGAGCAGGCGGTGCCGGCCGGTGAGCCGGCGCCGGCGCTGGAGGAGCTGTGGGAGCTCCTGACGGCGAGCGGCCGCTACCTGCGGCCGCGGGAGGGGGACCAGTCGCCGCGGGCCTGGGTGCGGCTGGTCATCCCCCTGGTGGTCCAGGCCCAGACGATCGGCGTCTGGCTCATCGGCCGGCGCGATCCGGACGACTACTTCCCGCTGAGCGACATCCACCTGCTGTCGACGGTGGCCAACCAAGTCGCCCCGATGGCCGAGAACGTCCGACTCTACGAGAAGGCGCAGCAGGAGATCGCCCAGCGCAAGGCCGCCGAGGAGGAGATCCGGCGCAGCGAGGAGCGCTTCCGCACCCTCTTCGAAGCCACCCTGGAGGGGATCGCCATCGTTCGCAACGGCGTCGTCCTGGAGGTCAACAGCGCTCTGCTGGCCATTTTCGGCTCCCAGCCCGAGGAGATCATCGGCCGGCCGCTGGCCGAGCTGGTGGCGGGCGAGGTGGACCTCGCGGGGGTGTCGCGGGAGGGCGTCGGTTTCCGCAGCGACCGCAGCTCGGTGGACATCGAGGTGGCGGGCAAGCGCTACCTCTTCCAGGGCGAGGAAGTGTCGGTGGTGGCCATCCGTGACATCGCCCAGCGCAAGCGCGACGAGGCCGAGAACAAGATGTTGCAGCGCCAGCTCCTGCACTCGCAGAAGATGGAGGCCATCGGCCGCCTCTCGGCCGGCGTGGCCCACGACTTCAACAACTGCCTGCTGGCGATCTTCGGCTACAGCGACCTGCTGCTGGAGCGCTACGGCGACGATGCCTTCCTCGCCCGCAACCTGACGGGGATCAAGGAGGCCGGCCAGCGCGCGGCGGCCCTCACCAAGCAGCTCCTCGCCTTCGCCCGCCGGCAGCCGATGGAGACCCGGGTGATGAGCCTGAACCCGGTGATCTCGGGACTGGAGAAGATGCTGCAGCGGCTCCTGGGGGAGGACATCCAGCTCGTCACCAAGCTCCATCCCGAGCTCGGCAAGGTGAAGATCGATCCCGGGCAGATGGAGCAGGTGATCGTCAACCTGGCCGTCAACGCCCGTCATGCCATGCCGTCCGGAGGCCGCCTGACGTTGCGTACCATCCCGCTGGACGTCCACGACGGCGGCGCGGCGCCTCACGCCAACGTGCCGGCCGGCTCCTACGTGCTGCTGACGGTCACCGACACCGGGTCCGGTATGGACGCCGTGACCCAGGCCCGGGTGTTCGAGCCGTTCTTCAGCACCAAGGGGGAGGGGACGGGGCTCGGCCTCTCCACTGCCTACGGCATCGTGCGGCAGAGCGGCGGCCACATCTTCGTCAACAGCGCGCCCGGCGAGGGGGCATGCTTCTCCCTCTACCTGCCGGTGACCCGCGAGGCGGAGGTGGTGCGCGGCGGGGCCGCCGTCACCCTTTCGGGCCGGGGCTCGGAGACCATCCTGCTGGTGGAGGACGAGGACGAGGTGCGGACGGTGCTCAACCAGATCCTGGTGAGCAAAGGGTACCGGGTGCTCCAGGCCTCCTCGGGCGAGGAGGCGCTGATCCTCTCCCGCCTCCACCGCGGCGCCGTCCACCTGCTGCTCACCGACGTCACCATGCCGGAGATGAAGGGACCCGAGCTGGCGCAACGCCTGCGGGGCGAGCGCCCGCAGACGCGGATCGTCTTCATGTCCGGCTACACCGATGAGAAGCTCTCGGACGGCGGGCCCGATTCGCCCATCTGCCTGCAGAAGCCGTTCTCCCCCCAGGTGCTGGGGGAGACCCTGCGCGCCGTCCTCGATGCCTCCGAGGACCTGCGGGCCGCCGGCTGAGCTCCGGCCAAGCCTGCTTCTCATTCAACCGCCAGCACCGCTCCTCCCCATTTCTCGGGCCCCAAGGCCTCGACGGTCACCGCCAGCCGCCGCGCGCCGGCCGGCGGTGCCAGACGTTCCGCGTGCTGCCACCCTTGCGCCAGGTCTCCCGGGGCCAGGGTCTCGTGGCGGGTTCCCGTGGGGCCGTCCGGACCGGACCAGGCGTAGGAGATCCGCAGGGGTCCGGGCGGTGCGCCCTCGGGGAGCTCGATGGGTGCCACCGCCAGCCGCAGCTCGGGGCCGGCAGGCGTCGAGGCCACGGAGGCGTTGAGCTCCAGGCCGCCGCTGCCGGGTCTGGCCGCCAGCAGGTCCGCTAACCGGACCTCCGCGATCTCCTCCGGGGTCGAGGAGCGCAGCCACTCCGGTGCCCGCACCGTCTCCAGCTTTCCCGGGAGGCCCACGGCGAGGGGATGGAGGCGGCCGTCCACGGGTGCGTCCGGCTCGGCGATCCACAGCCGCCAGCGCCGGGCGAGCGCTTGGAGGGCCTCGTCGAGCTGCACCTCGAAGCCGATCACGGTGCCTGCCGTAGGGCGGGCGAGGGCCCGCAGGGCTGCGGTCTGGGGCGCGATCATGAGGTCGATCACTCCCCTGAAGGCCAGGGACGTCGCTTTGGGGGGAGCCCAGCGGACGGTGGGTGGCACGGAGCTGCTGTGGCCTGACCAGGCGGTGTTCTCCCGGAAGGTTTCGAGATCGCTCTGCATCGAAGCCGGGTCTCCCGGCCCTTCCTTGCGCAGAGGGACGGGAATCGCCACCCAACCGTAGGCCGCGAGCAGACGGGCCGTCCGCTGCAGGGCCGCCGCCGCCGTCTGCGGGGCGCCCGCGGCGCTCTTGTCGAGGTCTGCGATCTGTTCGTCGGGCAGATCGAGGCCGTCCATGACCAGCAGGACGGCGTGAGGACCCGAAGGGGTGCGGGAGGTGAGCAACGAGAGGAGCTTGTCGAGCTGACGCCGCAGGAGGGGTACGTCCGGCGGGCCGGGTGGTGCCAGTCGCCGGCTTGCCCTGTCGCGCTCGATCCGGGCGGCGGCGGCGAGACTGGTGAGCGTCCCCGCCAGGCGCTTCGCCTCGTGGGTGGCAGCGAGGGCCGGCCGGGGATCCGCGTCCGCCACCACGATCTCGACGCTGCCGAGCCCGGTGAGAGCCGTGGCTCGCGAAGAGAGGGCGAGAGCGGAGTAGAAGACCGTGCCCGGGCTCGCCAAGGTACGGTCCACGTAGACCACGATCGTCCACGGCGGTTCGCCGTCCGCCGCTGAGGCCGGCTCGGCGCGGTTGACCTCCCGCGGCTGACCGCCCACGAGGACCTGGAAGTCGCCGGGCTTGAGCGATTTCTTCTCGCGGACGTCCGGCAGGGCGACGAGGATCTCCCGCTCCCGAATGGTGAGCCGTTCGCTGAACCTCCGGGTCTGAGCGGCAGCCTGCGAGGGACGGAGAGCGGAGACCGCCGCCGCCAGCACGAGGACGATACCGATGCGTTCGCGGGTCATGGCCGGTCCCCCTGAATACCCAAGGGGGCAAATCCCGTGCCGCGCCGGCTCCCTAGGAAAGGGTGGAACCCCTTCACTGCCGGCGTCAGGCGAAGGGGACGCGGAGTATGAGAAAGGCTACGGGTCGGGGCTCACCACCCCGCCCACGCCGGAGCCCCGGGGGTCCGACGCCGCCTCCACCCGGCCGCCGGGGAGACGGTGGACGGCGTGGACCTTGGCGGTCGTGGTGTTGATCTGAAGAGTATGCCCCCGCCGCTCCAGCTCTGCCCGCGTCTCGGGGGCCAGGGCGTCGGGCTCGGCTTCGATGCGGTCGGGGAGCCACTGATGGTGGAGCCGCGGCCGGTCGAGGGCCGCTTGCAGGGGATCGCCGTCCACCAGGAGGTTCAGCAGCACCTCGATGGTGTTGGTGGGGATGCGCGAGCCCCCCCGGCCGCCCAGGGCGTAGGCCTCCTCCCCCTTCCAGGCGATCACGGGAGTCATCGACGAGAGCATCCGCTTGCCGGCCCCGACGGCGTTCGCTTCGCCCTGGATCAAGCCGAAGAGGTTGGGCCGGCCCGGGGCGGTGGCGAAGTCGTCCATCTCGTTGTTGAGGAAGAAGCCGGCGCCCGGCACCCAGAGGCCGCAGCCGAAGAGGCCGTTGAGGGTGGTGGTGAGGGCCACCAGGTTGCCGTCGCGGTCCACCACCGAGAGATGGGTGGTCTCGCTGCTTCCGGGCACGGCCGCCGCGGCGGCAGCTCCCGGCCACGATTGCACCCGGGCCGAAGCCGTGGCGTGGCGGAGATCGATCTCCGCCGCCCGGCGGGCGATCCAGTCCGGCGCCAGGAGCTGCGCTTCCGTCGCCTGGGAGGTGGCCGGGTCGCCGAGCAGGAAACGATCGGCGAAGGCGCGCCGGAAGACCTCGGCCAGCAGGTGGTCGCGGTCGGCGCTGAAGCGGGGGAGCTTCTCCCAGCCCAGCTTCTCCAGCATGCCGAAGGTCTGGCCCAGGATGACGCCGCCCGAAGAGGGGAGCGGCATGGCGGCGAATTTCCAGCCGAAGGCCTCGCTGGTGAGCGGCTGGCGCCAGACGGGCTTGTAGGCGGCGAGATCGGCGGCCGTGAGCACGCCGCCGTGCTCGCTCGACGCTTTCTCGACGGCGACGGCCACAGGGCCGGTGACGATCCCCGGCGGTCCCTGTCCGGCATAGCGGCTGAGCGTCGCGGCCAGGTCCGGCTGGCGCAGCAGGCTCCCCACAGGCAGGGGCTCGCCGTTGGGGAACCAGACGCGGGCGCTCTCGGGGAACCGGAGGATGAGCTTTCTGTGCTCCTCTCGGTCCAACACTTGATGGAGGTAGAGGCTCACCCGGAAGCCGTCGGCCGCCAGCCGCCGGGCGGGCTCCACCACCTTTGCCCAGGGGAGGCGGCCGAAGCGGCGTTGCAGCTCCCAGTATCCGGCCGGCGAGCCGGGGACGCCGGCGGCGAGCGGCCCCACCAGCGAGGCGTTCTCGACCGGTTTGCCCTCGGCGTCCAGGTACATGTTGGGTTTCGCCCGCGCCGGTCCCGTCTCGCGGAAGTCGAGCGCCTGGAGCTCGCCGCCCATGCGCACCAGGGCGAAACCGCCGCCGCCGAGGTTCCCCGCCTCCGGGTAGACCACGGCGAGGGCGAGGGCGGTGGCCACCGCCGCGTCCACGGCATTGCCGTTGGCGCGCAGCATCTCGAGCCCTGCCGCGACGGCCAGGGGATCCGCCGCGGCCACGGCGCCGCCGGTGCCGGCCGGCGCCGGTGCGGAGGCGGCACCGAGGGAGATGGGGAGGAACAGGACCATGGCGGCGGGGAGGATCTTGTTCAAGGGAGTCTCCTGTCCAGCAAAATGTCTTCCCGCTCGGCGAGCACCCGTTTCATGCGCTCCAGCTCGCCTGTCTGACGATACCGCGCCGCGGCGAGCTTGAGGAGCGCGGCGGCTTCTCCTTGGCGCCCCTGGCCCCGCCGCACTCCCGCCTCGAACTCCAGCAGCCGGGCCTCCACCAGCAGGTCGCCCGTGCCGTGGGAGAGGCAGGCGGCGGCAGCGCGCAAAGCCTCCTCCGCTCCGGGCAGGTCGGCGGCGGCGCGCCGGGCCTCTCCGAGGGTGGCCCAGGCCCGCGCCTTCAGGTCCTCCACCACGGCGGGAGCGTGCCGCGTCAGATCGAGCCGCTCCGCCCCCGCGAGGGCCAGGGCGGCGAGGCGGCCAGCCCGGCCGGTTCCTTCGGGGTCCGGCGGCTCGGCGCTCTTCGCCAGCAGCAGCTCGCAGAGCCCCCAGGTCTGGAACCGGGCCTGCCGCCGGATCTGCTCCAAGGCCGCCTCGGCCGGCAGCGCCATCAGCTCGGCACAGAGGGCCGGGGCCTCGGCGCGCTCCTGGTCGAGGGCCGAGCGGAGCCGCTCGAGCACCGCCAGCAGCGGGTGAGGAAGCCCGTCTCCTCCTCCCGGCCCTGCGCGCTGGAGGGCGGATTCCGGTTCTGCGATCTCGAGCCCGCGACCGCCGCGGTCGTCTTCAGCCATCGGCTACAATTGAAGTCCCTCTCTCACGAGTGCGGACACGCCGGGGAAACGGGACGGCGGGCTCGTGCTCCCGGCCGTCCCCCCGGCTTCACGCCGTCACCTCCTGCGGTTGGAGCTGAGCGGCCGTGGGCGGGTGCACGACCTCGCCGCCATGGGTGAGGAGCGAGCCGGCGACGATCTCGTCGTCGAGGCTCGGCGCGACCTTCCCTTCCTTGTCGACCACCAGTTGCAGCAGCGAGTGGACGTTGCGGGCAAAAAGGAGGCTGGCGTCGTGGGGCATGGCGGCCGGCAGGTTGGAGGGTCCCAAGATGACGACGCCGTTCTCCACCACCTCGGCGTCGGCCTTGGAGAGCTCGCAGTTTCCCCCCTGCTCCACCGCCAGGTCGACGATCACCGAGCCCGGGCGCATGGCGCGGACCATCTCCGCCGTGACCAGGCGCGGCGCCGGCCGCCCCGGCACCAGGGCGGTGGTGATCACGGCGTCGGCCGCCGCCAGGTGGCGCTGCACGATCTCCCGCTGCTGGCGCAGGAAGTCCTCGCCCATCTCCCGCGCGTACCCCCCCTGCCCCTCGCCGCTCTCGGCCTGCGGCAGCTCGATGAACTTGCCGCCCAGCGACTCGACCTGCTCCTTGACGGCCGCCCGGATGTCCGAGACCTCCACCACCGCCCCCAGGCGCTTGGCGGTGGCGATGGCCTGGAGGCCCGCCACCCCGGCGCCCATCACCACCACCCGGGCCGGCTTGATGGTGCCCGCCGCCGTCATCAGCAGCGGCAGGTACTTGGGCAGGCGCCAGGCGGCGAGGATCACGGCCTTGTAGCCGGCGATCGACGCCTGGGACGACAGGGCGTCCATGGGCTGCGCGCGGGTCACCCGCGGCACGAGCTCGAGCGCCAGAGAGGTCACCCGGTTGGCGGCCAGCGTCCGCACCATGTCGAGGTTGCGGTACGGCGCGAGGAAGCCGATGAGCACGGCGCCGGGCTTCAGCCCCTCGGCCTCGGGGCGGGTGAGCCCCTCGAAGCGGCCGGGAGGGGTCACCTTGAGCACCACGTCGGCGCTCTCCCAGGCCGCGGCGGGATCGTCCGCCAAATGGGCGCCGGCGCCCTCGTACTCGGCGTCGGAGAAGAGGGACGCCAGGCCGGCCCCGCGTTCCACCGCCACCTCGAGCCCCTGCTTGACCATCCGTTTCACGGTTTCGGGTGTGGCGGCGACCCGGGTTTCCCCGGCTCGCCGCTCGCGTGGTATGAAGACTTTCGCCATTGCGCAAGACTCCGATTCTAGTTTTTCCGGACGGAGATCCTACTTTGCCTGCTCCTCGATCTCCAACTCCTGCGCTGCCGGCGAGTGCTCGAAGTCCCCTTCGATCGCCAGGGGATCGGGCAGGGGGACCTCCTCCGCCGGCACCGGGATGACGAGCGAAAGGGTGATTGCCAGCGCCAGGATGCCCAGCACGATGGCGAGCGACAGCTCGATGGGGACATCGATCCAGTCGTGGACCAGCATCTTGCCGCCCACGAAGATCAGCACCGCTCCCAGGCCGTAGCTCAGGAAACGGAACTTGTGCATCAGCCCGGCCAGCAGGAAGTAGAGGGCGCGCAGGCCGAGGATGGCGAAGATGTTGGAGGTGAAGACGAGGAAGGCGTTGGTGGTGACGCCGAAGACGGCGGGGATGGAGTCCACGGCGAAGACCACGTCCGTCGCCTCGACCACCACCAGGACGAGCATCAGGGGTGTGGCCTCGAGCCGGCCGTTGCCGTCGCGGATGAAGAAGTGCTTGCCGTGGTAGCGGACGGAGAGGGGAATGAGGCGCCGGAACAGCTTGAGCACCGGGTTGCGCTCCGGGTGGACCTCGACCTCCTTCTCCAGCAGGATCTTGATCCCCGTGTAGACCAGGAAGGCGCCGAACACCAGGATCAGCCAGGCGAAGCGGGCCAGCAGCGCCGTCCCCATGCCGATGAAGAGGCCGCGCGAGACCAGGGCGCCGAGGATTCCCCAGAACAGCACCCGGTGCTGCTGCTCCGCGGGCACGGCAAAGTAGTTGAAGATGACGACGAAGACGAAGATGTTGTCGAAGCTGAGCGAGCGCTCGATGACGTAGCCGGTGAGGAACTCGAAGCCGGCCCTGGTGCCGAAGCTGCGATAGATCCAGCCGTTGAAGAGCAGGGCGACGAGCGTCCAGACGACGCTCCAGAAGACCGCCTCCCGCAGGCCGACGCGGTGCGCGTGGCGGTTGAAGACACCCAGGTCGAGCGCCAGCATCCCCAGGATCAGGGCGAAGAAGACACCCCACTGCAAGGGGGTGCCAAGGGCGGCGGTGTGCATGGAGGGAAAGGACGGAGCGGGGCGCCCGGCCGAAGTGCCGGGGGCCCCGCGCGGCGCCCGGTCAGCCCTTCTTGAGGTGAGCGTTGAC
Organism: Thermoanaerobaculia bacterium; assembly: GCA_036275055.1. Classification (GTDB taxonomy): domain Bacteria; phylum Acidobacteriota; class Thermoanaerobaculia; order Multivoradales; family UBA5704; genus DATARR01. The sequence goes on from DASUEN010000045.1 coordinate 46,390, forward strand.
CAGCTTGGTCAGCTCGAACATCGTGACCGAATCCTTGCCGTCGAGGACGGCCTTGAGCTTCGCATCGGCCTTGATGGTCCGTTTGTCGTTGGGATCCTGGAGCTTGTGCTCCCGGATGTAGTCCCACACCCGCTTGGTGACCTCGGTGCGCGGCAGCGGGTCTTTGCCGACGATCGCCGCCAGCGCGGCGTCCGGCGTCAGCGGCGCCATGAAGGCGCTGTTGGCCGCTCCGCCCTTGGAACCCGACTTCCCACTCGACTTCTTCTCGGCCATGGATTGCTCCTCCGTCTCTGCGTATATGAAGGTTTAGGGGTGCACGACCCTGGAAAAACTGCGCCGGTACTGACATGCAAGACTCCGGCCGCCCGGTCGCCGCGTCTGACTACCCCCTCTATGGTAGCCGGTTCCGCGGAGCCGTGCGCGGGGGAAGCATACGGACTTCGCGGCGGAAGGGAAGCCCCTCGGCTCTTCATGGTAGTTTTCCCTGCCATGCCGGGCCTGTTCATCACCTTCGAAGGGCTCGACGGGAGCGGCAAGTCGACCCATCTGCGCCGCGCCGCGGCGTGGCTCACGGAGCAGGGCGTGCCGCACGTCGTCACCCACGAGCCGGGGGGGACTCCCCTGGGGGACGCCGTGCGGGCGCTGTTCCTCGACCCGCGCTGGGGGACGCTCGACGGCGTCGTCGAGCTGCTGCTCGTCTTCGCCAGCCGGCGCCAGCATCTGCTGCAGGTGATCGAGCCCGCCCTGCGCGAGGGCAAGCACGTGCTCTGCGACCGCTTCACCGACTCCACCCGCGCCTACCAGGGGTATGGCCGGGGGGTGCCCCTCGCCGTCATCGACCAGGTCGACGCCCTCGCCACGGGCGGCCGGGTGCCGGACGGCACCCTCCTCTTCGACCTGCCGTCGGTGGCGGCCCGTGACCGCGGCCACTCCCCAGCGCGCCAGGAGCGGGGCACGGCCGACCGTCTGGACGCCGAGACCCTCGACTTCTACGAGCGGGTGCGCCACGGCTTCCTGGAGATGGCGGGGGCCGACCGCCATCGCTTCCACGTCGTCGACTCCTCGGGGCCGTTCCCGGCCACCGAGTGCCAGGTGCGCCGGGCGCTCGCCGGCCTGCTGGGAGCAGCCGGTTTGCCGGTGGAGGCCGGGTGAGCCTCGCCGCGGCTCTCACCTCGGCCCGCCAGGGGCGGCTCTACCCGGCGGTGATCCTCGACGGCGGCGACGCCGAAGCCCGCCGGCAGGCGGCCGTGAAGCTCGCCCGCACCCTCCTCTGCGAGGCTCCCCCGGAGGCGCGGCCGTGCGGCGTCTGCCGCCACTGCCGGCGGATCGTTTGGCCGGGCGAGGAGGAGACGGCCTTCCATCCCGACTTCCAGGTGCTGGAGCGCGACCTCAAGGCGTCCACTTCGGTGGACGCCACCCGCGAGCTCCTGAAGACGGCCCAGGTCTCCCCCTTCGAGGCCCGGGGGCAGGTCTTCGTCATCGCCAGCGCCGAGAGCCTGACCGGCGAAGCGGCCAATGCCCTGCTCAAGAACCTGGAGGAGCCCCACGTCTCGTCCCCCCGTCACTTCCTCCTCCTCGCCCCCTCGCGGCTCGACCTCCTCCCCACCTTGCGCAGCCGTTCCCTGGCCGTGTTCCTGGGAGCGGCGG